>NZ_SPQM01000008.1 GCF_004570345.1 Blastococcus sp. CT_GayMR20 | reverse complement strand
CCTCGCGGGCCGGGCGTCTACCTCTTCCGCGGGCCCCGCGACGAGCCGCTGTACGTCGGCACGTCCAACGACCTGCGCAGCCGCGTGCGCAGCTACTTCTCCGCCGGGGAGCAGCGGAGCCGGATCACCGAGATGGTGGCGCTGTCCCAGCGGGTGGACGCGATCCCGTGCGCGCACGACCTCGAGGCCGCCGTCCGGGAGCTGCGGCTCATCGCCGAGCACAAGCCGCGCTACAACCGCCGGTCGCGCTTCCCCGAGCGCGCGCTGTGGATCCGGCTGACCGAGGAGCCCTTCCCCCGGCTGTCGGTCGTGCGGCGGGTCCGGCCGGGCGCCGGCGTCTTCCTCGGGCCGTTCCCCGACCGGCGCGCCGCCGACGCCGCCGCCGCCGCGGTCCACGAGTCGCTGCCACTGCGCCAGTGCACGATGCGGATCTCCGCCCGGGCACCCTCGGGCGCGGCCTGCGCGCTGGCCGGGATGGGCCGGTGCGGCGCCCCGTGCACCGGCGCCCAGTCGGCGGACGAGTACGCCGCGATCGCCGCGGTCTTCCGCGCCGCCGTCCACCACGACCCGCGCGCCCTCGTGGCACCGCTCCTGGCCCGCGTCGACCGGCTCGCGGCCGGCGAGCGGTACGAGGACGCGGCCGTGCTGCGCGACCGGGTCGCCGTCCTGGTGCGGGCGGTGCGGCGGCGGCAGCGGCTGGAGTCGCTGGCCGCCGTCCCGGAGCTGGTCATCGCCCGGCCGGACGGCGCCGACGGTTGGCACCTGTCGGTGATCCGTCGCGGCCGCCTCGTGGCGGCCGGCTGCGCGCCGGTCGGTACGTCGGTGCGCGGGATGCTGCCCGGCCTGCGCGCCACGGCCGAGACGCTGCCGGACGCCGACGGGGAGCACGCCACGTCCGTCGACGAGACGGAGCTGGTGCTCCGCTGGATGGAGAAGCCCGGGACGCGCCTGGTCGAACTGACCGGGACCCTCGCCTGCCCGGCTCCCGGCACTGGCGCGTTCAACGCCTTCCTGGCCCGCGTCGAGAGCGGGCGGGCCGGGCGGGACCCGTTCGCCGACGGCCGATCCCTCGGCACGCGCGCCCGCCCCGAGCGGGTGTCCGGGGGTGCGGGCGGGCGCCCCCAGGCCCGGCTAGCATCGCCCGCGTGATCACCGCCATCGTCATGATCGACGCGGCCACCGACGCGATCCCCGAGGTCGCCGGGGCGATCGCCGACCTCGACGGGGTCAGCGAGGTCTACTCGACCGCCGGCGAGGTGGACCTGATCGCCATCGTCCGGGTGCGGGAGTTCGAGCAGGTCGCCGAGGTGATCGCCGGCCGCATCAACAAGGTGCCGGGCGTGCTCGAGACCGAGACCCACATCGCCTTCCGCGCCTACTCCCGGCACGACCTCGAGGCGGCGTTCGCGATCGGCTTCGAGAGCGCCGACTAGCCCGACGCGGCTCGGCTGACCGCGATCCAGCGGTCGAGCAGCGCAGCCGCGCGGCCGTCGTCGATCGCGGCGGCGGCGCGGTCCATGCCCGCGCCGACGGCGTCGTGCAGCCGGGCCGCACGTTCGTCGAAGGCCGCCAGCGCGGCGCCCGCGTTCAGCACGACGGCGTCGCGAACCGCACCCTTCTCACCCGCGAGCAGCCGCCGGAACGCGTCGGCGTTGACATCGGGGGTGCCACCCCGCAGCGCGTCGGGCGCGGAGACCGGGATGCCGAGGGCACCGGGGTCCAGCCGGTCGGGGGTGACCTCGCCGTCGCGGACCACCCAGACCGAGGACGTCGTCGCCGTGGTCAGCTCGTCGAGGCCGTCGTCCCCCCGGAAGACCAGTGCCCGGGCCCCGCGTGCAGCGAGCACCGCGGCCATCACCGGCGCCATCCGGCTGTCGGCGCAACCGACGGCAGCAGCGACCGGGCGGGCGGGGTTGGTCAGCGGGCCGAGGAAGTTGAAGACGGTGGGGATGCCCATCTCCCGGCGCGGCCCGCCGGCGTGTCGCATGCCGGGGTGGAACACCGGAGCGAAGAAGAACCCGATCCCTGCCTCGTGCACGCAGCGGGCCACACCCGCGGCCGGCAGGTCGATGGTCACGCCGAGCGCCTCGAGCACGTCCGCCGCCCCGGAGGATGACGACGCGGCGCGGCCACCGTGCTTGGCGACCGGGACGCCGGCGGCGGCGGTGACCACAGCGGCCATGGTCGAGATGTTCACGGTGTGGGCGCCGTCGCCGCCGGTGCCGACGATGTCGACGCAGTCGAGCGCCAGGTCCACGGGCGTCGCCCGGGCGAGCATCTCCGCGGCGAGACCGGCGACCTCCTCGGCCGACTCCCCCTTGGCCCGCAGCGCGATCGCGAAGGCCGCGACCTGCACGGGCGTCGCCTCGCCCGTCATGACCTCGCGCATGGCCCACGAGGCCTCAGCCGCGGAGAGGTCCTGGCGGCCCAGCAGCCGGGTGAAGAGAGCCGGCCAGGTCGGACGCGCCGGCGGCGCCGCGCTCACCGGCGGAAGACGGGACGCTGCGCGTGCTGCCGCAGCAGGTCCGCGACGACTTCCGGAGCGGTGAGCGGGTCGACCGGCATCGGCAGGGTCGCCTCGGCGCGGGACCAGTGCGCGAGCCACCGGTCGGCCTGCCGCGCGATGAGCACGCAGACGGCGGGCCGGTCGGCGACCTCCTGGTCCATCTGCCGCGCCAGGGCCAGCCCGCCCATGGGCTGCGCCTCGCCGTCGAGGATGCAGAGGTCGACGCCGCCGCGGTCGACGGCCGCGATGACCTCGTCGCCCGTCACGCACTCCAGCCAGGTCAGCGGACCGACGTCGGCCGCGGGGCGACGGCCGACCGCCGTCCGCACGGCGTCGCGGGTGGCGGCCCGGTGGCTGTAGACCAGCACGGTGGCCGGGGAGGCGGCGTTGTCGGCGGCGAAACTCACGCCGGCGAGCCTAGTGCCGGCCCCGCCGATTCCCGCGCAGCCGGGTGGGGCGATAAAGAGCTGATCACTTTGCCGCCACGCCCGTCGCACCCGCAGTCGTCGCGGCCCCCTGCCGATGCCATGATGACCAACGTGACAACGGCCCCCGTCGCGAGCAGCACCTTCGACACCTCACGGGTGCACTCCCTGACCAGACCGAACATGGTCAGCGTCGGCACGATCATCTGGCTCTCCAGCGAGCTGATGTTCTTCGCCGGGCTGTTCGCCATGTACTTCACCGCGCGAGCCCGGGCCACCGACGGGTGGCCGCCGGAGCCGACCGAGCTGAACCTGCCGTACGCCCTGGTCTTCACCATCGTCCTGGTGCTGTCGTCGGTCACCTGCCAGTTCGGTGTCTTCGCGGCGGAGCAGGGCAACGTCTACGGCCTCCGGCGCTGGTTCACGATCACCTTCGTGATGGGCCTGATCTTCGTGCTCGCCCAGGCGAACGAGTACCGCGTCCTGGTCACCGACCACGACACGACCATCTCGTCGTCGACCTACGGCTCGGTCTTCTACCTCACGACGGGGTTCCACGCCCTGCACGTCATCGGCGGGCTCGTCGCGTTCATCTACCTGCTCATCCGGTCCACCATGGGCCGTTTCACGCCGGCGCAGGCGACCTCGGCGATCGTGGTCTCCTACTACTGGCACTTCGTCGACGTCGTGTGGATCGGGCTGTTCGCCACGATCTACCTGATCCGCTAGGGAACCGGTGTCCACCACGAACGCGCACTCCGACGCCCCGCTCGCCGACGGAGACCCGATGGCCGGCAACCCCGCCGTGCGGGCCCGCGCCCGCCGTCGCTCGAAGCAGCGCCGTCGGCTGGCCAACGTCGCCGGCCTGATGACCGCCCTCGTCCTCACCGGCGCGCTGTACTCGGTGTTCTCCCCCGCCCAGGCCGCCGACGAGCCGTCCGAGTCCGCGGCGGAGGCGGCCGGCCGCGAGCTGTACGAGCGGAGCTGCATCACCTGCCACGGCGAGAACCTCGAGGGCGTGCCCAACCGCGGTCCGTCGCTGATCGGCGTCGGCGAGGCGGCCGTCTACTTCCAGGTGCACACCGGTCGCATGCCGCTGGTGCGCCAGGAGGCGGACGCACCGGACAAGCCCCCGGTGTTCTCCGACGAGGAGATCGATCAGCTGATGGCCTACGTCCAGGCCAACGGCGGCGGCCCGACGCTCCCCTCCGGCGACCTGCGCGACGGGGACCTCGCCGAGGGCGGCGAGCTCTTCCGGCTCAACTGCGCCTCGTGCCACAACTTCGTCGGTGAGGGCGGCGCGCTCAGCTCGGGCAAGGCCGCCCCGTCGCTGGCCGACTCCAACGACATGGAGATCTACACCGCGATGCTGACCGGGCCGGAGAACATGCCGGTCTTCGGGGACAACCAGCTGACCCCCGAGGAGAAGCGCTCGATCATCAACTACGTCCAGACCATCCAGGGCCAGGCCGACCCGGGCGGCGCCGGCATCGGCCGCATCGGCCCCGTGGGTGAGGGTCTGGTCATCTGGGTCGTCGGCATCGGCGCCCTCATGTTCGGAATCTTCTGGATGGGGAGCAAGGCGTGAGCGAGCTCGCGAGCTCACGAATCGATGGAGCACTACTGGGCGCGCTGACGACGAGCGCCAGCGAGGAGACGGCGTGACCACGCGGGACATGCGGCCCGGCTCGACCGGCGGCGCGGACGTTCCCGGCCCGCTGTACGGGGGTCCGGACGACGACTACACGCCGGAGCAGCTCGCGGCGATGAGCCGCATCGAGCTGGACCGGCTGGGCGCGCGGTACGACGGCGTCGAGATCATGCACGTGGACCCGGGTCCCGAGCCCGGCTCGGTGCTGGAGAAGCGGGCGATCCGCCAGGTCGGCCTGGTCTTCGCCCTCGCCGGGCTCTTCGCCTTCCTCTTCGTGGTCGTCTACGTCGGTTCCGGATGGTTCCTGCCGGACTGGCACTGGGACATCACCGAGGGCGGCTGGAGCGCGCTCTTCACGCCGATGCTCGGGCTCTTCATGGGGCTGTCCCTGCTCTGCGTCGGCTTCGGACTGGTGCTCTTCACCAAGAAGCTCCTGCCGCACGAGACCGCGGTGCAGGACAAGCACGACGGGTCGCACTTCGACCGCGTGACGGCCGGCGCCACGCTCGTCGGCGGCTACCACAACAGCGGGCTCGCCCGGCGCAAGCTGATCACCCGGTCGCTGCTGCTGATGGGCGGCGGGGTCGGCCTGATGCTGATCATGCCGCTGGGTGGGCTGATCAAGAACCCCAGCAAGGGCAACCCGCTCGGCACCACCGCCTGGGCCGACGGCGTGCGCCTGGTGCGCAACGACGGCACGCCCATCCGCCCCGGCGACCAGCAGCCCGGCTCGCTGGAGACCGTCTTCCCGGCCGTGCCCGGTGGCAACCGCCAGGCCGACGCCGCGACGATGCTCATCCGGCTCCGCCCCGAGCAGCTCGAGTCCCTCCAGCCGCGCGAGGGCCACGCGGACTTCGCCTACGGCGAGTACGTCGCGTACTCCAAGATCTGCACCCACGCGGGCTGCCCCGTCTCGCTCTACGAGCAGGAGACCAGCCGGATCCTCTGCCCCTGCCACCAGTCGCAGTTCGACGTCACGCAGGGCGCGAAGCCGGTGTTCGGACCGGCCACCCGGGCGCTCCCGCAGCTGCCGATCGGTGTCGACGACGAGGGCTTCTTCATCGCACGCAGCGACTACATTGAGGCCGTAGGCCCCACCTACTGGAACCGGGAGCGCATCTGATGGCACGCACCGCCACCGCGCCGGGTGTCCCGACGACCAAGCTGGGCAAGGCGGGCTACGAGATCGACGAGCGGATGCTCGTCTCGCCGTGGCTCCGCCGCACCATGAACAAGGTCTACCCGGACCACTGGTCGTTCCTCCTCGGCGAGATCGCGCTCTACTCCTTCCTGATCCTGCTGCTGTCCGGCACCTACCTGACCTTCTTCTTCGACGCCTCCATGCGCGAGGTCGTCTACGAGGGCTCGTACGCGCCGCTGCGCGGCGTGGAGATGTCGGCCGCCTACGACTCGACGCTCAACCTGTCGTTCGACGTCCGCGGCGGGCTGTTCATGCGCCAGCTGCACCACTGGGCGGCCCTGCTGTTCGTCGCCTCGATCGTCGTGCACCTGCTGCGCATCTTCTTCACCGGCGCCTTCCGCAAGCCGCGCGAGACGAACTGGCTGATCGGCGTCGTCCTGCTGGTGCTCGCCCTGCTCGAAGGTGTCACCGGCTACTCGCTCCCCGACGACCTGCTGTCGGGTACAGGGCTCCGCATCATCAGCGCGATCCTCTTGTCGGTCCCGGTCATCGGCACCTGGGCGCACTTCGCCGTCTTCAACGGTGACTTCGTGGGCGAGCAGATCATCGGGCGCTTCTACATCGTCCACGTCCTGCTCATCCCGGCGATCCTGCTGGCCCTCATCGGGTTGCACCTGCTGATCCTGGTCAAGCAGAAGCACACCCAGTTCCCCGGCGCGGGCCGCACCGAGCACAACGTCGTCGGCAACCGGCTCTTCCCGACCTTCGCCGCGAAGGCGACCGGACTCATCTTCGTGGTGTTCGGGGTCTGTGCGGCGCTCGGTGGCCTGGTCCAGATCAACCCGGTCTGGCTCTGGGGCCCGTACAACCCGGCGCAGGTGTCCGCCGCGTCCCAGCCCGACTGGTACATCGGGTTCCTCGACGGATCGACCCGCATCTTCCCGGCCTGGGACATCAACCTGCCCGGCGACTACAACGTCCCGGCGCTGTTCTGGCCGACGGTCGTCATCGCCGGTGCGATGTTCACGGTCCTGGCGCTGTACCCCTTCATCGAGCGGAAGCTCACGAAGGACACGGCCTCGCACCACCTGCTCCAGCGGCCGCGCGACGTGCCGGTGCGGACCTCGCTCGGCGCCATGGCGCTGACCTTCTACCTCTGGCTCATGGTGGCCGGCGGCAACGACGTCATCGCCGACAAGTTCGACATCAGCCTCAACGCGATGACCTGGGTCGGTCGCATCGGCGTCATCGTCCTGCCGCCGATCGCCTACGTGATCACGTACCGCATCTGCCTGGGTCTGCAGCAGCACGACCGCGAGGTACTCGAGCACGGCATCGAGACCGGGGTCATCCGTCGGCTGCCGAGCGGTGAGTTCATCGAGGTCCACCAGCCGCTGGGCCCGGTCGACGAGCACGGGCACGGTTCCCTCGCCTACGGCGGTGCGCCGGTGCCGAAGAAGATGAACCAGGTGGGTGGCGCGCGCCGGGCCATCCGCGGGTTCTTCACGCCCATCGAGGAGCCGTCGCAGGTCGAGCTGGAGCAGCAGGCCGAGGGCCGGGGCCTGGCCGCCGGCGAGGAGAGCCGCGAGCTCACGTCGTCCGGGCGTCCGACCGAGGGCGGCCGACCGTCCGAAGGTGGCCGGCCGCAGGAGCCGCGCGACTAGAGCGCATCCGGCAGCACCAACCAGCAGGGCCCCGGTGGACTCCACCGGGGCCCTGCTGCACGTGGTGGCCCATCGAGCCCCGTTGTGCCGGCACGTGTCGCTCGCGCCGGCCGTGCCCCGTCGTCCGGACGACGGTGTGCGCGGAGAGGCAGCTCGAGGGTCCCGAGCTGCTCACCGGCGCACACTGTCGCCTGGCACTCGCCGCCACGGCGCGTCTGGAGTGCTGGTCGTGGTCCAGGGGTCCTGCAGGACTCCGAGAGCAGGAGGAACTCCCCGAGAGCGGTCCCCCGCACGGCGAAAGGGCCCCTCCCGCCGACGGCGGGAGGGGCCCTTCGGAGGCGCTCAGATCAGCTCTGCGTGGCGTTCTGCCCCGTGTAGTACTCGAACAGCAGGCCGCCGATCGTGATCAGCAGCGCGGCGCCCGCGATGAGGATCAGCCAGGAGTAGAAGAAGGCCAGCGCCAGGCCCATGAGCGCCGCGGACAGCGCCAGACCGAACGGCCAGTAGCTGCCGGGGCTGAAGAACCCGAGCTCGCCGGCACCGTCGGCGATGTCGGCGTCCTTGCGGTCCTCGGGGCGGGCGTCGATGCGGCGGGACACGAACCAGAAGAACCCGCCGATCAGCCCGGTGAGGCCGGCCGACAGCACGAGCGCCGTGGTGCCGATGGGCTCCTTGGCCCAGAAACCGTAGACGACCGCGGCGACGACGCAGAAGACCGCGATGATGTTGAAGATGATCGACTCGACCTTCACGGCCGGTCCTCCTCGTTCCTCGGAGCGTTCAGGGGCGCGACGGCGGACGACGCGGCGAGGGACTCAGCCACCGGCGGACTGCTGGTTGAGCTGCTTATTCTGCAGGTCCTCGAACGGCGTCGTGGCCGAGGAGAGTCCGGGCTGGCCGATCTCCTCGAGCGCCTCGAACGTGCCCATGCCGGACTCGCGGGCCTCGAGGTAGGCGTCGTAGTCGTCGCCGGACACCGCACGGACCTCGAAGTTCATGTACGCGTGGTACGTGCCGCACAGCTCGGCGCAGCGGCCGACGTAGGCGCCCTCCTCGCGGACGGTCACTTCGAAGACGTTGTCGCGGCCGTTCTCGTTGCCGGGGATGACGTCGAGCTTGAAGAGGAACTCCGGCACCCAGAACGAGTGGATGACGTCGGCCGAGGCGACTTCGAAGCGGATGGTCCGGTCGGTGGGCAGAACCAGGATCGGGATCTCGGAACTGGTGCCCACCGTGCTGACGGGCAGGCCGTCCTCACCCTCGGTCTCCGGGTAGACGAACTGCCAGTTCCACTTGAACGCGTTGACGGCGATCGTCTCGTCGGGGGTGTCGCTGCGCTCCTGCACCCGGTTCTGCACGACCACGGTGAAGAAGAACAGGCCGGCGATGATGAGGAACGGGACGATCGTGTAGACGATCTCCAGCGGCAGGTTGTAGGCCGTCTGCTTCGGCAGCTCGTCGCCACGCTTCCGGTGCCGGACGACCGACCAGAGGATCAGGCCCCAGACGCCGAACCCGACGAGCAGGGCCGCGATGACCGAGCCGGTCCACAGCTCCCGCATGTCGGCGGCCTCGTCGGTGATGCCGTCCGGCCACCCGAACCGCCAGAACTCGTTGTTGGGCATGCTGCACCCGCTGAGGGTCAGCGCCCCCAGGACACCGAGCGCGGCCAGCCGCGCGAGCCTGCTGCCTCGAGCCACTGCTCGCTGCCTCCTCGTCCTCCGCCGCGGTGCCCCGGGCGGTTCCCCAGCGGGATCGTCCGACCGCTTCCGGCAGACGGCATCCACGCCGATCACAGTGTGGGGCGAGACTAGCCGACTCCGCACGGCGGCTGACCACCGGAGACACCGGACCGGCGGGTCGCCGCCGCCACCCTTCCCGGACGCCCCGACGGGCGCGCGCACGCACCGAGCCCGACCGGTGCCCGACGCCCGGCGGTTACAGTCAGGAGCGTGTTCTCCCGGCTGCTGACCCCCAAGTGGCTGCTCCTGCACCTCCTCGTCGCGGCCCTGTTCGTGGCCACCTTCTTCCTCGGCTACTGGCAGCTGTCCAAGGCCGAGGCCGGCGGTGGGGCGGTGAACTGGAGCTACGCGCTGCAGTGGCCGCTCTACGGCTTCATGGGCCTGTGGTTCTACCTCCGCATGGTCCGCATCGAGCTGCACCGCGACCCGGACGACGGCGCGCCGGGCAAGGACGTCGTCCTCTACCAGCGCCCGCGCATCGACACGTCAGGAGACCCCGAGCTGGCCGCCTACAACGCCTACCTCGCCGAGCTCAACGAGAAGGCCCTCGGCCAGCGGGGCGCCCGCAATGGCTGACCGCACCGCTCCGGCCCGCGACTCCGAGCAGGCGATCACCGCGGCACTGGGCCGCTACCGCGTCATGGCCAACGTCGTCGGCGTCCTGCTGATCCTGCTGGTGGTGGTCGCCGTCCCCTTGAAGTACTTCGCGGACATGCCCACCGCGGTGACGGTGCTCGGCACCGCGCACGGCTGGCTGTACGCGCTCTTCTTCCTGTCGGCCGTCGACCTCGCGCTGCGCGCCCGGTGGAGCCTCAAGGGCACGGTGCTCACCGTGCTGGCCGGCACCGTCCCCTTCCTGTCCTTCCTCGCCGAGCACACGGTCACCCGCAAGATGCGTGCCGGCGAGCGCGTGTGACGCGCTGCCCTCCCCCCTCCTGAACCCCTCCCCACTCCCGAGGACCTGCGCCTGATGTGTGGCCTGCTCGCCTACTTCTCGACCGACGCCGACCGGGTGGACGACGCCACGGTGACCGGGGTCAAGGAGGCGCAGCACTGCATGCGCCACCGGGGCCCCGACGAGAACGAGGCCTGGTGGGACGACCGGGCGGTGTTCGGCTTCAACCGGCTGTCCTTCATCGACATCGAGCACAGCCACCAGCCGATGCCCTACGCCGACGGCCGCTACCGGATCGTCTTCAACGGCGAGATCTACAACTACCTGGAGCTGCGGGCCGAGCTCGCCGCCGAGGGGGCGACCTTCGCCACGGAGGGCGACACCGAGGCGATCGTCGCCGGGTACCACCACTGGGGTGAGGACGTCGTCCAGCGGCTGCGGGGCATGTTCGCCTTCCTGATCTGGGACACGCAGCAGCACACGGTGTTCGGCGCCCGCGACCCGTTCGGGATCAAGCCGCTGTTCACCGCCCGCCTCGCCGACGGCGGGCTGGTCTTCAGCTCGGAGAAGAAGGCCGTGCTGGAGATGCTGGGCGGCAGCAAGGCCGCCGGCGGCGTCGACCCGGCGTCCCTGCAGCACTACCTGACGCTGCAGTACGTCCCGGAGCCGGCGACCCTGCACCGCGGCATCCGCCGGATCGAGAGCGGCACGAGCTTCACCGTCGTCGGCGGCGAGTTGTCGACGAAGCGCTACTTCCACCCCTCGTTCCCGATCCGGCCGGTCGCGAAGAACGAGGAGCAGGCCCTCTACGACCGCATCGCAGACGTCCTCGACGACTCGGTGCGGATGCACATGCGGGCCGACGTCACGGTGGGGTCGTTCCTGTCCGGCGGTATCGACTCCACGGCCATCGCCGCCCTGGCCAAGCGGTACAACCCGAACCTGCTCACCTTCACGACCGGCTTCGAGCGCGAGGGCTTCTCCGAGATCGACGTGGCCGCGGAGTCCGCGGCCGCCATCGGCGTCGAGCACATCACCAAGGTGGTGACTCCCCAGGAGTTCGCCGACTCGATCCCGCTGGTCGTCTGGTACCTCGACGACCCGGTCGCCGACCCGGCCCTCGTGCCGCTGTACTTCATCGCCCGCGAGGCCCGCAAGCACGTCAAGGTCGTGCTCTCCGGCGAGGGCGCCGACGAGCTGTTCGGCGGCTACAACATCTACCGCGAGCCGCTGTCGCTGGCTGCCTTCGAGAAGCTGCCCACGGGCATCCGCCGCGCGCTCGGCCGGATCTCGACGAGGCTGCCCGACGGCATGCGCGGCAAGGACCTCCTGCGCCGGGGCGCCATCCCGCTGGAGGAGCGCTACTACGGCAACGCCCGGCTGTTCCGGGACGACGAACTGGGCTTCCTCCGCACCCACGACGCCGACCAGTCGCACGTGACGGTCACCCGCGAGCTGTACGAGCGCACCCGGGCGGCCGGCTACGACGACGTCACCGCCATGCAGTACGTGGACCTGTTCACCTGGCTGCGCGGCGACATCCTGGTCAAGGCCGACAAGATGACGATGGCCAACTCGCTGGAGCTGCGGGTGCCGTTCCTCGACCCCGAGGTCTTCACGGTCGCCAGCACGCTGCCGGTCGACCAGCGGGTGACCAAGGAGACGACGAAGTACGCGCTGCGGCGGGCCCTGGAGCAGATCGTGCCGCCGCACGTGCTCAACCGCCGCAAGCTGGGCTTCCCGGTGCCGACCCGCTACTGGCTGGCCGAGCCGCTGCACGACTGGGCGCGGCAGATCATCGAGGAGAGCCTGACCGACGAGTGGCTGGACAAGCAGCAGGTCCTGGCGATGCTCATCGCCCACCGGGACAACCAGCGCAGCGGCTCGCCGGTCGACTACTCGCGCAAGCTGTGGACGCTGCTGGTGTTCATGGTCTGGCACGGCATCTTCGTGGAGGAGCGCATCACGCCCGAGGTGCCGGAGACCGTCTATCCGGTGCGGCTCTGACCGCAGTACCAGTGAGGCCCGGAATCGCAGCGATTCCGGGCCTCAGCGGTTCAACGCTCGACGAGCGAGCGGCGGCTCAGCTGAACGAGTCCCCGCAGGCGCAGGAGCTGCCGGCGTTGGGGTTGTCGATCGTGAAGCCCTGCTTCTCGATCGTGTCGACGAAGTCGATGACCGCGCCGCCCAGGTACGGGCCGCTCATCCGGTCGACGATGACCTCGACGCCGCCGAACTCGTAGGTCTGGTCGCCGTCGAGGAACCGCTCGTCGAAGAAGAGCTGGTACCGCAGCCCGGAACAGCCGCCCGGCTGGACCGCGATGCGCAGTCGGAGGTCGTCACGGCCCTCCTGGTCCAGCAGGGCCTTGACCTTCGAGGCCGCCGGGTCGCTGAGCACGACGCCGGTGACGCTGGGGGCCCCGCCGTCGAGGGTCGTGGTGTCCTGCACCGACATGTGTGTCCTCCCAATCCGAGAGTGCCCGCTACGGCACGTACTGCAGGCAGCAACACCGCAGCGGCGCATGCTCTTCCCTGCTGCACCCACTGTACGGCGCCAGAGGGAAGTTCCCGGGTCTCCTTCCCCACACACGTAGACTTCGAGCTCGTGAAGCTCCGCCTGCCCGGCCGCCGTGACCGCGCCGAGACGACCGTCGACACCGCCTCGGGCGCCTCCGCGGACCTGACCGAGCAGCTCGTGCGGGCATCGGGCAAGGGCCGTCCCACACCCAAGCGCAGCGAGGCCCAGGGACGCCGTGCCGGCCCGCCGCCGCCCCCTCCCACCACCCGGAAGGAGGCATACAAGCGCATGCGCCAGACGCAGGCCGCCCGGCGTGCGGAGACCCGGCAGGGCGCCGCGCGTGGCGACGACGCCTACCTGCCGGCGCGCGACCGCGGCCCCGAGCGCAAGCTCGTGCGGGACCTGGTCGACTCGCGCCGCAACATCGGCAGCTTCTTCCTGGCCATCGCCGGCGTCGCGCTGATCGGCACGATCGTGCCCAGCCTGGTGGTCCGCAACTACGCGAGCTTCCTGCTCTTCGGCTTCTTCCTGCTGCTGATCGTCGACTCGGTCGTCCTCAGCCGGAAGATCAAGCGCGCGATCGCCGAGCGCCACCCGGCGACGACGAAGACCCGCGGCCTCGTCTGGTACGGCATCAGCCGCGCCACGATGATCCGCCGCTGGCGCTTCCCGAAGCCCGACGTCCCCCTGGGCGCCCAGGTCTGAACCGGCTCTCCTGCAGGGGCCCGCCGCGAGCTTGCGAGCGGTGGGGGCAGGAGGTCCTTCTACTAACGTCGCGCCTCGTGGAATTCAGACGCCTCGGCCGCTCCGGCCTGACCATCTCCGCGATCGCCTACGGCAACTGGCTCACCCACGGGAGCCAGGTCGAGGAGGACGCCGCGCTGGCCTGCGTGAGCGCCGCCCTCGACGCCGGCATCACCACCTTCGACACCGCCGACGTCTACGCCGGCACCAAGGCCGAGTCCGTGCTCGGCCGCGCGCTGGCCGGCCGGCGCCGCTCGTCCTACGAGCTCTTCACCAAGGTCTACTGGCCGACCGGCCGCGGCCGGAACGACCGGGGACTCGGCCGGAAGCACATCATCGAGAGCTGCCACGCCTCGCTGGAACGGCTGCAGACCGACTACGTCGACCTCTACCAGGCCCACCGCTACGACACGACGGTGCCGCTCGAGGAGACGATGACCGCCTTCGCCGACCTCGTGCGCGCCGGCAAGGCCCTGTACATCGGCGTCAGCGAGTGGAACGCCGAGCAGATCGCCGCCGGCGCCGCACTGGCGCGGGAGCTGGACATCCAGCTGATCAGCAACCAGCCGCAGTACTCGATGCTGTGGCGGGTCATCGAGGCCGAGGTCGTACCGACCTCGGAGAAGGAGGGGATCTCCCAGATCGTCTGGTCGCCGCTGGCCCAGGGCATCCTCACCGGCAAGTACCGGCCCGGCGAGCAGCCTCCCGCCGACAGCCGCGCAGGCCACGCCGAGGCGGGTCAGTCGATGCGCGGCTTCCTCACCGAGGAGATCCTCGGCCGGGTGCAGCAGCTGCGGCCGATCGCCGACGACCTCGGTCTGTCGATGGCGCAGCTGGCGATCGCGTGGGTGCTGCAGAACCAGAACGTCGCGGCGGCGATCATCGGGGCGTCCCGGCCCGAGCAGGTCCACGACAACGTGAAGGCCGCCGGGGTGCGGCTCGACCCCGCCGTCCTGGAGCGGATCGACGCCGCCCTCGGCGACGTCGTCGAGCGTGACCCGACGAAGACCGCCCGGGGATGAATTCTGCCGTCCGGGCCCGGCGCCGGGCCCGGACGGCGGCCTTCAGGGGGCGGCCAGCCCCATGGGGCCGTAGACCTCGTCGTCGCCGTCGAACAGCGTGACCGTGGCGACGCCCTGGTCGAGGAGCTCCCGCCAGTTCTCCCCCAGCCACGACTCGGCGTCGCCCTGGTTGTCCGTCTCCGGCACCTCCACCCCCAGCGAGGCGGGGTCGACGGCCGAACCGGTCGGGTCCTCGAGGCGCCAGTGCCAGCTCATGGCAGCAGGCTAGTGACCGACGCCTCCCGGGATGGAACGGGGAGGAGCGGATTACCCCTGATCACCGGCGGGCATGGTCCTCCATCGACCCGCCCACCCGGAGGACCGATGACCGCAGCCACTCCCCCGTCCGCTCCTGAGCGCCCCGGGGCGTCCCGGTGACGGGTGCGAGGGACCCGGAGGAGATCCAGGCAGAGATCGAGGCCACCCGCGCCAAGCTGAGCCGCACCGTCGACGAGCTCAGCGCACGGCTGGACGTCCCCTCCCGGGCCAGGGAGCGGGCCTACCGGGTCCGGGACACCGCGGTCGAGACCTACCGGGAGAGCCCGCCGGCGGTGATCGGCGCGGCGGTTGCACTGGTGGGACTGGTGGCCGGAGTGGTGATCTTGCGACGGAAGCGCGCTGAACGGCGCGCCCACACGAGGAGGAAGCGTTGAGCAAGGCAGCGAAGAAGGCCAAGGGAGCCAAGCTGGCCTATCGGCCGATCGGCCTGATCGCCGGCATCCTGGCCGGAACCCTGTCCGGGATCGTCTTCAAGCAGGTCTGGAAGGCCGTCGCGAACGAGGACGACGCCCCGAGCGCCCTCCAGAGCGAGTACTCGATGAAGGAGGTCGTGCTCGCCGCGGCCATCCAGGGCGCGATCTTCGCCGCCACCAAGGCCGCCATCGACCGGGCGGGTGCCCGCGGCTTCAAGCAGCTCACGGGCGCGTGGCCGGGCGACTGAAGCCACTCGAGGCGGCCCGGGAGACCGCAGGCCGGCTCCAGGTACGACCACCGGCCGCGAGACGGCCCAGCACGCAGGGGGAACGCCATGACCGGCACCAGGCACCGCGAGAGCGCCGTCGACCGGATCCGCGAGCGCGTCGAGGAGAAGGCCGCCCGCCGGGCGGCGGCGGCCAAGGCGGCGTCGGCGCCGCCCCACCCCGACCCGGACCGGCCACCCGCCGGTGCCCCGAGCGAGAGGGAGCTGCCCGGCATCCACGCGGAGAAGCCCACCGAGATCCCGTGGCGCGGGTGGAAGCAGATCCTCAAGCGCGCGTGGGCCGAGAACAAGGCCGACAACATGCCGATCATCGCCGGCGGTGTCGCGTTCTTCGGATTCCTGTCGATCTTCCCGGCGCTGATCGCGCTCGTCTCGCTCTACGGGCTGGTCGCCACACCGGAGACGGTGGCCCGCCAGATCGAGGACCTGTCGGCCCAGTTGCCCGACAGCGCCGCGGACCTCATCGGCGACCAGCTGCGGGCGATCGTCGCCAACAGCGGGAGTGCGCTCAGCATCAGCCTCGTCGTGTCCATCCTGGCCGCGCTGTGGAGCGCGTCCGGCGGCGTGGGCAACCTGGTCACCGCCATCAACCTCGCCTACGACGAGGTCGAGGCGCGCAACTTCGTCAAGCTGAAGCTGCTCTCCCTCGGGCTGACCCTCGGTGCGATCGTCTTCGTGCTGGTGACCTTCGGTCTGGTCGCCATCGTGCCCGCGGTCATCGAGCAGCTGCCCCTGGGGATCGTGGGGACGATCCTCGCCCAGGTGGCGCGGTGGGTCCTCCTGCTCGCGGTGTTCGCCGGGTCCCTCGCCGTCCTCTACCGGGCGGCGCCCGACCGTGACGCCCCGCGATTCAGCTGGGTCAGCCTGGGTGCGGTCATCGTGACCGTGATCTGGGCCGCGGTGAGTGTCGGGTTCGCGATCTACGTCGACAACTTCGGGTCCTACGACAAGACCTACGGCGCGATCGCCGGCGTCATCGTGCTGATGCTGTGGCTCTACCTGACCTGCTACCTGGTGTTGCTGGGCGCGGAGATCAACTCCGAGGCCGAGCACCAGACCGCGCACGACACCACGACCGGCGAGCCGCAGCCCATGGGAGCCCGTGACGCGAAGATGGCCGACACCCTGCCGGAGTCGCCCGAGCCGAAGAAGGACGACAGCGACCCGACCCGGAAGAACGCCTAACGCACGTGTGACGCGACGAACGGCGGCTTGACCACCGTCACGTCCTGCGCGCGGCCACGGACGTCGACGGCCAGCTCGGTGCCCTCGGCAGCACCGGCCGCGGTGTCGATCAGCGCGAGCGCGATGCCGGTGCGGAGCGTCGGGGAGAACGTGCCGCTGGTGACCTCGCCGACGCGGGTGCCGGCGGCGTCGAGCACGGCCATGCCGGGCCGCGGGATGCCCCGCCCGGAGGCGCGCAGGCCCCACAGCAGGCGGGCCGGACCGGCCTCCCTCTCGGCCAGGAGCGCTTCCCGGCCCCAGAAGGCGGGCTTCTTCCAGCCGACCGCCCAGCCGGCGCGCGCCTGGACAGGGGTGATCTCCCGCGAGAGCTCGTGCCCGTGCAGCGGATAGCCCATCTCGGTGCGGAGGGTGTCGCGCGCGCCGAGGCCGCAGAGCCGGATGCCCTCCGCCTCGCCGGCCTCCAGCACCGCGTCCCAGGTCTCGACCGCCCGGTCGGCGTCGACGAGCAGCTCGTAGCCGTGCTCGCCGGTGTAGCCGGTCCGGCAGACCGTCACCTCGGCCCCGCCACCGCCGGTCCCGGTCACGAACGACATGTAGTCCAGCTCGCCGGGGAGGCCGAGCAGCTCGAGGACCTGCAGCGCCCTCGGCCCCTGGACGGCGAGGACGGCGACCTCGGTGTGCCGGTCGTTGACGGTGATGCCGGACGGCGCTGCGTCGGCCAGCCGCCCGAGCACGTCGGCGGCGTTGGCGGCATTGGGCACCAGCAGGACGTCGTCCGGGCCGTGCAGGTAGACGATCAGGTCGTCGACGACCCCGCCGTCGCGGTCGCAGCAGAGCGTGTACTGGGCCTGGCCGGGACCGATCCGGCCGAGGTCGTTGGTGAGGCACTCGTCCACGAACGCCGCCGCGCCGGGACCGCGCACGGTGCCGGTTCCCAGGTGGGAGACGTCGAAGAGCCCCACGCCGTCGCGCACTGCCGCGTGCTCGGCGAGGACGCCACCGCCCGCGTACTCGATCGGCATCGACCAACCGCTGAAGTCGGCGAGCTTGGCGCCGGCCGCCACGTGCCGGTCGTGGAGAGGAGAGGTCCGCGGGCTCACGGTGGGCACGCTAACGGCCCTGCTGCAGGGGCCCGCGGCGAGCCTGCGAGGCGCGGGGGGCAGCGGGGTCCTCTGACTAGGATCGAGCGGTGCCGCCGACGATCACCGCCACCGACCATCCGCTCGAGAAGTTGACCGGGGACGCCGTCGTCGTCGCCGTCGGCAAGGGCCCCGACGGGCCGCTGCCCACCCCGGGGGCCGAGGCGGTCGACCGCCTCCTCGGTGGGCGTCTGCTCCCGGCCCTGACCGACCTCGGCGCCCGCGGCGCGGAGGACGAGGTCACCCGCCTGCCCTCCTTCGGGCAGGGCCCCTTCCCCGTCGTGGCCGTCGTGGGTCTCGGCGCCCCGGACGCCGCCGGGGCCTACCGCTCGGAGGCGGTCCGTCGCGCCGCCGGCGCCGCCAGCCGCGCGCTGGCCGGACGTCGCTCGGTCGTCAGCCTGCTGGCCGCCGTGGGCGGGACGCCGGACGCCGACCGCCTCTACGCCGTCGGCGAGGGGTCGCTGCTCGGCGCCTACGAGTTCACCGCCTACAAGTCCGACCTCGGCGGTGACCGCAAGGCCCCGCCGAGCGAGTTCACGATCGTCGTCCCCGGTGCCGCCGCGGCCGAGACGGCGCTGCGCCGGGTGCGGGCAGTCGTGGACGCCGTCGCGCTCGTCCGCGACCTGGTGAACACCCCGCCGAACGACCTCTTCCCCGCCGAGCTGGCCGCCCGGGGTGCCGCCGCCGGTGAGAAGCTGGGCCTGTCCACGGAGATCCTCGACGAGGACGCCCTGGCCGCCGGGGGGTACGGCGGCATACTCGCCGTCGGCAGCGGCTCGACCCGCAAGCCGCGGCTGCTCCGCCTGACCTACGCCGGGTCGGGCGCGCGCAAGAAGATCGCCCTCGTCGGCAAGGGCATCACCTTCGACAGCGGCGGCCTCTCCATCAAGCCCGCGCTGAAGATGGAGGACATGAAGAGCGACATGGCCGGCGCCGCCGCCGTGATCGCCACCGTGTGCCTCGTCGCCCAGCTGGGCCTGCCGGTCGAGGTGACCGCAACGGTGCCCATCGCCGAGAACCTGCCCAGCGGCACCGCCTACCGCCCCGCCGACGTGGTCACCTTCCGCAACGGCAAGAAGGCCGAGATCACCAACACCGACGCCGAGGGCCGCGTGGTCCTGGCCGACGCCATCGCCCGCGCCGCCGAGGACCGGCCCGACGTGCTCCTGGAGACCTCGACCCTCACCGGGGCGCAGCTGGTAGCCCTGGGCATGCGCACCGCCGGGGTCATGGGCTCCGACGACCTGCGGGACGCCGTCGTCGCCGCCTCGAAGCGGTCCGGCGAGGGCATGTGGCCCATGCCGCTGCCGGCCGAGCTGCGCCGCGGGCTGGACTCGCCGATCGCGGACTTCGTGAACTCCAACGCCGACCGCATGGGCGGCATGCTGGTCGGTGGCCACTTCCTCGCGGAGTTCGTGCCCGAGGGGCTGCCCTGGGCGCACATCGACATCGCCGGGCCGAGCTACAACACCGGGGCGGCGTGGGGCTACACGCCCAAGGGCGGGACCGGCGTGCCGGTGCGGACCCTGCTCGCGACCATCGAGGACCTCATCGCCGACTGAGCTCGGGCCCCCTGACGTGAGCCAGGATGGCTGCCTGCTACTCGGGACGGTTCTGCTTCTGCTGGGCGCTCCAGTCGCGCATGCGCTGCGGATAGCCGGTGACCTGGGCGTCGTAGACCGGTATCGACAGGTCGCGCGACAGCTTGCGGGCGACGTCGGGCCCGTCGATCCGCCGCCGGGTCCACTCACCGTCGGCGGCGACCAGCACGATCGTCGTCTCGGTCACCGCCGTGCGGGGCTCGACGTATCCCTCGACCCCGCGGCGACTGGCCACGAACTGCTCGAGGTGGGTCAGGTCGAGGCGGTGCGAACCGCGGTCGAGGGTGCCGCGACGCCCGTCGTCCGCACGCCGCCGGCCCCGGCCGCGCAGCCGGTCGAACAGCCCCATGGCGCCTCTCCTGTCGTCCCGTCCGGCACGGTGGCGCCCCGGTGATCATCGCGACGCTCGGGTAGGCAACGGTGCTCCGGGCCGGGCCGTTCCCGGAGTGGCAGGATGAGCACGAGCACCACCCGCTCGAGCGGGTCAGGACCACTGCATCGAGGAGCCTCCGTGAGCGAATCCACCTCCCCCGCCGACCTGGTCATCCTCGGTGGTGGCTCGGGTGGCTACGCCGCGGCGTTCCGCGCGTCCGAGCTCGGGCTCAACGTCGTCCTCATCGAGAAGGACAAGGTCGGCGGCACCTGCCTGCACCGCGGCTGCATCCCGACCAAGGCGCTGTTGCACGCCGGTGAGGTCGCCGACCTGGCCCGCGAGGGTGAGCAGTTCGGCGTGAAGACGTCGCTGGCCGGCATCGACATGGACGGCGTCAACTCCTACAAGGACGGCGTGATCTCCAAGCTCTACAAGGGGCTGCAGGGCCTGGTGAAGGCCCGCAAGATCACCTACGTCGAGGGCGCGGGGCGGCTGACCACCCCGACCACCGTCGAGGTGAACGGGCAGAGCTACGAGGGCAAGCACATCCTCCTGGCGACCGGGTCCTACGCCCGTTCCCTGCCGGGCCTCGAGATCGACGGCACGAAGGTCATCACCAGCGACCACGCGCTCAACCTCGACCGGGTTCCGGCGTCGGCCATCATCCTCGGCGGCGGCGTCATCGGCTGCGAGTTCGCCAGCGCCTGGAAGTCCTTCGGCGTCGACGTCACCATCGTCGAGGCGCTCCCCCACCTGGTCCCGCTCGAGGACGAGGCCTCCTCCAAGCTCCTCGAGCGCGCCTTCCGCCGCCGGAAGATCGGCTTCGAGCTCGGCAGCCGCTTCTCCGGCGTCCAGAACACCGAGAACGGTGTGAAGGTCTCCCTCGAGAACGGCAAGGAGATCGAGGCCGAGCTGCTGCTCGTCGCCGTCGGCCGTGGTCCGGTCAGCGAGGGCCTCGGCTACGAGGAGGCCGGCGTCGCCATGGAGCGCGGCTTCGTCCTCGCCGACGAGCTGTGCCGCACCAACGTGCCGACGATCTCCGCCGTGGGCGACCTCATCCCGACCCTGCAACTGGCGCACGTGGGCTTCGCCGAGGGCATCCTCGTCGCCGAGCGGGTGGCCGGGCTCAACCCCGCGCCGATCGACTACGCCGGCGTCCCGCGCATCACCTACTCCGACCCCGAGGTCGCCTCCGTCGGGCTCACCGAGCCGCAGGCCAGGGAGAAGTACGGCGATGTGAAGACCCTCACCTACGACCTCGCCGGGAACGGCCGCAGCCAGATCCTCAAGACGACCGGTGCGGTGAAGCTCATCCAGGCGCCCGACGGCCCGGTCGTCGGCATCCACATGGTCGGCAGCCGGGTCGGCGAGCTCATCGCCGAGGCGCAGCTGATCTACAACTGGGAGGCCGAGGCCGACGACGTCGCCAGCCTCATCCACCCGCACCCGACGCAGAGCGAGGCGCTCGGCGAGGCCCACCTGGCCCTCGCCGGCAAGCCCCTGCACGTGCACGGCTGATCCTGCTCCACCCCCATTTCCTCAGCGCCGAGAAGGAGCACTGCCCCGATGCCGACGTCCGTCACCATGCCCGCCCTGGGCGAGAGCGTCACCGAGGGCACGGTCACTCGCTGGCTCAAGCAGGAGGGTGAGCAGGTCGAGGTCGACGAGCCCCTCCTGGAGGTCTCGACCGACAAGGTCGACACCGAGATCCCGTCGCCCGCCGCCGGCGTGCTGACGAAGATCCTCGTCGCCGAGGACGAGACCGTGGAGGTCGGCGCGGAGCTGGCCGTGATCGGCGGTGGCGACGGCGGCGACGCCCCGGCCGCCGAGCCGGCTCAGGCCGAGGAGGAGGCCCCTGAGCCGGAGCCCGCCCAGGCCGCCGAGCCGGAGCCCGCCCAGGCCGCCGAGCCCGAGCCCCAGGAGCAGGAACAGCCCGAGCCGGAGCCCGCGACCGCGTCGTCCGACGGCGGCTCCGCCGGTGGTGGCGGCGAGGGCACCTCGGTGACGATGCCGGCGCTGGGCGAGAGCGTCACCGAGGGCACCGTCACCCGCTGGCTCAAGTCCGTCGGTGACGAGGTGACGGCGGACGAGCCGCTGCTGGAGGTGTCCACGGACAAGGTCGACACCGAGATCCCCGCGCCTGTGAGCGGCACCCTGCTGTCGATCACCGTCAACGAGGACGAGACCGTCGACGTGGGCGCCGAGCTCGCGGTCATCGGCACCGGTGGTGGCGGTGCCGCGGCGGCACCGGCCCAGCCGAAGGAGGAGTCGCCCGCGCCGCCCGCCGAGGAGGCCCCGGCCCCGCAGCAGCCGACGCCGGAGAAGGCCCAGCCGGCCTCCGAGCAGCCCGGCGGCGACTACGGGTCCAGCGGCGCACAGCCGGCCCAGTCCCCCACCTCCGCACCCTCCCCCGCAGCTGCCGTCGCCCCTCAGGCCCCGGCGCAGCAGGCCTCCGCATCCGACGGCGACGGCAGCGGCAGCTACGTGACCCCGTTGGTGCGCCGGCTCGCCGCCGACCGGGGCGTCGATCTCACGTCGGTCTCCGGCAGCGGTGTCGGCGGTCGCATCCGGAAGCAGGACGTCCTCGCTGCGGCCGAGCAGAAGTCGGCCCCGGCCCCTGCGGCCGCCTCCGCCGCGCCCGCGCCCCGCACGCCCTCGCCGGCGGCCATGCCCGACACGTCGGTCCGCGGTCGCACCGAGAAGCTCTCCCGTCTGCGCGCGGTCATCGCGCGGCGCATGGTGGAGTCGCTGCAGGTCAGTGCGCAGCTGACCACGGTGGTCGAGGCCGACGTCACGAAGATCGCACGCCTGCGGCAGAGGGCGAAGGGCGACTTCGAGAGCCGCGAGGGCGTCAAGCTCTCGTTCCTGCCGTTCTTCGCGAAGGCCGCCATCGAGGCGCTCAAGGCGCACCCGTCGGTGAACTCCTCGATCGACCAGGAAGCCGGCACCGTCACCTACCACGACACCGAGAACCTCGGGATCGCGGTGGACACCGAGCGCGGGCTCCTCGTGCCGGTCATCCACGACGCCGGTGACCTCAGCCTGGGCGGGATCGCCCGCAAGATCGCCGACCTGGCGGAGCGGACCCGGACCAACAAGATCACGCCGGACGAGCTCGGTGGCGGCACCTTCACGCTGACCAACACCGGCAGCCGGGGCGCGCTGTTCGACACCCCCATCATCAACCAGCCGCAGGTCGCGATCCTCGGCGTCGGCTCGGTGGTGAAGCGCCCCGTGGTGGTCCAGGACCCGGACCTCGGCGAGGTCATCGCCATCCGCTCGATGGTCTACCTGGCCCTCACGTACGACCACCGGATCGTCGACGGCGCCGACGCCGCCCGCTTCCTCACCACCGTGCGGGAGCGCCTGGAAGCCGGCCAGTTCGAGGGCGAGCTCGGCCTCGCCTGAGCTCTGCGGAGGAGGGCCCCGGTGTGAGCCGGGGCCCTCCTTCCGTTCCCCGGGGGCATCGACGAAGGAGCACGTCCATGAAGATCGCCGTCACCGGCGCCTCGGGTCTGATCGGCGGCGCGCTCGTGCCCGCACTCCGGGCCGACGGCCACGCCGTGATCCGGCTGGTCCGCCGGACCCCCCGCACCGCGGACGAGCACCGGTGGGATCCGCAGCACCACCGGATCGACCCGTCCGTGCTGGCCGACGTCGACGCGGTGATCAACCTCGCCGGGACGCCGATCCGGCCCCGGCCGTGGACCCGCGCCTACAAGCAGAGCCTGCTCCGCAGCCGGGTGGACAGCACGGCCACCATCAGTGAGGCGCTGGCCGCAGCGGCAGCGGCCGATCCGGCTCGCCGGCGGGTGCTGCTCTCGGCGTCCGCGGTCGGCTACTACGGCGACACGGGTGACGAGACGGTCATCGAGAACCACCCCGCCGGCAGCGACTACCTGGCGCAGGTCTGCGTGCAGTGGGAGGCCGCAACCGCGCCGGCGCGGGAGGCGGGCGTCCGGGTGGCGTTGCTGCGGACCGGCCTGGTGATCGACCGGTCGGCACTGCTCATGCAGGTGCTGGGCCTCGTCTTCCGCCTCGGACTCGGTGGCCGCCTCGGGTCGGGCCGGCAGTACTGGCCGTGGATCAGCCTGCACGACGAGATCGGCGCGATGCGCTTCCTGCTCTCGGCCGATGACGTCTCCGGCCCGGTGAACCTGACCGGCCCCGCACCGGTGACCAACGCCGAGTTCACCCGACGCCTGGGTGCCGCAGTCTCCCGGCCGACCTTCCTGACCGTCCCCCGGTTCGCGATCTCGCTGGCCCTGGGCGAGTTCGGGCGGTCGAGCGTGCTGGCCGGCCAGCGGGCGATCCCGGACGTGCTGCAGAAGGCCGGCTTCACCTTCCGTCACCAGACGCTGGACGACGCCCTCCACGCGGCGCGGACCGGCGACTGACGGTCAGCGCCGCTCAGCGCTCTCGATCCGCCAGCCGTCGGCCGTCCGGGCCAGCACCATCCGGACGCCGGCGTCCGGGCGGCCGGGCACGGTGCGGAGCGGTGCACCGTCCGGACCGCCGGCGGCAACCACCTCGTAGGCGGGCCAGCGGTCCACGAGGTCGAGCTCGGCGACGTCCCCGCTGACGGTTACTCCGGTCACCGCCACCACCGTCGGCGCGAAGCCCAGGAGCAGTTCCCCGGTCTCGGCGAGCTCCCGGGCATGCCGCTCGTCGGCGGCGCGGACGGCGCTTCCCGCGGTGTAGACGTCGTCCAGCTCCGGTGCGGACGCAGTGCCGAACACCCGCGCGCGGCGCTCGTACAGCTCGCCCACCAGCGTGCCCCACTCCTGCACGGTCGCCGGGTCCTCCGGCCGGTCGGCGAGGGCCGGTTCGGCGGGCGCGACGACGTCCGGGAGCACCGCGGGCGCCTCGGGCAGCTCTGCGGAGGCCGCGACCTCCGAGGCCTGCGGTTCGGCCGCCCGCTCGCCGGCACCGGTGGAGCGCACCCCCACCCACGTCGCGAAGACCAGTCCCCCGACCACCAGCGCGCCGACGGCCAGCCGCGGCAACACGGGCCGCACCGACGAGCCGAACCACTCCTGGAACACCTCGCGGCGGCCGGCCGGCTCCACGATGGCCGGCGCCGGGCGCGGCCGGCGGCCGGGGACCTGGTGGGTCAGCTCGGTCCGAAGATCCGGCGCGCGCACTCCGAGGTCTGCCCCGGCCGGGAGCAGCTGCACCGGCTCGGGCCGGCAGGCGTGGCGGAGGTCGAGGGCGAACGCCGCGGCGGAGCCCCGGTCGTGGGGATCGGGAGCCAGGCCGCGCCGGATCACGGTGACCAGCTCCGGCGGGGCCTCCGGCGCCAGCTCGGCGAGGTCGGGGATGAACCCGTCGGCGGCGACACCGAGCGTGTCGGCCGGACCGGCGGCGTTCCACGGCGGGATGCCGGTGAGGGCGTGGAAGGCCGCAGCGGCGACGCCGAACACGTCCGACGCCGGTCCCGGCGCTCCTCCGCGGGCCACTGTCGGGTCGACGTAGGCGGGCGTGACCTCGCCGACGGCGGTCTCACCGAGCACGCGGGCGACGCCGAGGTCGGTCAGGACGGGGCGTCCCTCGGCAGTGAAGACGATGTTGCCGGGCGAGAGGTCGCCGTGCACGACCCCGTTGCCGTGGGCGTGGGCCAGTGCCGCGGCGACCGGCGCGATCGCCGTCACCACCTCACCGGGGCGCAACCTGCCCCGACGCCCGAGCAGCGCGGTCAGGCTGCCTCCTCCCAGCAGCTCGAGGACCAGGGCGACGCGGGCCGCTCCGCCGCGGCGGGGCTGGTGCACGACCTCGATCAGCCGTACGAGGTGCGGATGGTCCAGCTCGCCGAGCAGCGCGGCTTCGCGGGCCTGCCGCTCGGGATCGCCGGCCACCAGCACCTTCACCGCGACCGGCGCGCCACCCCGCCGCGGCACCGCGCGCCACACCTCACCGGAAGCGCCCCGGCCGAGCAGCCCCTCGAGCGTGTAGCCGGGCACGACGGGCGGCGCGACGGCACGCGGCTCTCCGGGCGGGACGGCGAAGGACATGCAGGGCACCGTAGGACGATCCGGCGATCCCGTGCGGCCGTTGTCCACAGGCGGCCGGGGCGTCCACGGATCGGACGCCGTCGGGTTGGCGCCCGGCCGTGGTCGCTACGGTCGCGGCATGTCATCAGCCGCCCGCGCCGAGGTCGTGGTCGTCGGCGCCGGGCTCGCCGGTCTCTCCGCTGCCACGCGGCTGCAGGCGGCCGGCTGCGATGTGCAGGTGCTGGAAGCGGGCCGACACGTCGGGGGACGGCTGAGGACCGACCGCATCGACGGCTTCGTCGTCGACCGCGGCTTCCAGGTGCTCAACACCGGCTACCCGCGGGCCGCCGACCTCGACGTCCCCGCCCTCGACCTCGGCTGGTTCGCCCGCGGTGCGGTCGTGCGGCACGGCGGCCGCGCACACCGTGTCGCCGACCCTCGGCAGTTGCCCGGTACGGCGCTGGACGCCCTGCGCGCCCCGATCGGCGGTCCGCTGCAGAAGGCCGCGCTGGCCGCGTTCTCCGTGCGCGCCGCATACCTGCCTGTCGCCAGGCTGCTCCGGTCGCCCGAACGCACCGCCGAGGAGGCGCTGCGGCACGCGGGCGTGGGCGAGGCCGCTCTCGAGCGGTTCCTGCGTCCGTTCCTGGCCGGAGTCCTCCTGGAGGACGAGCTGGCCACGTCGAGCCGGTACCTCGACCTGCTCTGGCGGTCGTTCGTCCGGGGCGCGATCGGACTTCCCGCCGGGGGGATGCAGGCCGTCGGGGAGCAGCTCGGCGCCCGGCTGGAGCCCGGCCGCGTGCACCTGCGCACGGCGGTCCAGGCCGTGGCCGCGGGCTCGGTCGTCACCGAGGCCGGGCGGTGGCGCGCCGACGCGGTCGTCGTGGCCACCGATCCCGGCACGGCCGCCACGCTGCTCCCCGGCATCGATGCGGCCGCGCCGCGGCAGGTCACCACGCATCACCACGTGCTGCCGGTCTCCCCCTGGGCGCAACCGCTGATCGTGCTCGGCGAACCGGGCGGCCGGCTGACGAACAGCGTGGTGGTGTCGGACGCCCAGCGCCACTACAGCCCGGACGGTCGGGCCCTCGTCGCCAGCTCCACGCTCGCCCCCACCCGGGAGGAGGACGTGCGCGAGGATATCGCGCACGCGCACGGGGTGTCGCCGTCCGACCTGGAGCACCTTGCCACCGTCACCGTCACCGGTGCCCAGCCCGCCGCGCTCCCGCCCCTCGAGCTGCGCCGGCCGGTCGACCTCGGCGACGGCGTGTACGTGTGCGGCGACCACCGCGACACCCCCTCCATCCAGGGGGCGATGGCCAGCGGAGCGCGCACCGCGCGGTCCGTGCTCCGCGCCCTGCGCCCCACCGCCCGACACACCGGAGCCGCCTGATGCCCGCATCCGCACCGACGATCGTCGCCACGAGCATGGGCAGCTTCGCCAGCCGGGGTCGCGGCCCGTACGACTGGCAACCCGCCCCGGTGTTCGACCTCATGGTCGAACTCGCGGGGTCGCCCGAGCGGCCCAAACTCTGCTATCTGGGCACCGCCACCGGCGACGACCCGGTCCGGGTGGGCGGCGTGTACGCCGCATTCGCGGGCAGCCGCGTCGAGGTGAGCCATCTCAGCCTCTTCACCATGCCCACGGTGCCGGACATGCGGACCCACCTGCTCGAGCAGGACCTGATCTGGGTGGGGGGCGGCAGCGTGGCCAACCTGCTGGCGCTCTGGCGGGTGCACGGGCTCGACGAGATCTTCCGCGAGGTGTGGGAGGCCGGCGTCGTCCTGGGCGGGGTGTCCGCCGGTTCGCTGTGCTGGCACGTCGGGGGGACCACCGACTCCTTCGGTCCCGACCTGCGCCCGGTCACGAACGGCCTCGGGTTCATCCCGACGTCCAACGGGGTGCACTACGACTCCGAGGAGCAGCGCCGCCCGCTGTACCACCGGCTCGTCGCCGACGGCACGCTGCCGGGCGGCCACGCCACCGACGACGGCGTCGGCCTGGTCTACCGCGGCACCGACCTCGTCGAGGCCGTGGCCGACCGCCCGGACGCTGCGGCCTACCGCGTGGAGCGCGGCCCGGACGGCACGGCCGTCGAGACCCGCATGGAGCCGCGCCGCCTACGCTGATGCTCGTGACCGAGCTGCGGATCGTGCGGGCGGGGCTGGTCCCCTACGAGCAGGCGTGGGCGCGCCAGCGCGAGCTGCACGCGCAACGGGTCGCGGGCGAGGGGCCCGACACCCTGCTGCTGCTCGAGCACCCCTCGGTCTACACGGCGGGCAAGCGGACCGAGCTGCACGAGCGGCCCTTCGACGGGACCCCCGTCATCGACGTCGACCGCGGCGGCAAGATCACCTGGCACGGCCCGGGCCAGCTCGTCGGCTACCCCATCGTCGCGCTGCCGGACCCCATCGACGTCGTCGCCTACGTGCGCCGGCTCGAGGAGGCGCTGATCGAGGTCTGCGCCGGCTTCGGCCTGGCCACCGGCCGGGTCGAGGGCCGCAGCGGTGTCTGGGTCGCCGCCGAGGGCACCCGTCCCGAGCGCAAGGTCGCCGCGATCGGCGTGCGGGTCGCCCGCGGCGTGACGATGCACGGCTTCGCGCTCAACTGCGACCCCGACATGACGGCGTTCGCCAACATGATCCCCTGCGGGATCCCCGACGCCGGTGTCACGTCGCTGTCGGCCGAACTCGGCCGCGACGTCCCCGTCGCCGAGGCGATCGACCCCGTCGAGAAGGCCATCCGCGCCGTCCTCACCCTCTGAGGTGCCGAAACCGCCATTTCGGCACCCGTCGGGTGGTGCCGGAATCGCGGTTCTGGCACCTCAGCCGAGGACGAAGTTGACCAGCCGGCCGGGCACCGCGACGACCCGGCGCACGGTCGCGCCGTCCAGGTAGCCGGCGACCTTGTCGTCCGCCCGCGCCGCCGCCTCCAGGGCGGCCGCGTCGGCGTCGGCGGGCACGCTGACCTGCGACCGCACCTTGCCGTTCACCTGGACGGCGACCTGCACCGTGTCGTCGACCAGCCACGTCTCGTCGGCCACCGGGAACGGCACCCACGCGCACGAGCCGTCGTGGCCCAGGCGGGTCCACAGCTCGTCGGCCAGGTGCGGCGCCAGCGGGGCAACCATGAGCACCAGCGGCTCGACGACCGACCGCGGCACCGGCGAGGAGGCGCCGAACGCGGCCGTCAGGTGGTTGGTGAGCTCGGTGATGCGCGCGATCGCGATGTTGAACCGCAGCGTGGTCACGCCGTCGCGCACGCCGGCGATCGTGCGGTGCAGGACCCGCAGCGTGTCCTCGTCCGGCTGGACGTCGTCGGCGGCCCGCACCGCACCCGTCTGCTCGTCGACGACGACCCGCCAGATCCGCTGCAGCAGCCGCTGGGAGCCGACGACCGCCTTCGTCTCCCACGGTCGCGACTGGTCCAGCGGCCCGGTCGACATCTCGTACACCCGGAAGGTGTCGGCGCCGTAGGCGCGGATCATCTCGTCCGGGGTGACCATGTTCTTCAGGCTCTTGCCGATCTTCCCGTACTCACGGTTGACCGGCTTGCCCTCGTACAGGAACTGGCCGTCCTGCTCCACGACGTCGGCGGCGGGCACGTAGAAGCCGCGCTCGTCGGTGTAGGCGTAGGCGGAGATGTAGCCCTGGTTGACCAGCCGGCGGAACGGCTCCTCGCTGGAGACGTGGCCCAGGTCGTGCAGCACCTTGTGCCAGAAGCGCGCGTACAGCAGGTGCAGGACGGCGTGCTCGACCCCGCCCACGTACAGGTCCACGCCCCCGACGTCGCCGGGCTCCCGCGGCCCCAGCCAGTACCGCTCCAGCTCCGGGTCGACCATGCGCTCGTCGTCGTCGGGGTCCAGGTAGCGCAGGTAGTACCAGCACGATCCCGCCCAGTTGGGCATCGTGTTGGTCTCGCGACGGTACCGGCGGGGGCCGTCGCCCAGGTCCAGCTCGACCGTCGTCCACTCCGTCGCCCGGGACAGCGGCGGCTCGGGGGCGGAGTCGGCGTCGTCGTCGGCGAAGGTCTTCGGCGAGTAGTCGTCGACCTCGGGCAGGAGCACGGGCAGCATCGACTGCGGCACGGCCACCGGCAGGTCGTCCTCGTCGTACAGGATCGGGAACGGCTCACCCCAGTAGCGCTGCCGGCTGAACAGCCAGTCGCGCAGCTTGTACGTGGTGGTCGCCTCGCCGTGGCCGTGCTCGACCAGCCAGCCGGTGATCGCGGCGATCGCCTCGGCCTTGTCCAGGCCGTCCAGCGAGATCTCGTCGTTCGACGAGTTGATCATGGGGCCGGCGCCGGTGTACGCGCCGCCGTCCCACCCCTCCGGCGGCTGGACGGTCCGGACGACGGGCAGCCCGAAGCTGTCGGCGAACTCCCAGTCGCGGGTGTCCTCACCGGGTACCGCCATGATCGCGCCGGTGCCGTAGCCGGTGAGCACGTAGTCGGCGATGAAGACCGGCAGCTGCTGGCCGTTGACCGGGTTGGTGGCCGTGACGCCCAGCCAGACCCCGGTCTTCTCGCGGCCGGCGTCCTGACGGTCCAGCTCGGAGCGCCGCGACGCCTGCTTCTGGTAGGCCTCGACGGCCTCACGGGGCGTCGCCGCTCCCCCGGTCCAGCGCGGGTCCGCGCCGTCGGGCCAGGCGTCGGCGGTCAGCGACGGGACCAGCGGGTGCTCGGGCGCCAGCACCATGTAGGTCGCGCCGAACAGCGTGTCCGGCCGCGTCGTGAAGACCTCGATCGTCTCGTTCCCGCAGCTGAACCCGATGCGGGCACCCGTCGAGCGGCCGATCCAGTTGCGCTGCATCAGCTTGAGCGACTCGGGCCAGTCCATCCGGTCGAGGTCGGCCAGCAGGCGGTCGGCGTAGGCGGTGATGCGCATCATCCACTGGGTCAGCGGACGGCGGAACACCGGGAAGTTGCCGCGCTCCGAGCGGCCGTCGGCGGTGACCTCCTCGTTGGAGAGGACCGTCCCCAGGCCGGGACACCAGTTCACCGGCGCCTGGTGGAGGTACGCCAGCCGGTGGGCGTCGACGACCTTCCGCCGGGTGACGTCGTCCAGCTCGGCCCACGGGCGGCCCGACGGGTTGGTGCCGGGAGCGGGCTGCCGGGTGCCGGCGTCCAGCTCGGCCACCAGCTCCTCGATCGGGCGGGCCTTGCCGGCGCTCTCGTCGAACCAGGAGCCGAAGATCTGCAGGAAGATCCACTGGGTCCACTTGTAGTAGCCGGGGTCGATCGTCGCGAACGACCGGCGCTCGTCGTGGTCGACGCCCAGGCGGCGCAGCTGCGCGCGGATGGCCTCGATGTTGGCCTCGGTCGTCACGCGCGGGTGCTGGCCGGTCTGGACCGCGAACTGTTCGGCGGGCAGGCCGAAGGCGTCGTAGCCCATCGGGTGCAGGACGTTGAAGCCGTCCATGCGCCGGAACCTGCTGGTGACGTCGGTGCCCAGGTAGCCCAGCGGGTGGCCGACGTGCAGGCCGGCGCCCGACGGGTACGGGAACATGTCCATCAGGAAGTACTTGGGCCGGTCGGCGACCCGCTCGAACCCGTCGCTGAGCCGTCCGGTCGGGTTCGGCGTGTGGAACGTGCCCTCGGCCTCCCACCGGTCCTGCCAGGCCAGCTCGATCTTCTGGGCGAGCGCAGGGGTGTACCGGTGCGGCGGGACGTCCCCCGACGCCTGCTCCACGCTGGCCTGGTCGGCGGTCTGGCTCATGACGGGTGCTCCCAAGGTTTCGAACCGGCGGCGGACATCAAAAAACCCCTCACGCAGGAGGGGTCGCCGTGCTGTCTGATCGGGTCAGGTCAGCACGGCCGCGCAAGGAGGAGCCGCCTGGTCACGGGCCCGAGCCTACCGCGCCCGACCCCGGGCGCGGCGGCGGTCGCCGGGCGGGGACCGTGCCATGGGACAAGTCATCCCCCCGCCGGCTGCAGTCCCGGCCGTCGCGGCCGATGCAGATTGTGTGCAACACGACGGACGGTCCGCGGCGCCGCGTGAACGCGCGCCGGCGTCCCGCCTGCCGCTGCTGCTGACCCTGGGCAGCCTGGTGCTGTTCGCCACCGGGATCGGTCCGCGTCCGGACGGCGACCTGTGGGCCACCGGCTACGACCTCGTTCTCTACAACGCCGTCTACGCGTTCGGGGCGATCGTGTGCGTCGCCTCAGCGCTCGGCGCCCGGGCCGACCGGCTGGCGTGGTGGTCGCTCGCCCTCGCGATGACGCTGAACGTGATCGGCAACGTGATCTACACGCTGGTCGTCGCCCGGATGCCGGACGAGCCGTTCCCGTCGGTCGCCGACGTCTTCTACCTGGCCTACTACCTGCCGCTCTACGTCGCGCTCATCTCGCTGATCAGGACGCGGGTCACCCGCTTCCACGCCAGCATGTGGCTGGACGGCGTCGTCGGTGCGCTGGGCGCCGGAGCCGTCTCGGTGGCCGTCCTGCTGGGGCCCGCACTGGAGATGACCGAGGGCGAGCCGGCCGTCGTCGCGACCAGCCTGGCCTACCCGATTGCGGACGTCGTCCTGCTCGCGCTGCTCGTCGCCGTCGGCGCGATCCTGGGTGTGCGACGCGACCGCACCCTGCTCCTCCTGGCCGCGGGCATCGTCGCCAACCTCGTCGGCGACATCGTCTTCCTCGACCTCGCGACGCAGGACGTCTACGTCGAGGGCGGGGCGCTCGACCTCACCTGGCTGGGCGGGGTGGCGCTGATGGCGCTCGCCGCGCACATGGGCAGGCCCGGCCCCTCCGGACCGGTGCCCCTCCCGTCGGCCCGGGTCGGCTGGCGGGTCATCGCGCTCCCCCTGGCCTGCAACATCGCCAGCCTCCTCGTGCTCGGCGCGGGATACGGCGACGAGCTCAACCCGGCCGCCGCCTGGCTCGCCGTCGGCTGCGTGCTCACCGCGCTGTGCCGCACCGCCATCACCTTCCGCGAGGTGCGGGCCTTCAACGAGGTCAAGGAGCAGGCCCGCACCGACGAGCTGACCGGGCTCCCCAACCGCAGGGCCCTGTTCGAGGAGGTGCGCGCCGTCCTCGCCACGGCGTCGGCCCAGCGACCGGCCGCCTTCCTGCTGCTCGACCTCGACGGCTTCAAGGAGGTCAACGACAGCCTCGGTCACCACGCCGGCGACCATCTCCTGCGCCAGGTGGGCCCGCGGCTGCGGCCCGCGCTGCGCAGCCGCGACCTGCTCGCCCGGCTCGGGGGCGACGAGTTCGCCGTCCTGCTGCCCGACGCCGGCCTCGACGAGGCGGAACTGCTCGCGGCCCGGCTGCGCGAGCTGATCCTCAAGCCGATCACCGTCGAGGGCATCCGCCTGCACGTGGGCGTGAGCATCGGCGTCGCCAGCGCGCCGGTGCCGGCGGCCACCGTCGAGGAGCTGCTCCGCTGCGCGGACGTCGCGATGTACGCGGCGAAGGCCGGCCGCACCGGCGTGCACGTCTACGTCCCCGACCCCCGCAGCGGGACCGGCGACCGGCTGCGCACCATGGAGGAGCTGCGGACGGCGCTGGAGTGCGACGACCAGCTCGAGGTGTTCCTCCAGCCGCAGGTCGACCTCGCGGACGGCCGGGTGGTGGGCACGGAGGCGCTCGTGCGCTGGCGGCACCCCACCCGGGGGCTGCTCTCACCGGCTGAGCTGCTCCCCGCTGCCGAGCAGGCCGGGCTGCTGCGCCCGCTGGCCGATGCGGTGCTCGAGCTGTCCCTCGCCGCGGTGGCGCGCTGGTGGGAGGAGCGGCCGGTGCCGGTGTCGGTCAACCTCTCCGCCGCCAACGTCACCGACCTCGACCTGCCGGGCAAGGTCGCGCAGGCGCTGGTGCGCCACGGCCTGCCGGCCCGGGCGCTCACCCTCGAGCTGGTCGAGGACACCCTCATGAGCGACCCGGAGCGTGGCCGGACGGTGCTCGGGGAGCTCCGCCGGCTCGGGGTCCGCACGTCCATCGACGACTACGGCACCGGCTACAGCTCCCTGGCCTACCTGCGGAACCTGCCGGCGGACGAGCTCAAGCTCGACCGCAGCCTCACCCACGACGTGGGCGTGGACCCGCGGGCGGCCGTCATCGTCAAGCACACGGTCGCGCTGGCGCACGACCTGGGGATCTCCCTCGTCGCCGAGGGGGTCGAGGACGACGCCACCGGGCTCGTCCTGCGCGACCTCGGCTGCGACATCGCCCAGGGCTACGCGATCGCGCGCCCGATGCCGGTGGAGGACTTCCTGGACTGGCTGGAGCGGCCGGTCCGCCACATGGGTGTGTCGGAGAGCGCCCGCCGGCACTGACGCCGGTCAGCGGGTCAGGACGGCGTCGGCCAGCGGCGGCCGCGGTGTGGGCGCCAGGCTCGACAGCTTGAGCCAGCGCGGCAGCGCCCGCCGGGCCTGGGGCTCCCCGTGCAGGACCAGGTCCCCGGAGCGGAGCGCCGCGGACCACGGCAGGTCGCCCCGCCAGATGCGGGTCATCGTGCGCAGGCTCGTCTCCACGGTCACCCGCACGGGGTGACCGGGATCGAAGTCGCAGGCGTCCACGCCGTCCGCCGTGATGACGATCCACCAGCGCCGGCAGGTGGAGGGCATCTCCGGGAAGACGAACCCGATGACGGTCCGGCCGTCGGGCACCGCCTCCATGTCGATGCCCCGGTGCATGTCCCAGAGCAGCAGGTGCGGGTCGAGGTCCTCGTCACCGAGCTCCGAGATCCATCTCATGCCCCACCGACCCAGGGCTTCGACGATCGGCTCGAGTTCGCGCCCGGACTCCGTCAGCCGGTAGCTGACCCGGTTGCCGTCCTCCCACCGCTCGACCACGCCGGCCCGCACCAGGGTCTGCAGCCGCTTCGACAGCAGCGCGGGCGACATCTTCGGCACCCCGCGGCGCAGCGCGTTGAAGTGCCGGCTGCCCATCATGAGCTCGCGGACCACCAGCAGCGTCCACCGCTCGTCCAGGAGCTCCATGGCCTTGGCGACCGGGCAGAACTGTCCGTAGTGCGAGGGCATCGCGACCTCTTCCGCCGGCGTGCATCCGACCCGGACGGTAGGGGCGACGGAGCGGAAGGGGAAGTACAGATGTTGTACCGGTCAGGTACAGACGGCGTACTGGAGCCGGGGGTCGCGTCGGCAGGACCGTGGACGGCGTCCCGACCGACACCTGCGAACCGGAGTTCCCGATGACCGCGACCACCAGCATCCCCGCCCAGACCGGGGCCGCCCCGACCCTCGCCGACACCGCACCGAAGGTGCTGTCCCTCCTCGCCGGGTACGTCGGCCACCGCACGGTCTCCCTCGGCCTGCGCACGGGGCTGCTCCGCACGCTCGCCGACCGCCCGGGCAGCACCGCAGACGACCTCGCCGAGGCGTGCGGCCTGGACGCCTTCTACGTCTCGGTCTGGTGCCGCGCAGCGGTCGCGGCCGGCGTGGTCGACCGCGACGGCGACGGTCACCGGCTCGCCGACCATGTGGCCACGCTGCTGCTCGACAGCACCTCGCCGGCCTTCGTCGGCGGCGTCTTCGGCGTCCTGGAGGCACCGGAGATCTTCGGCCGGTTCGAGGAGGCCTTCGCGTCCGGCGAGCGGATGTGGTGGGACGACACCAGCCCCGAGTGGATCCAGGCGGTGTCCGGCACCGGCACGCCGTTCTACACCCGGCTGGTGCCCGGCGGGCTGGACCGCGTGCCCGGCGTCGCCGAGGCGCTCGCGGCGTGCTGTCGCGTCGTCGACACCGCCTGCGGCGCCGGCATCGGCCTGGTCCGACTGGCCACGACCTACCCCGGATGCACCGTCGTCGGCGTCGACGGCGACCAGCACTCGATCGACCGGGCGCGGACCCGCCTCACCGAGGCCGGCCTGGCCGACCACGTGGAGCTCGTCTGCAGCGCACTGGAGGACATGGAGCTCGACGTCCCTGCCCGCGTCGTCATCAACAACATCTCGATGCACGAGTGCCGCGACATCGACCGGGTGACCGAGAACGTGAAGGCGGCGCTCGAGCCGGGCGGCTGGTTCGTGATCTCCGACTTCCCGTTCCCGGACACCGACGAGGGGCTGCGCACCGTGCCCGGCCGGATCATGACCGGCATCCAGTTCTTCGAGGCGCAGATCGACGACCAGCTGCTCCCTCGGGCCGCCTACGACGACCTGCTGGCGCGGCACGGGTTCACCGACATCGGCTCGGTCCAGCTCACGCCGATGCACGCCGTCACGTACGGACGTCGTCCGTAGGTGTCGGTGGCGCCTCAGCCGAGCTGGGGCGCCACCTCGCTCGCGACGAGGTCCAGGTGATCGAGGTCGGCGAGGTCGAGCACCTGCAGGTAGACCCGCTCCGCGCCGGCCTCGGCGTACCGGCCGATGACGTCGACCGCCTCCGACGGCGTTCCGGCGACGCCGTGCGCCCGCAGCTCGCCGGGCTCGCGGCCGATCGCCTCGGCCCGTCGCACGAACTCGGCCTCGTCCCGGCCCACGCACAGCACGAGCGCCGAGCTGTAGACCATGGACGCCGGGTCGCGGCCGGCCTCCGCGCAGGCCGACCGCACGGCGGCGAACTGAGCGGCGTTCTCCTCGGCCGGGGCGAACGGCACGTTGAACTCACCGGCGTAGCGGGCCGCCAGCCGCGGGGTCCGCCGCTTGCCCCGTCCGCCGACGATGATGGGTACCCCCCCGTCCTGCAGGGGCTTCGGCAGCGCCGGCGACCCGGAAAGCTGGTAGTACCGCCCGTCGTGGTCGAACGTCTCCCCGACGGGGGTGCTCCACAGCCCGGTGAGGACGGCGAGCTGCTCCTCGTACCGGTCGAACCGCTCCCCCAGCGGCGGGAACGGGATGCCGTACGCGGTGTGCTCGGCCTCGAACCAGCCGGCACCGAGGCCCAGCTCCACGCGGCCGCCGCTCATCTGGTCGACCTGGGCGACGGAGATGGCCAGCGGTCCGGGCAGCCGGAAGGTGCCCGCCGTGACGAGCGTGCCGAGGCGGATGCGGCTGGTCTCGCGGGCCAGTCCGGCGAGGGTGACCCACGCGTCGGTCGGACCGGGCAGGCCGTTCCCACCCATCGTCAGGTAGTGGTCGGACCGGAAGAACGCGTCGAAGCCGGTCTCCTCCGTGCGGCGCGCCACGGCGAGCAGGTCGTCGTAGGTGGCGCCCATCTGGGGCTCGGTGAAGATCCGCAACAGCACGCCCCGACGCTAGCCACCCGAACGGTGACCCGCCGCCCGGCGCGAGGCCCCGGGGTGTGCTCGCCGCCCGGACCGGGCAGGATGGCCGCCGAGACGATCAACTCGGAGGTGCAGCTCGTGTTCCGCAAGAAGACGCGTGGTCAGGTCATCGGCACCGAGCTCCAGGAGGGTTTCGCCCACATCGGGGCGGCGGCCACCGAGGCCGGGCGCCTCGCGGCCGAGCAACTCGGCCCCCGGGTCGCCGCCGCCCGAGAGGCGGCCGGCCCGGCGCTCGACGCGGCGCAGAAGGCCGTCGCGCCCAAGGTCGCTGCCGCTGTGGCGGTAGCCGCACCGGCTGTCGCCTCGGCGCGGGATGCCGTCGTCCCTCGGGTGGACGCTGCTCGCGACGCCCTGGCGCCCCGGGTCGAGGCGGCCCAGGCCGCCGCGGCCAAGGCCGCCGCCGACCTCGCCCCCCGGGTCGAGGCGGCCCAGAAGGCGGCGCAGAAGGCGATCAAGGACGACGTGGTCCCGCGTCTCGTGGCGGCCGAGACCGCAGCGCTGGCCTACGCGACGCCTCGCGTGACCGCCGCCCGCGAGGCCGTGACGCCGGCGCTGGAGAGCGCCCGGGAGACGCTGGCCGCCGGCGTGGACAGCGCACGCAGCGAGCTCGACGCCCGCCGCGCCGAGTTCGTCGCCGCGGCTGAGAAGTCCACCCGCAAGGCCCGCAAGGCCGCGAAGAAGGCCCGCAAGAAGGCCGGCAGGAAGCACAAGGACTTCGAGAAGGCCGCGCTCGCGACGGCGAAGACCGTCAAGCGCACGGTCGGCGTGGAGAAGGAGCCCCGGCGCTGGCCGTGGGTGTTCGTCTTCTTCGCGGTGGGTACGGCGGTGTTCGTCCTCCTGCGCCGCAAGAAGGACGACGCGTGGACGCCCGCACCGGCCGGCGACGGACCGGTGCCCAGCTACCGAGAGGACCCCGTGCCCAGTTCCCCGAGCGAGTCCGGCAAGACCGTCTCCACCGCCATGGAGACCCCCAGCGACTCTGCGCCGCCGGAGTCCGACATGGGCATGCGGGATGCCCAGCTCGTCAAGGGCGACGGCCCCGACGACGTGACGCCGCCCGAGGAGACCAGGCCGGAGCCCTTCAGCTCCGGCGGCGGGGCACAGGGCGCCGGCCCGACCGCAGGCCCGGACGACAAGCAGGTCTGACCGCACCCCTGCACCACCGCCGCCCCCGTCGCCTCGTCGCGACGGGGGCGGCGTTCGTCAGGGGCACGGCGCGTCTGCGGGTACCGTGGAGATCATGAGTGAGCCGGTCGTCCCGACGCCCGCGACGGGTTCCCCGCTCGAGCCGGCCGGCCGCAGACTCCTCCGCCTCGAGGTCCGCAACAGCCAGGTCCCGATCGAGCGCAAGCCCGAGTGGATCAAGACCCGCCTGAAGACGGGCCCGGAGTACACCGAGCTGAAGTCGCTGGTCCGCCGCGAGGGGCTGCACACGGTCTGCGAAGAGGCCGGCTGCCCCAACATCTACGAGTGCTGGGAGGACCGCGAGGCCACCTTCCTCATCGGCGGCGACCAGTGCACCCGGCGCTGCGACTTCTGCCAGATCGACACCGGCAAGCCCGCGGACTTCGACGCGGACGAGCCCCGCCGGGTCGCCGAGAGCGTCGCGACGATGGGACTGAAGTACGCCACCGTCACCGGTGTCGCCCGCGACGACCTCCCCGACGGCGGGGCCTGGCTGTACGCCGAGACGGTGCGTCAGATCCACGCGCAGCTGCCGGGCTGCGGCGTCGAGCTGCTCATCCCCGACTTCAACGCCGACCCCGACCAGCTGGCCGAGGTGTTCTCGTCCCGCCCGGAGGTCCTGGCGCACAACGTCGAGACGGTGCCGCGGATCTTCAAGCGCATCCGCCCCGGCTTCCGCTTCGACCGCTCGCTCGCGGTCATCACCGCCGCCCGCGAGGCGGGTCTGGTCACCAAGTCCAACCTCATCCTCGGCATGGGCGAGGAGCCGGACGAGGTCGTCGAGACCATGCAGGCGCTGCACGACGCCGGCTGCGACCTGCTCACGATCACCCAGTACCTGCGGCCCTCCCCGCGGCACCACCCCGTCGTCCGCTGGGTGAAGCCCGACGAGTTCGTCGGCTTCCAGGCCGAGGCCGAGCGCATCGGGTTCCCCGGGGTGCTGGCCGGCCCGCTCGTGCGCAGCTCCTACCGCGCCGGGCGCCTCTACCAGCAGGCGATCGAGGCGCGCGAGATCTCCCGCCCCGCCTGACCGGCGGCAGGTCGCCGGGTCCACCGGTGACCGCGCCCTATCCTGGGGGCATGGCACGCAGCAAGCCCACAGACGCGACCGGTCCCAGCGGCAAGGCGGGACGCGGTCCGACGGACGGTGGGCGCGGCCGTTCCTCCGGCTCGTCCGCCGCCTCCGGCAAGGCGCCCAAGCTGGACAAGAAGGGCCAGCCGAAGGTGGGCCGCCTGAAGAAGGTCGGCGGCCAGCTCCGGATGATCAAGCAGGCCTACTCGCTGACCGCCAGGAACGACCCGAAGCTCCCGTGGCTGATGCTGATCGCCTTCGTGGTGGTCGCGGGACTGGTCGAGCTGGCCGGCATCCTGTTCGGCGCGCCGTTCATCGTCCTGCCGCTGGCCATCATCACCGGTGTCCTCGCCGCGATGGTCATCTTCGGCCGCCGGGCCCAGGGATCGGCCTACCGGCAGGTCGAGGGCCAGCCCGGAGCCGCTGCCTGGGTGCTCGAGGGCATGCGCGGCGACTGGCGGGTGACCTCCGGCGTGGCCGGTACGCAGCAGCTCGACGCCGTCCACCGGGTGCTCGGCCGGCCGGGGATCATCCTGGTCGCCGAGGGCGTGCCGAGCCGGGTCCGGGGGCTGCTGGCCCAGGAGAAGAAGAAGGTCGCGCGCGTCGTCGGCGAGACGCCGATCTACGACATCATCGTCGGCGACGACGAGGGCCAGGTCCCGTTGCGCAAGCTCAGCTCGCACGTGATGAAGCTGCCCCGGAACCTGACGGGCGCGGAGGTCAACTCCCTCGGCCGACGGATCAGCGCCCTCGGCGGTGCGCGCATGCCGGTGCCCGGTGGCCCGCTGCCCGGCGGCAAGCAGATGTCGGTGAGCCAGCGGCAGGTCCGCCGCCGCTGAGAAAGAGGCGGTCGAACGGGGCGACGTAGCGGAACGTGCCCCTGACGGGCGGCCCCGCCAGAGGCGCGCCCGGAAGTGCGCTCCCCAGGCGGGATCGGGTGGCTCGACGCCCAGCTCGGTGGCGCGCACGAAGCCGAAGCGCCCGTAGTACGCCGGATCGCCCAGCAGCGCGGCCCCGCGTGGCGATGACGTGGCCCACGATGCGGCCGCCGTCCTCGGCGACGAGGGACGGCGCTGGTGCACTCGCTGGTCGCCGTCGCGGAGGCGGGCGGGGAGCGGCTGGTCGAGAGGTGCGGCAGGAAGCCGGCGTCCGCGCGGAGCCCGTCGGTCAACCGGCCCTCCGTCGGCCCGCCGAAGGCGGCGTCTGCAGGGCCCGGACCGCGGCGTGGTCGGCCGCCCGCTCCGGCCTCACGGCCATCGTGCAGGGCGGGGGGCACGGTGGTCCTTCATCGCTCGCGGACGACGGCGGTGTCGGTGAGCCGGTCGTGCATGCCGCGCCCGTCGGCGTCGACGATCAGCGCCGGGACGAGCAGGCAGAGCAGCCCCGTACGGACGACGGCCCGCCACAGCGCCAGCCGCTCGCCCGCCCGCGGGTGCGCCAGCCGCAGCCCCATCAGGTGCATGCCCGGCGTCTGGCCCACCGCGACGAGGGTGACGACCGTGACCGCGGCGAAGGCGACCAGCGCCCAGTTGCCCGGCAGGCGGGGCGCGGTGAACAGCCCGGCGACGAGGGCCGAGGCCAGCGCGTCGATCAGGAAGGCCGTGACGCGCGTGCCGAAGCTCGCCAGTGACCCCGGCCCGTCGGCCGGCAGGCCCAGAGAGGCGCCGCGGACGCGCTCCTGAGAAGGTGGTTCCACGTCCCTGACCATGTCCGCCAGCGTAGGACCTGCTCGAACGGCTCCTGTGCGACCAGGAGATTGCCCACCCGGCGACACGCCGGGGGCGGTGTTACCGCTCCGAAACACTCGGGACACCCAGGGGCAACTCCGCGCTCGTAACTTGCGGGTCGGCAGTCCGCCCAATCCCGGAGGATCGATGTTCAACAGTCCCGACGAGGTCGCCGCCTACATCCGCGACAACGACGTCGAATACGTCGACGTCCGCTTCTGCGACCTTCCCGGCGTCATGCAGCACTTCACCATCCCGGCGTCGACGTTCGGCGAGGACACGTTCTCCGAGGGGCTGGGCTTCGACGGCTCCTCGATCCGCGGGTTCCAGGCGATCAACGAGTCGGACATGCTCCTGCTGCCCGACGCGAACAGCGCCTTCCTCGACCCGTTCCGCCGGCACAAGACGCTGAACGTCAACTTCTTCATCCACGACCCGATCACGCGGGAGGCCTACAGCCGCGACCCGCGCAACGTGGCGAAGAAGGCCGAGGCCTACCTGTCCAGCAGCGGCATCGCCGACACCGCGTACTTCGGTCCCGAGGCCGAGTTCTACATCTTCGACTCGATCCGGCACTCGACCGGCATCAACGAGGGCTACTACCACATCGACTCGGTCGAGGGCTCGTGGAACTCCGGCGCCCTGACCGGCGAGAACGGCGGCCCCAACCTGGGTTACAAGACCCGGGCCAAGGGCGGCTACTTCCCGGTCGAGCCCTACGACCACTACAGCGACCTGCGGTCGACGATGATGACCAACCTGACCAACGCGGGCCTCGAGCTCGAGCGCGGTCACCACGAGGTCGGCACCGGCGGCCAGGCGGAGATCAACTACAAGTTCGACACGCTGCTGCGTTCGGCCGACAGCCTGATGCTGTTCAAGTACATCATCAAGAACACCGCCTGGGCCTACGGCAAGACGGCGACGTTCATGCCCAAGCCGCTGTTCGGCGACAACGGCTCCGGCATGCACTGCCACCAGAGCCTCTGGAAGGACGGCGAGCCGCTCTTCCACGCCGAGACCGGCTACGCGGGCCTGTCCGACACCGCCCGCCACTACATCGGCGGCCTGCTGGCGCACGCGCCGTCCCTGCTGGCCTTCACCAACCCGACGGTCAACAGCTACCACCGCCTGGTGCCGGGCTACGAGGCGCCGATCAACCTCGTCTACTCCGCGCGCAACCGCTCGGCCTGCTGCCGCATCCCGATCTCCGGCGACAGCCCGAAGGCCAAGCGCATCGAGTTCCGCGTGCCCGACCCGTCGGCCAACCCGTACCTCGCCTTCTCGGCGATGCTGATGGCCGGCCTCGACGGCGTGAAGAACAAGATCGAGCCGCCGGCCCCGGTGGACAAGGACCTCTACGAGCTGCCGCCCGAGGAGGCTCTGGGTATCGACAAGGTGCCCGCGTCGCTGGACGCCGTCCTCGACCGGCTCGAGGTCGACCACGACTACCTGATCGAGGGTGGCGTCTTCACCCCCGACCTCATCGAGACGTGGATCGAGTACAAGCGGGAGTTCGAGATCGACCCGATCCGCCTCCGCCCGCACCCGCACGAGTTCGCCATGTACTACGACATCTGAGTCGTCGTACCGACGCCGCGGCCCCCGACCTCCTCGCCAGGTCGGGGGCCGCGGTGCTGTCCGGGCAGAGCGCGGTCGGCCTACGCCGGGGGCGGCACCGGCGCCGGCGGCTCGACCGCGGCCCGCCGCCGCGCGAGGCGGAGCGGCACCAGCACCACCGCGGCGATCACGACGGCCACCCCCAGCCAGGGCAGCAGGATGCCGAGGACGACGACGGTGGCGCCCAGGGCGGCGGTCAGGGCCCGCCAGCCGGTGCCGAGCCCGTCGGTGAAGCCGTCCGGCCCCCCGGCCGGCGCCACGCCGAACGGCCTCAGGTGCACCCGGAGCGTCGAGAGCTCCACCTGGTCGGCCAGGAGCGCGCGCTGGGACTGCAGCGACTCCAGCTGCTCCTGCCGTTCGGAGAGCGCCGACTCGGCCGCCAGCAGGGCCTCGGTGGAGGTCGCGGCGTCCATCAAGGTCTGCAGTCGCGTCACCGAGCTCTGCAGCGCCGAGATCCGTGCGTCCAGGTCGACCGCCGTGGTGGTCACGTCGGAGCGGGACACCGACACGCTCTCCACGTCGCCGAGGTCCTTCAGATCGGCGAGGACGTCGGTCAGTGCGTCCGCCGGCACCCGCACCACGAGGTCGGCGACGGCGCCCTCGACCCCGTCCTCCCCGGACGCGGCCTGCTCGCTGCGCTCGTCGACCCGGCCCCCGGCGGCCTCCACCAGCTCGCTGACCCGCTGCGCGCCATCGGCCGGGTCCTCGACGGCGAGGGAGACCGAGGCGGTCGTGACCACCTGCCGGTCGGCATCACTGGCAGCCGGTCCCTCCGGTGCGCTCTCGGGCTTCCCCGGACCGGCAGGCTCGGGGACGCTCGCACCCCCGGCGGAGCCGCTGTCCGCGCCGCCGGAGACCGTGCCCGGGCCGGAACAGCCGACGAGCAGCGCCAGGCCCAGCGCCGCGACCACCGTGCTGAGGGAGGACCTCATGGTCCGGACGGTAGGCCGGTGATCTGGCCGCCGACCAGCGTCGATGCCCAATCGTGACGACGTCCGGTCAGGTGCGGTCGAGGGCGACGTCCCATTCCACCCCGGTGGCACCGCAGTTGAAGCCCTGCAGCGTGGACTCCTCGTAGGTCCCGCCCAGGCGTCCACCGACGACGGTGAGCTCGAGTCGCCACAGCGCGCTGCGGGTGGGCACCCCACCGCAGGTCGGCGCGAGCTCCGGTGGAACGGGGCCGGCCGCGCGGTACCGGCCGTCCTCGAACCGCAGCGGCGGCTCGCCGTAGGCGGGCTCGAAGGGCGTCACCGTGCAGGGGTCGCCGGAGCAGTCGATCGCGAGCGTGATCGAGAGCGTGCGGGGGCAGCCGTCGTCCTCGTACCCGGCGCAGCGGGTCAGCGCCCCCTCGCCGGACCACTCCCCCTCCAGCTCGGACGACGGCGCTTGCGTGCCGGCCGGGAACGAGGTGCCCGGCCGAGGGCCGGCATCCCGCCGTCCGCCGACGACCAGGTAGGCGCCGACCACGACGACGACGAGCCCGGCGAGCGCGATCGGCAGCGCGACGGTGGCCCACCGGGGCGGTCGGCCCGCCGGTGAGGTCACCGGTTCATCGTCGCAGGGATGGGCGCCGTCGGCGGCCGACCGGCGCGATGGACGTCACCGCGGCTTCCCGCCGAGGACACCGGGCGGCAACGCCGGGCTCCTAGACTGGAGCCGACCGGCCCATCGAGGCGCACCGCAGAGCGGGAGGCGCGCGAGGCCCGATTCCCGGCAGTGACGCCGGCCCGCAGCGATGCGGCTTCCCTGGATCTGCGCAGACACAGCTGTCTCGCCCCACCCGCGGCGACCCGGTCGCCGGACCCGAGACGGAGAACCGACCATGACGTCATCGATCAGGACCTATGACGACCACGGGGACCAGTTCCCCGGCGCCGTCCCCGCTGACACCTCCCGCACGTTCCCGCACGGAACGGAGAGCCGCCACGTGCGGATGCCCGCGGCCCCGCGACCGACCGGACGGCGCGCCCCGACCCGCGACCAGAGCAACCGCCGTCCGGGGCAGGCGACCACGCGTCTGGGCCGGGTCGGCCAGTTCACCAGGAGCTCGCTGGAGCGGTTCGACCGCTACACGCTGGACGTGTTCAACCCGGTGCCGCCGTTCCGCCCGGACGCCGACCCGACGGTCTGAGCACCGCTGTCAGGCGTACTGTGCGACGAAGTTCGTCAGCATCCGCCCGGGCTCGGTGACCACCGACGGCGTGATCCGGGCGATCAGGTCGTCCATCTCGTCGGGCGGGAAGTAGCCGGCGTGCTGGTAGACGTGGACCCGCGTGACGATCCCCGGCACGTCCAGCTCGGGGTGGAACTGCGTCGCGTACAGGTTCTGCTTCACCCGGAACATCTGCACCGGGCAGGCGGCCGAGGACGCCAGCAGCACGGCGTTCGGCGGCAGGACGCTGCACGCCTCCTTGTGCCCCACGAACGCGTCGAACTCCGGCGCCATGCCGGCCAGCACGGGGTCGGCGATGCCGGCCTCGCTGAGCTGGATCCGGACCGCTGAGATCGGCTCGGCGTAGGTGCGGTCGATGACGCCGCCCTGGTGCACGCCGAGCGTGCCGACCCCGTAGCAGGCACCGAAGAACGGGAAATCACGCGCGACGATCTCGTCCAGCAGCACCGCGAGCTCACGCTCCACGCGGTGCTGGACGGCGGACTTCTCCGCCGGCGGATCGCTGGAGTTGAACGGTCCTCCGCCGACGAGCACGCCCGAGTAGTCGTCGAGGTCCAGCTCGGGCAGCGGGGCCGCCTCCATCCGGACGCGCCGCAGCTCGTGCGGGGCCAGACCGGTGAACCGGAGGAACGCCTCGTACTCGCCGTCGGCGGCCACGTCCTCGGCACGCGAGGAGAGCAGGAGGAAGGGCCGCACGGGCGCCGATCCTAGGCCGCCCGCCCACCGGGCACCCTCCGCTCGCCGGACGCGGTGGTCTCTGTTGGCGCGAGCTCCGGACAGGACTAGCTTCCGGCCTCGTCATCGCGGGGGACTCCGATCGCCAGTCAGGAGCACACCGATGCTGAGTGCCAGCAGGGTCGAGGCCAACATTCCGGCGAGCGACCTCCAGCGCGCCCGCACCTTCTACGCGGAGAAGCTGGGCCTCACCCCGACCCGGGAACTCGGCGGCGAGGTCCTGATGTACCGGACCGCCGGCGGCACCGCGTTCCAGGTCTACCGGACCGACTACGCGGGACAGGCCGGGCACACCATCGCCCAGTGGCACGTCGACGACATCGAGGCGGAGGTCCACGACCTGAAGGCGAAGGGCGTCACGTTCGAGGTCTACGACATGCCGGGCGTGCAGTGGGACGGCGAGATCGCGTCGATGCAGGGCATGGGCCGCGCCGCCTGGTTCAAGGACAGCGAGGGCAACATCCTGTGCGTCGACCAGGAGACCTCGGCCGGCTGATCGTCAGCCCCACACCTCCTCGGCGGTCTCCACGATCAGCGCCAGCTTGGCGATCTGCTCGTCACGGGTGAGCGAGTTGCCCTCGACGGTCGAGGAGAAGCCGCACTGCCCCGACAGCGCGAGCTGCTCCAGGGGCACGAAGGCCGATGCCTCCTCGATGCGGCGCTTGAGGTCGTCCTTGCGCTCGAGCTCGGGACGCTTCGTCGTGACCAGGCCGAGCACGACCCGCTTGCCCGGCGGGACGAACCGCAGCGGCTCGAAGCCGCCGGACCGGTCGTCGTCGTACTCCAGGAAGAAGCCGTCGACCTCGAGCCCGCCGAACAGCGCCTCGGCGACGAAGTCATACCCTCCCTCGGCGACCCACGAGGAGCGGAAGTTGCCGCGGCACAGGTGGGTCGTGACCGTGAGCGACTCGGGCCGCCCGGCGAGGGCGGCGTTGATCTGGCGGATGTACCGCTCGTGCAGGTGCTCGGCGTCGCGGCCCTGGGCGGCCAGCTCGGCGCGCTGCTGGGGGTCGTTGAGGTAGGCCAGACTCGTGTCGTCGAACTGCAGGTAGGTGCAGCCCTGCGCGGCGATGCCCTGGACCTGCTGGTTGTAGGCGGCCGACAGGTCGTGCCAGAAGGCGTCCTCGTCGGGATAGACCGCCGGATCGATCGCCGCCGCCCCGCCGCGGTAGTGGACCATCGACGGCGACGGGATCGTCAGCTTCGGCGTCTGCCCCTCCCCCGCGACCGACTGCAGGTAGGCGAAGTCGGCGGCGAAGATCGGCTCGTCGATGCGGAGCGGCGCGTCCACGTGGAGGCCCGCCGGCGTGTAGTCGAGCGACCCGTCGCTGTTCTTGAAGTGGACGACGATGTTCTGGTCGGTCACCTTCGTGATGCCGTCGATCGCGTAGATGAAGTCCATGTGCCACGAGGCGCGGCGGAATTCCCCGTCCGTCGCCGTCCGCAGGCCGACGTCTGCCTGCACGCGCACGACGTCGGCGATCGCCTCGTCCTCGATGCCCCGCAGTTCGGCGTCGTCGATCTCCCCCGCGGCGTGCCGGGCACGGGCGTCGAGCAGGTTCTTCGGGCGCAGGAGGCTGCCGACGTGGTCGGCGCGGAACGGCGGTCCGGAGCTGTCTGTCATGACCCTGAGCTTGGTGCAGACGCGCCGGGCCCGCAGCCTTCGCTCACGTGGTGAGAACCAGCTCGGCCCTGCGGGTCGGCGCCACGAGCGACACGAGCCACTCCGCGACGGCGTACACCACCAGCCCTGGCGCGATGGCGACCACCGGCGGCACGACCAGCGGGGCCGCCAGCACCGAGATGGTCAGCACCGCCGGCGCGCTGACGAGCCAGCCCGGCCGCCGCTCCTCATCGGTCAACGCACCCCAGCGCACGCCGGCCCACATCATCCAGCGGAGCAGCACCGGCACCCCGCTCTCGCGCATGACCCGCCGGAAGATGCCGTCGGCCTCGGGAGGGCTGACCGCACCCGAGCGGATGCCCTCGCCGCACAGCCAGTCGTGCAGGATCGCCGCCAGGGTGTACGCCCCGAACCGCGGCACGAGCCAGGTGACGACCCGGGGCACGGAGGCGAAGTCGGTGCGGAAGCCGGCCGGGACGACGAACCGCTGCCGGCGCCCCCGGTAGACGAGCTCCTCCACGAGCGCCCACGTGTTGGGGCCGACCCTGCGGACGACGAGAGTTCCGGGTTCGAACGGCACCCGCTCACTCTGCGTCGACCTGCGCGGGGGCGGCTTCCCGACACGCGGAGGTACGGGCCCGCCACCTGACGGAGGACCAGGTGGACCGGTGCCGGTGGTGAGCGTGCTGGCGACCGGTGGCACGATCGCCAACCGCGCGGCGGCGCGACCGCCCAGGACGCCGGGGCCGACCTGGCCGCCTGCGCCGTCCCGAGCAGGCTGCTGCGTCCGTGCCAGGGGTGCGTGCTGCTCGCCGGGCTCCTGGCATGCACCGCGACGCGAGAACCGTGCGCGAGGCCTTCGCGCAGCACACGAGCCTGACCAGCCGACGAGCTCAGGAGCGCGGCAGGACCGACGGGAGGCCGAAGAGCTCGAACATCGAGTAGCCGAAGGTCGTGATCTCGGCGATCTCCGAGCCCTCCACGCGCAGCACGTCGAGCTTGAAGGCACGGAACTCGGTGTCCCCGGGCCGGCGCAGGTAGCTGGCCGCTGCCGGCATCCGGTTCGCCGACGTGGGCAGGAGCCGCCAGTCGCCGTCGCGGCCCGGGCCGAATGCCCGTTCCAGCAGTGGCTGGAACCCCGCCAGCCCGTCGAAGACCATCGGCGCCGGCGGCATGGTCACCCGCAGGTCGGTCGCCGCGATCGAGACGGCGGCGGCCGCGTCGCAGCGCTGGTGGGCGTCGATGAACCGGTCGAGCAGTTCCCGCTCGGCCGCGTTGGGCGCAGCGGCCGTCCAGTCGGAACGGTGCGAGGGCAGGTGCTCCTGCATCGTGGCCCGCGCCCGCTGCAGGGCGCTGTTCGCCGCGGCGACGCTGGTGTCCAGGAGCGCCGCCGTCTCGGCCGCCGGAAGGCCGAGCACCTCCCGCGCGAGGAGGGCCGCCCGCTGGCGCGGCGGCAACACCTGCAGCGCCGCCAGGAACGCCAGCTCGATCGTCTCCCTCGCCACCGCCACGGCGTCCGGCTGGTCGTCGGTGGACGGGATCTGGTCGAGCAGCCGGTCGGGATAGGGCGTCAGCCACCCGATCTCGGCGTAGGAGGTCAGCTCCGGCACGTGCCGCTTGCGCGCCTGGATGAGATCGATGCAGACGTTCGTGGCGATGCGGTACAGCCAGGCCCGCAGGTGCAGCCCGTCGAACGTCGCCCGGCTCCGCCACGCCCGCAGGAACGTCTCCTGGACGGCGTCCTCGGCGTCGTCGAAGGAGGCGAGCATCCGGTAGCAGTGCACGTGCAGCTCGCGCCGGTGGCTCGTGGCGGCGGCATCGAGGTCGGCCTCGGACAGCGTCGCCGCCTCAGCTGCCATCCCGCTCACCCTCCTGCACCGCCCACGTGTTGCCGTCGGGGTCGTCGAAGTAGATGAACGAACCGAACTTCTGGCGCGCCGGGTCCGGGCCGGGCGCCATGCGACCGGCCTCGAAGTGGACGATGCCGCCGTTTGCGATGCCGTTGGCCTCCAGGTGGGAGTGCGCCGCCTCGATGTCGCTGACCACCAGCTGGTTGCCCTTGAGCGACCCGGGCTTCACGTCGCTGCCCATGCCCTTGCCGAAGACGATCGAGCAGGCCGACCCGGGCGGGGTGACCTGCACGACGCGGAAGTGTTCATCGGCCCGGTGATCCACATCCACCGGGAAACCCAGCTTCTCGCCGTAGAACTCCTTGGCGCGGTCCACGTCCGTCACCGGGACGATGACGACTTCCAGCTTCCAGTCCATGACCTGCTCCTTCGCTCGCTGTCGGTTGATGAGGAGTGGAACCGGCAGCGTCCCGGGAACTCATCGGTCCGGCGATGAGGTCGCCCGATCGTCACGCCGGTCTCAGGCCCGCAGGTAGGTGAGGACGGCGAGCACGCGACGGTGCACCCCCGGCCCGTCGACCAGGCCGAGCTTGCCGAAGATCGAGGTGATGTGCGCTTCCACGGTCCGCTCGGTCACGTACAGCCGGGCGGCGAGGGCGCGATTGGAGAGACCTTCGGTGAGCAGCCCGAGCACCTCGCGTTCGCGGTCGGAGAGCTGGGCGAGCGGATCGACCCGCCGCCGCCGCTCGAACACCCGCGACACGATCGTGGGGTCGACCACGGTCTCCCCGTCACACAACCGGCGCAGCGCGTCGACCAGCAGCACGCCGTCCGACACCCGGTCCTTGAGGAGGTACCCGATGCCGCCGGGGTGGTCCTCGAGGAGCCGGACGGCGTACTCGGGTTCGACGTAGGCCGACAGGAGAAGCACCCCGAGGGCGGGGTGGGCTCCCCGCAGCCGCGCGGTCGCCCGGATGCCCTCGTCGGTGTGCATCGGGGGCATCCTGATGTCGACGACGGCGGCGTCCGGCCTCGTCCGGTCGACCTCCCGGATCAGCGACTCCGGGTCGCCAACGGCCGCCACCACGTCGATCCCGCAGTCGGCGAGGACACCGGCGATGCCCTGCCGGGTGAGCATCGTGTCGTCGGCGATCACGACGCGCACGGCAGCTCCACCCGTAACCCGGTCGCCGTTTCCAGGAGGTGCCCCCCGAGCGCGCCGACCCGGTCGGCGGTCACCGTCGGCAGCCGGTCACCGGCGCCGTCCACCTCGACGACCAGCCGGTCGCCGTCCCTGCCCGCGCGGACCACGAGCGCGGCCGACGGGTCCCGTCCTGCGCGGTCGGCGGCGTCGCGCACCACGACCCAGGCGGCCAGCTCGATGCTCGCGTCGAACCTCTCGTCCGGAACTTTCTCGAGCTCGAGCGGCACCAGGGTCTCCTCCGCGAGCGCACGCAGGGCGACGGCCAGGCCGGACTGGGAGAGCACCGCCGGGTGGATGCCGTGCGCGAGCCGGCGCAGGTCGTCCAGCGCTCCCTGCGCCAGCGACAGCCCGCGGTCCAGCTCGGCGACCGCCCTCCACTCCCCCGCCCGCTCGGCCGTGGTGCGCGTCAGTCGCAGCAGGTAGGACAGCGCCAGCAGACTCTGCTGGGCGCCGTCGTGGAGGTCGCGCTCCAGCCTCCGGCGCGCCTCGTCGCCGGTACGCACGATGCGGCGCTGGGACTCCTGGACGTCGTAGGCCCGGGCCAGCCGTTCCGCCGAGAGCCGCTCGTTGTCCAGCGCCAGCCGCGCGGCCGGGCCGAGCACCGCGTCGAGCGCGTCGACCGGCAGCACGACCGGGTCGTGCACGAGGACGGCGACGGTCCGCTCCCCCCGTCGGAGGGGCGTCGCTGTCCGCCCCGGTCCCGGCTGCGTCGGCGCGGTCCGGCCGTCGGCACCGACCTGCCGCTCGTCGTGGCCGACCGGGTACCGCACGTCCAGGTCGAGATCGCCGGTGACCGACCGCAGCGTGCTCGCCAGCGGGAGCGGGCCGCCGGTCGTCTCCAGCTCGGCGGCCAGGCCGGCCAGCGATCGGCGGCGGGCGAGGTGCCGATGCGTCGTCCACGCCGCCGCGAGCGCCAGCAACGACCAGGCGACCGCCCGCGCGACGTGGATCCTCACGAAGAGAGGGTCATCGGCAGTCTCCGTCCCGAGGAGCGCGGCGAGGCCGTACGCCACCTCGACGGCTGCGACCGCCACGAGCGCACCGAGGAGCGCACCGTTCCAGCGACGGGCCACCGACGACGCTGCGAGCAGACCTCTCCCTGCACCGAACCCGGCCAGACCGGCGACCCCGATCGAGGCCAGCGACAAGGCCACGCCCAGCAGATCCGCGAGGGCTGGCTGGCTGGAGATCAGGAGCGTGTTGTCCGAGCAGGTCGGCCAGCACACCGGATCCAGGAACGGGTCGTCGACGACCGCGAACCCGACGCTCAGCGCGCCGACCACGGCCGCAGCCGCTACCGGTCCGCGGCGGCGGGCGCCGGACAGCGTTGCCAGCAGGCCGAGCAGCGCCACCGGCAGCAGCGGGGTGACCAGCGTGGCCAACCCGCGCACCACTCCCGGACCGCCCTCCCAACCGGCCCAGTCCGGTGCGAACCAGAGGACCCCGGAAGCGACGAGCAGCACGCCCACGGGGGATGACCGGCCGAACCAGACGGCGAGCGCCCCTGCGGTCAGCAGGCAACCACCGGCGAGCAGACCCAGCGTGCGGCCGGTCGCGGACGCCATGGCATAGCTCGTGACGAGGGATTCGCTCGACGGGAGACCGGTGGACGCCAGGACGCCCGCCCCGAGCGCGACGGCCAGGGCGAGGACCCCGGCCACGTCGGGCAGAGGTCGCGAGCCCCCCGCAACCGGTGCCGCCGCTGCCATGCTGGCGAGTGTGGCACCGAACCGTGCCGTTTCGACTGTGGTCAGCCACAGGTCGCGGATCCCCGGATCCCCGGGTGGCTCCGATGGAAGCACGGGCGTGGGCGACGAGCCTCGGAAGCTCCAACTCCCAGAAGGGCACGCCCATGAAGGTCCCGAGGACGTCCGCGTCGGTTCTCCTGGTCGGCGTGGTGGTGGCCGGCTGCTCCGCCGGGGAGGTGGACAAGGGCGGTGGCTCGGGGGGCGTGCTCACGCTGAGCCTCGCCTCGCCCGAGCAACCCGGCCGTCCTGGCAGCCGGGACGTCGAGTACTTCGCCGAACAGGTGTCGTCGGGCTCCGAGGGCCGGGTGCGGGTCGACGTCGAATGGGGCGTCGGCGACGGGGGAGCGTCCTGGGACCAGGTCGCCGCTCAGCAGGTCATCGAGGGGACCTCCGACCTCGGGTTCATCCCGGCCCGGTCGTGGGACACCCTCGGCGTCACGACGTTGCAGGCTCTGCAGGCGCCGTTCCTGGTGACCAGCGACTCGGCGCTGGACGCCGTCGTGAGCGATCCGGTCGCCGAGGAGATGTTGTCCGGCCTGGACGAGTTGGGAGTGAGCGGGCTCGGCCTGTTCCCCGAGGGCCTACGTCACCCGGCGAGCTTCGCGGAGCCGCTGCTGGAACCCGCCGACTTCGCCGGTGTCGGCATCCGGACGCCGTTGTCGGACCTGTCGTGGGAGACCCTGCAGGCTCTCGGCGCGACGCCACTGGACATCGGCGGCGAGGAGATGCAGACGCTGTTCCGGGAGGGACGCCTGGGTGGCGCGGAGACGAGCGCGGCCTACGTGTCGTCCCTGCCGTGGCGCGGCGTGCTGACGGGCAACCTCACCCCCTACGCCAAGGCCAACGTGCTGGTCGCGAACACCGAGGCGCTCGAGGCGCTGACCGACGAGCAGCGGGAGCTGCTCCTCACGGCGGCCGACGACACGCTGGAACACAGCATCGAGACCCGTCCCTCCGATGCCGACGAGCTGGCTGCGGTGTGCGCCGAAGGCCTCGAGGTGGTGGTCGCCACGGCGGAGCAGCAGGCCGCGATGGCGGCGGCCACCCAGCCGGTGCGGGATCGCCTGGCCGCCGACGAGTCGACCGGCCCGCTCCTGGCCCGGATCACCGAGATCGTCGCGTCCTCGGAACCGCCCTCTGCGGGCACCACCTGCGCGGACGCGACCCCGGTGGCCAGCTCGCCGGATGACCTCGGCAGGTACGACGGGGTGTGGCGTTACGAGGTCACCTACCAGGACGGCCTGGACGCCGGCCTGTCGGAGACGGAGGCAGCCGAGGAGCTCGGCGTCCAGACGGTCACCCTGGACGGCGGGTCGTCCCGGTGGGAGTGGCGGTCCCGACGTGGAGAACAGGTGTGCGAGGGCACCTACAGTCTCGACGACGGCGTGCTGCAGTTCGTCGAGGAGCCGCAGTGCGGCGGAAGGTGGGAGGCCCGTCCGGCTCTCGACGGAGCGGAGATCAGCTGGACCGATGTCCGGAGTCGCGTCACGAACGATCCGGCCGACCAACTGGTCCGCGAACTGCTGCACAGTGTGCCGTGGCGCAAGATCGAGGAGATCCAGGCGGCGCGGCCGCTCCCGGAGGGTGTGTACCGCTGGGAGATGACCGAGGACCAGCTGATCGCCGCGGGCGTCGACCCCAGGGACGCCTTCTACAACGGAGGGCTGTCGACCTTCACCGTGGAGGACGGCACCTGGGTGCACCACGTGGACGGCCGGGCCGACCCGACCGACTGCGGCGGCACGTACGAGGTGCGAGGGTCGCGGATCGCCTTCATCACCGGTCCGCCTCTGTGCCCCGTCGAGGAGCTCGTCTTCATGGGCAGGTGGGAGCCGACGGCCGACGGCATCAGGTTCACCGCCATCCAGCCGTCCATCCTCTTCAACGAGACCTACTGGGGCCTGCCGTGGCGGCGGATCAGCTGACGGGAAACGCGGGGACGGCGGCCAGCACCGTCGTCCCCCCGCCCCGGCGGCTCTGCACCCCGAGCCATCCGCCCAGCGCGTCGACACGATCGACGAGGGCACGGAGTCCGGAACCGGTCCCCGGGTCCGCACCGCCGGCGCCGTCGTCGGTGACGGTCAGCACGACCGCGTCGTCGTCCGCCGCCAGCACGATGCCGATCCGTGTGGCACCGGCGTGCTTCACCGCGTTCGCCACGGCCTCGGCACCGACGAACCACATCGCCTGGGCCACCTGCGCCGCGAGCGGTCGCGCCATCGCGTCCACGTCCACGTCCACCGGGACCGGGCAGCGTGCGGCCAGGTCGCGCAGCGCCGTCTCGATACCCCCGGCACCGACCGGGTCCAACCCGGCGGCCAAGCGGCGCAGGTCGGCGCGGGTGCGATCGAGCTCCGCCCGCACCCGGTCGACGCCGTCGTCGTCCGACGTCACCCCTGCCAGACCTTCGGCCAGGGCGGCCAGCTTGTGCTCCGCGCCCTCGGCGAGCCGATCCGCGAGTCGACCGCGCTCCCCGTCCGCAGCGGCGACCAGCCGCCGCCGGGAATCCTCGAGGTCGGCCACCCGCGCCTCCACGTCGGCTCGCAGCTGGTCGTTGCGCGCCACCAGTCGCGCGGCGGCGGCGACCGCGTCGAGCAACTGGGCATCGGCGAGGACCACGGGGTCGTGCACCAGCACCGCGACCGGCTCGCCGAGTTGCTGCACCAAGGTGGACGCCCGTCCGGCGTCGCCGGCGGGCACCACCACCGGTCGCCCGGCCGCGTCGACGAAACCTCCGCCGTCCCGGTACCCGACCTCGAGGCTGGGGTCACCCAGCGCCCGGGCGAGCGCGTCGCGCACGGCACCCGATCGTTCGCCGCCCAGCTGCACCACCAGATCGGTGACCGGAGCCGTGCGCCAGCGCGCCCGGTCAGCGCCCGATGTGACGGCGACGGCCACCCCGAGCAGCGCCACCATGTAGCCGAGGAGGGTGACCCCGTCGGCGTCGCCCAGCGGGAACGCCAGCCGCGCCAGCGCGGAAGCGATCAACAGCAACCCGAGGGCGGCTGCGGCCACGGTGGCCTGGTGGCGAGCCCGGCGGACGGGCCCGACGGCCCTCCCTCGGTGGACCGCGACAACCGCCAGCAGCGCCACGGTGAGCCCGATCGTCGTCCATTCGTTGCCCCAGGTCCCCTGGCTGACGGCCACTCCGTACGCGACCGGGACTGCCACCCGCCCGATCCCGGACAGCCGCCCTGTCGGAAAGGCGAACAGCACGTGGACCAGGACGCCCCGGTGCACGAACACCAGGGCCGGTACCAGCGTGCCGAGGAACCAGGTGAGACCCACCCCGCCGATGAGCACCCCCATCGGCTCCGCGGGGGCGCGCGTGCGCAGCAGCAGGGCCCCGCCCAGGAAGGCCCCACCCCACCGCGACGTCAGGGAGCCAGCCGACCGGGTTCCCCGGCCCGTAGACGACCAGGTCGATGGCGAGGCCGGCTCCCATGGCGGTGCACCAGCCGAGGACCTCGAGCCGCCTCACGGCAGCAGCCGGGCGAGCTCCGCGCCGGACAGCGCCCACTTGTCGAGGAAGCCGCGCGCCGGGGACCGGGCCACCTGGTCGCCGTACTCCGCCTCCGCCCGGCTGGAGATGAGCAGCACCGCCGGGGGGAAGGCCAGGGCCGCCAGCCGACGGGCGACCTCGAAGCCGTCGATCCCCGGGAGCTGGACGTCGAGGAGCACCACGTCGGGGCGCAGCATCCCGACCTGGGCGAGCGCCTCCTCCCCGTCACCGGCCCCGCCGACGACCGTGAAGCCCTCGGCCTCCAGCAGCGCAGAGGCCGCGGCACGGAAGGATGCGTGGTCGTCGACGACCAGCACCGTCGGGCTCATCGCCCGATGCTGGCAGGTCGCGACGTCCAGCACACTGGGGCCAGCCGCAGTGCTCGTCGCGGGGATGGCCGAGCTGCCCCGGACGACCGCCGGCCACGGGATTCCTAGCGTCGTCCCCATACCGAGGACATCGATCCGAGGACGTGACACCGCCCCCGGACTCTCGGCACCCGACCGGACATCCCTGAGGAGTTCCCGTGCCCGCAACCCGCTCGTCCCGCCTGCGCCGGACCCGCCGACTGGCCCTCGGCGTGCTGGCCGTCGCCGCACTCCTGCCGGCCACCGTCGCCGAGGCGAAGCCTCCGACGCAGGTGGACCCGGCGCTCATGGTGCCGACGCTGAACCCCGACTTCGCGCCCTGGAGCTGCTGGGAAGCCGGCAGCGGCATCACCTGCCAGGGCAGCTACGCCGATTCCTACTCAGGAGTGCCCATCGGACTGGAGTGCGACGGGCAGGAGGTCTACCTCTCGGTACCGCCCGCGAGCGGATGACCAGGTGGCACACCGCCGACGGTCGCGCGACGAAGACCGTCGTCCACCTCGACTACCCCGGCGACGTGTTCTCGCTGTCGCCCACCGGCGACGGCCCGAGCCTGACGATCTCCGGTCACTTCAACCGCCACTACGTGTATGCCGTCCCCGGCGACCCGATCTCACGCACCCTCACCGAGGTCGGGGCCATCTACCTGGCGCACGCTCCGGGTGGCGGCCGGCTGGTGCTGCAGGACACCGGGCGGGTGACCTTCGCTCCCGGCGCCGACTTCGAGGTGGTCGCCTCGAGCGGAGGCGTGCACGACGCCTACTCCGACCCCACTGCGATCGACACGGCCATCTGCGACGCCCTCACCTGAGGGAGGGATCCGCAGTCGATCATCGCCAGGTGGCTGTCCGCCACGCCGACGGTGGCAGCCACCTGACGATGATCAACTCAGGCGTGTCAGGTGCCCGTGATGTGCTCCGGGCGGATCGGCACCCGGCGCAGCGGCTTCCCGGTAGCGGCGCGGACGGCGGCTGCGACGGCCGGCCCCGAGGAGATCGTCGGCGGCTCCCCCACCCCACGGACGCCGTACGGCGCGTGCGGGTCGGCGTACTCGAGCACCTCGACCTTCATCGGCGGCATGTCGAGGATCGTCGGGATGAGGTAGTCGGTGAACGACGGGTTCCGCACGTGGCCGTCGGTCACCACGATCTCCTCCATCAGGGCCAGGCCCATCCCCTGCGCCGACCCGCCGTGGATCTGGCCCAGGACGGCGTCGGGGTTGATCGCCTTGCCCACGTCCTGCGCGGTGTCGAGGGCGATGACCTTCACCAGCCCGAGCTCCACGTCCACGTCGACGACCGCCCGGTGCGCGGAGAACGCGAACTGCACGTGCGCGTCGCCCTGCCCGGTCTCCGGGTCGATGGCGTGGGTCGGGCGGTGCCGCCACTCGACGGTCTCCTCGACGGCGTCCTCACCGAGCACGTCGCCGAGGCTGATGAGGACGTCGCCGGCGGTGCCGACGATCTTCTCGCCGTCCAGCCGCAGGTCGCCGGCCGGGCGGCCGAGCGCGAGGGCGGCCCGCTCGAGGACCGCCGTCCGCACCGCCTCGCAGGCCGCCTGCACCGCACCACCGGTCACGTAGGTCTGCCGGGACGCCGACGTCGAGCCGCCGGACCCGACGGCGGTGTTCTTCGGATGGACGACGACGCGTTCGACGCCGAGCTCGGTCCGGCAGATCTGCTGCTCGACGGTGATCAGCCCCTGGCCGACCTCGGCAGCCGCCGTGTGCACCGTGGCCACGGCCTCGCCGCCGGTCATCTCCAGCCGCACCCGGGCGGTCGAGTAGTCGTCGAACCCCTCGGAGAAGCCGACGTTCTTGTACGTGACCGCGTAGCCGACGCCACGCACGACTCCCTCGCCGTGGGTGGCGTTGCCCACCGAACCGGGCAGCGAGCGGAGGTCGGGGTCCTCGCCGAGCTCGGGCGGCAGCGGCATGTCCCGCACGATCTGCAGCAGCTCGGCCACCGGAGCGGCGGAGTCGATGACCTGGCCGGTGATGTTGAGATCGCCCTCGCGCATGCCGTTGAGCTGGCGGATCTCCACCCGGTCCAGCCCGACGGCGTCGGCGAGCTCGTCCATCAGCGCCTCGTGGGCGAACGCCGCCTGCACGCAGCCGAACCCGCGCATGGCCCCGCACGGCGGGTTGTTGGTGAAGACGCCGTAGGCGTCGACCGACACGTTGGGGATCCGGTAGGGGCCCAGCCCGAGCGTGCCCGCGTTGCCGACGACCGCGGCGGTCGAGGAGGCGTAGGCGCCGCCGTCGAGGAGGACGCGAGCCCGGGCGTAGACCAGGGTGCCGTCGCGCTGGGCGCCGAACTCGTACGACAGCGTCGCCGGGTGCCGGTGCACGTGGCCGAAGAAGGACTCCTCCCGGCTGTAGGACATCTTGACCGGACGGTTGGTGCGCAGCGCCAGGAGGCAGGCGTGCACGTGCACGGACAGGTCCTCGCGACCGCCGAACGCGCCGCCGACGCCGGCCAGGTGCAGGCGCACCTTGTCGCTCGACATGCCCAGCGCCAGGCAGATCTGCCTCTGGTCGACGTGCAGCCACTGCGTCGCCACGTACAGGTCGACCCCGCCGTCCTCCGCCGGGACGGCGAGCCCGGACTCCGGGCCGAGGAATGCCTGGTCCTGCATGCCGACCTCGAAGTCGAGCGACACCACGACCGGCGCGGTCGCCTCGGCGTCACCCCGCCGCAGCTTCAGGTGGCGCACCAGGTTGCCGGGACGGTGCACCGCCGGGGCGTCGTCGTCCATGGCCCGCCGCGGGTCGGTGACCGCGGGCAGGACCTCGTACTCGACCCGGATGCGGGCGGCCGCCCGGCGGGCGGTCTCCGGGTGGTCGGCCGCGACCAGCGCGACCGGCTCTCCCTCGTAGCGCACGAACTCGGAGGCGAGAACCGGCTGGTCGGCGTGCTCGAGGCCGAAGGCGTTCTCTCCCGGGACGTCGTCGGCTGTGAGCACCGCGGTCACGCCCGGCACCGTGAGCGCCTCGGTGATGTCGATCCGCCGGATCCGCGCGTGCGGGTGCGGGCTGCGCAGAGTCACGCCCCACACCATGTCGTCGTGCCAGAGGTCGCTGGCGTAGGCGAACTCACCGGTGACCTTGAGGGTGCCGTCGGGCCGGAGCGGGCTGTCGCCGATGCGGCCGGGCGTCGTGGTGGTCGTCGTCGTCCGCGTGCCGGCGTCGGTGCTCATGCCTGCGCCTGCCGCTCCGCGGCGAGCCGGACCGCGTCCAGGATCTTCTCGTACCCGGTGCACCGGCAGAGGTTGCCGGCCAGCGCCTCGCGGATCTCCAGGTCGGAGGGGTCCGGCACCCGGGCCAGCAGGTCGTGGGCGGCGACCAGCAGGCCCGGCGTGCAGAAGCCGCACTGCACGGCCCCGCACTCGACGAACGCCTCCTGCACCGGATGGAGCCCGTCGTCGGTGGCGAGACCCTCGACCGTGATCACCTGCCGCCCGGCGGCCTGTCCCGCCGCGACGAGGCACGAGCAGACCGGTTCGCCGTCGAGGTAGACGGTGCAGGAGCCGCACTCGCCCTGTTCGCAGGCGTTCTTCGAGCCGGGCAGGCCCATGCGCTCGCGCAGCATGTAGAGCAGGCTCTCACCGGCCCAGACGTCGTCCACCTCGTGCTCGGTGCCGTTGACGGTGGTGGTGATGCGCATGTCAGGCCGCCTTCCGCAGATCGCGCTGGTATTCGGCCCATGCCCAGGTGGCGGCCCGCCGCGCCATCACCGACAGCGAGTGGCGGCGGTAGGCCGCGCTCCCCCGGACGTCGTCGATGGGGGACGCCGCCTCGGCGACCCGCTCCCCGAAGGCGCGGGCCAGCGCCTCGGGCAGCTGACCGCGGGACTCCCACAGGCCGGCGTCCTCGAGCTCTCCCGCGAGGAAGATCTCCGCGTCCACCGCACGGCGCGGCGTCGGGGCCGCCGAACCGATGCCGGTGCCGACCCCCTTGCGGTCGGGGTGCAGCGCGCACGCGAACGCCGAGACGGCGATGACCATGGCGTTCCGGGTGCCGACCTTGCAGAACTGCTGCGGCCCCGCCGCCGGCGGGACCAGGACGGCGGAGATCAGCTCGTCCGGCTCGAGAGCGTTGCGCTTCACGCCGAGGTAGAAGTCCGCCGCGGGGATCCGCCGCGCGCCGCGCGCCGCCGACGCCACCTCGACGACCGCGCCGGCCGCCAGCAGCGGCGGGTGAGCGTCGCCGGCCGGGGACGCCGAGCCGAGGTTCCCCCCGACGGTGCCGCGGATGCGGATCTGCGGGGAGCCCACGGTCCGCGACGCCATGGCCAGGCCCGGCAGCTGCGCACGGAGGTCGTCGATGATCCGCGAGTAGGGCACTCCCGCGCCGAGCCGGATCCAGCCGTCCTCGGGGGTCCACTCCCGCAGCTCGGGCACCCGGCCGAGGTCGAGCAGCGCCCCCGGACGGCTCCGGTCGAAGTTGACGTCGACCATCACGTCGGTGCCGCCGGCGATCGGGACGGCGTCGAGGCGCTCGGCACGGACGGCGAGGGCGTCGGCCCACGACGTCGGTTGCAGGAAGTCCATCGGTGTCCCTCGCTGGCTCGCCGGAAGTCTTCCTGGGAGACAACCGTCCCGGGCCTGGTGTGGCAAGGGCGCCACGACCTCTGTTACCGGACCGGTGATCAAGCCCGGTCAGCTCACCCGCCGCTGCACCGATCGGGCGGCGAGGGTCCGGATCCGCTCGGTCTGCCGCGAGAGGACGGCGTCCAGGAGCCGGTTGACCGGGGTGACCTCGCCGAGCCGGGCCAGCCCGGCCCACCGGGGGACGGCGACCGTGCGCGAACGGGGAGCCGTCAGGCACCCGCTGATCTGCGCCGCCACCCGCTCGGGCGCGATGCCGCGGGAGAGGCGCCCTCGCGCGTCGGCGTCGGAGCGCGGCGGCGCGCCGTGCCCCCGGGCCAACCACTCGGTCCGGACGAAGAACGGGTTGACCGAGTGCACCTGCACGCGCCGGGCCGTGACCTCCCGGCGCAGTCCCTTCACGAACCCGTCGAGCCCCGCCTTGGTCGCGGAGTAGACGGTGAGCGGCGGGACCTGCGCCCAGGCGGCGATCGACGACACCGCGACCACGTCCGCCCGGCCCCGCTCCCCCGCCGAGGCCAGCAGGTGCGGCAGTGCCAGCCGGGTCAGCTCGACGGCGCCGGTGAGGTTGAGGGCGACGATCCCCTCCACGGCCTCCCCGGGCATGTCCTCCACGAGGCCGGCCCAGCCGAGGCCCGCGTTGAGGACGACGGCGTCCAGGCGACCGTGCTCGGCCAGCACCCGGTCGATGAGCACCGCCCGGTCCCCCGCGCCGGCCACGTCGGCGACCACCGCGGCCACGCGGGGGAGTTCCGCCACCGCCTCCTCGAGGCGCTCCCCGTCCCGCGCACAGGTGACGACCCGGGCGCCGGCGGCGGCGAGCGCGGCGACCGTCGCCCGGCCGATGCCGGCGCTGCCGCCGGTGACGAGGACGACGCGGTTGCTCAGATCGGGCATGCGGGTGTCCTACCCACGGGGGACATCACATGCCTGGACGCATCGAACTGCCTGCGCTGGGCAGAATCGGGGCATGCACCTGCCCGAACCGCGCGGCCCCCTGACCGAGGCCCTGTTCTCCGATCTGGCCTCCGGCACCTCGTTGTCCGCCACGAGCATCGTGCGCGGCGACCGGCTGGCGGCCGACCGGGCACCGGCGCTGACCGACGAGGACCTGCAGCTCAGCCTGGCGGTCTGCTACGAGCTGCACTACCGCGGGTTCGACGAGGTCTCCGACGCCTGGGAGTGGGATCCGGCACTGCTGCGGCTGCGCGCGGCCCTTGAGAAGCGGCACCTCGCGGCGCTGCGCGACCTCGTCGGCCCCCTCGCGGTGACCGACGAGCCCATCGACCGCCAGCTCACCGCGCTCATCGCCGCCGACGACGGGCCGTCCCTGTCGTCCTTCATGGCCAAGAACGGCACGCTCGAGCAGTGGCGCGAGTACCTGGCGCTCCGCTCGGTGTACCACCTCAAGGAGGGCGACCCGCACAGCTTCGCGATCCCGCGGCTCTCCGGCCGGACCAAGTCGTCGATGGTGGAGATCCAGGCCGACGAGTACGGCGGCGGCACCGCCGAGCGCATGCACAGCACGCTGTTCGCCGGGATGATGCGCTCGCTGGACCTCGACGCCACCTACGGCGCGCTGTGGGACGAGGCGCCCGCCGCGGCCTTCGCCTCGGTCAACACGATGAGCCTCTTCGGGCTGCACCGCCGCTGGCGGGGCGCCGCGCTCGGACACCTGGCCGCGGTCGAGATGACGTCGTCGGAGCCGAGCCGGCGCTACTCGGCCGGCCTCCGCCGTCTCGGCTTCGACGAGCGGGTCACCGTCTTCTACGACGAGCACGTGGAGGCCGACGCCGTGCACGAGCAGATCGCCTCGGTCGACATGTGCGGGTCGCTGGTCGCCGAGGAGCCGGAGCTGGCCGCCGACGTCCTGTTCGGCGCCGCCTGCTCCCTCGCCATGGACGCCGTCGCCGCCCACCACCTGCTCGGTGCATGGGAGTCCGGCCGCTCCGGGCTCCGGCGGGAGCGCCCGCTCGCCGCCTGACGGGGGTCAGGCCGCGACGGTCGTCTCCTCGTCGGCCGTGCGGCCGGTCGAGCGGGTGATCGCCCAGCCGAACACCGCGGCCGCCGGGAACATGATCAAGCTGTAGACCGCAGCGGGGACGGCGAGCTCGACGCTGTCCAGCACGCTGATCGCGATCGCGATGGCCAGCGTGCCGTTGTGCACCCCGATCTCGAAGGCGCTGGCGATCGCCCGCCGCCGGACGACGCCCAGGGCCCGCGGGACGACGAACCCGAGCGTGAGGCTGATGAGGCAGAACAACAGCGCGGGCAGGCCGACGTCGGCGATGTAGCCGGTGACGTTCTCCCGTTCGGCGATGATCGTGCCCAGGATCACCAGCGCCAGGACCACCGCCGAGGCGATGCGCACGGGCTTGTCCATCCGCTCGGCGAACGCCGTTGCCCGCTGCCGGACCAGCATGCCCAGGAGGACCGGGACGAGGACGACCGCGAAGACCTGGAGCGTCTTGCCGAACTGCAACCCGAGGCTGCCGCCGTCCGCGGGGTCGAAGTACGCGATCGCCAGGTTGGTGACGACCGGCAGGGTGACCACGGCGATCAGCGAGTTGACCGCGGTCAGCGTGATGTTGAGGGCCACGTCACCGCGGTAGAGGTGGCTGAACAGGTTCGCGGTCGTGCCGCCCGGGGAGGCCGCGAGCAGCAGGAGGCCCACGGCGAGCAGCGGCGGCAGGTCGAACGCCAGGACCAGGCCGAAGCAGATCGCCGGCAGGACGAGGAGTTGCAGGACCAACGCGATGACCACGGCCCTGGGCTGACGCCCGACGCGGGCGAAGTCGCCGACCGTCAGGGACAGCCCCAGCCCGAACATGACCAGGGCGAGGGCCAGCGGGAGCAGGACGGTGGTGAGCGCGGAACCCATGCGGCCCTCCGATCAGGCGCCGGGGGCCGGGGTGGCCGCCCGGCGGGACGTCCCGTGCATCGTGGCCCATGCCACAGCGATCCCGCAGGTGCGGCACACGCGAGGGTGAACGGTCTCAGTCCTCGCCGGCCTCGCGCACGATCCGGGCCGCGGGCCGCGGCCGGCTGGGGGCGCTAGGGGCGGAGAAGCCCGACCGCTTGTGCGCGCCGTCGCAGAACGGCTTGATGCCCGACTTGCCGCACCGGCACAGTGCGATGGTCTTGCGGCCCGGATCGATCACGGCGCCGTCGGGGTCGACGAGCCGGAAGTCCCCTCGCACGATCAGCGGGCCGTCACGGTAGGGAGTGATAGTCGCGCCGTCCCCCTGGGCGGCCGCCGGCGACGCCAGCAGGGCCTCGATGTCCGGGTCCTGCCCCTCGTCGGGGCGGTCCGGCTCGGTGGGCAGCGGTCGTGACACACGTCCACTCTGCCCCGCTCCTCCTGCCCGCACACGCATCCCGCCGGACGGGCCCCCGCCCGGGTGACCCGCTCGGGTCGGGCCGGGCCGGTGCTCGCGCGTGTCCGACGCCGCCGGAGGCCGTGCCGACGGCAGCTACCCCGTCGCCGGCCGGCCGTAGAAGACGTCGTCGACGACCGACCGCGCGTGCCGGGTGACCCGCCGGTAGTCGTCGAGGAACTGGCCGGGATCCAGGTCGGGCCCGTAGCCGCAGGCCCGCGCGACGCCGACCAGCTCGAGGCCGGGCCGCGGCAGCTGGTCGCTCGGCCGACCGCGCACCAGGAAAATCGCGTTCCGGGCACGCGTCGCCAGCTCCCAGGCCGAGCGCAGGGCGTCCAGCTGGGCGGCATCGAGCAGGTGCGCGTCCCCCAGCGCATGCAGCCCGTCGACGGTGGACGGCGCGCGCAGCGCCGGCCTCTCGGCTCCGTGCTGCAGCTGGAGCAGCTGGACGGTCCACTCGACGTCGGACAGCCCACCGCGGCCGAGCTTGGTGTGCGTCGCCGGATCGGCACCCCGCGGCAGCCGCTCGCGCTCCACCCGTGCCTTGATGCGGCGGATCTCGGCGACCTGCTCGTCGGTGAGCCCGCCGGCGGGGTACCGGATCGGGTCGATCAGGGCGACGAAGGCCGCGCCCAGCTCCTCGTCCCCGGCGACCGGCACGGCGCGCAGCAGCGCCTGCACCTCCCAGACGGAGACCCAGCGCTCGTAGTACTCGCGGAACGCGTCGATGCTGCGGACCAGCGCCCCCTGGCGACCCTCCGGCCGCAGGTCGGCGTCGACCTCGAACGCCGGGTCGGGCGCCGGCTCGCTCAGCAGCCGCCGCAGCGCGTGGGCGACCGCGTTGGCCGCGGCGGAGGCCCTGCCCTCGTCGGCGCCCGGGCGCGCCCGGTGCACGAACAGGACGTCGGCATCGGAGCCGAACCCCATCTCCGCGCCCCCGAGCCGGCCCATGCCGATGACCGCGAGATCCATCGGCATGTCGGCCACGTCGATGCCCGCCTCGAGCGCGTAGGCGCGCTCGGCGACGTCCAGCCCCACCTGCAGGGTGGCGACGGCGACGTCGGTGAGCGCGTGCCCCAGCCGCACGACGTCGAGCCGCCCGAGCAGGTCGGCCGAGGCGATCCGCAGCAGCTCCTGGCGGCGCAGGCCGCGGAGCACCTGGATGCCGGACTTCGGGTCGACGGCCCGGCCGGCGGCCTGCCGCCAGGCGCCGGCCAGCGTGCTCGCGCTCCGCGGCTCCAGTTCGGCGTCGGCGGCCAGCAGGCGCAGCGCCTCCGGGGTCCTGGTCAGCAGCGAGGCGATGTACTGGCTGGAGCCGAGGAGCTGGGCCAGCCGCTCGGCCACCTGCCCCTCGTCGCGGAGCAGCCGGAGGAACCACTGGTTGCCCCCGAGCGCCTCGCTCACCTGGCGGTAGGCCAGGACGCCGGCGTCCGGGTTCGGGCAGGACGCGAACGTCTGCAGCAGCACCGGCAACAGGTACTTCTGCATGGACGCCGACCGGGAGACGCCGCTGGTGAGCGCCCCGAGGTGCCGAAGGGCTCCCTCGGGGTCGGCGAAGCCCAGCGCCCGGAGCCAGTCCCCCGCCGCCTTCGAGCCGAGCTGCAGGTGCTCGCCAGGGACGCGGGCCACCGCCGACAGCAGCGGCCGGTAGAAGAGCTTCTCGTGCAGCCGCCGGACCTCGCGGGTGTGCAGGGCCAGCTCCGCCTCGAGGACGGCGACGGCGCTGCCGCGGGCGTCGGGCTTGTAGCCCAGGGACCGGGCCAGCCAGCGCAGCTGCTGCTCGTCGGTCGGCAGCAGGTGGGTGCGCCGCAGCCGCAGCAGCTGCAGGCGGTGCTCGACGGTGCGGAGGAACCGGTAGGACGCGATGAGCGTCGCCGCGTCGTCCCGCCCGACGTACCCGCCCGCGGACAGCGCCTGCAGCGCCGGCAGCGTGCCGCCCAGCCGCAGCGTCGGATCAGCCCGCCCGTGCACCATCTGCAGCAGCTGGACGGCGAACTCGACGTCGCGCAGACCGCCGCGGCCGAGCTTGAGCTCCCGTTCGGCCTGCGCGGGCGGGATGTTGGCCTCCACCCGGCGGCGCATCGCCTGCACCTCGGCCACGAACCCCGGGCGGTCGCCGGCAGTCCAGACCAGCGGCCAGAGGGTGTCGACCCAGGCCCGGCCGAGATCCGGATCGCCGGCCACGGGGCGCATCTTCAGCAGGGCCTGGAACTCCCAGGTGCTGGCCCACTGCCGGTAGTAGGACTCGAAGCCGGCAACGGTGCGGACCAGCGCGCCGGCCTTGCCCTCGGGACGGAGGGCGGCGTCGACCTCCCAGGCCGCCTGGTGGCAGATCCGCATCAGGGCCGCCGCGACCTTGGTGGCGCTGCTCAGGGCCGCGCTCTCGGAGTCCGACGGGTCGACGGGCTCGGCCACGAACACGACGTCGACGTCGCTGACGTAGTTGAGCTCGCGCCCGCCGGTCTTGCCGAGGGCGATGACGGCCAGCCGGCACGGCGCGGCGGACGCCGGCTGCTCGGCGACGGCGAGCGCCAGCCCCGCGGTGAGGACCGCACCGGCGATGTCGGCCAGCTCGGCGGCCGCCTCCTCGGCGGGCAGCCCGTCACCGAGATCGCGCCCGGCGAGGGAGAGGATCGCCCGCCGGTAGGCCGACCGCAGCGCCGCGACCCGCGGGGGCGAGGCGTCCGGGGCGCCCTTCCCCAGCTTCACGCCCCACGGCGGGTCGTCGGGGTCGGCGCCGACGGCGGCCAGCATGTCCCGTCGCAGGTCCTCCGCCCCGGGCCGGTCGGAGCCACGGGGGATGCCGTCGGCGTCGTCGTCCAGGACCGTCCAGTCGTCCGGGTGCGCGGCGAGGTGGTCGGCCAGCCCGGAGCTCGCTCCCAGCACCGACAGCAGCCGGCTGCGCAGCAGACCCGAGCCACGCAGGCCCGCGAGCAGCGCCGCGGCGGCCGCACCCGAGGTGTCGGAGCCGTCGAGGGCCTCGACCAGCCGGTGCAGGGAGCGGACGGCGAGATCGGGGTCGCCGGCCCGCGCCAGCGCCGCGATCACCGGACCCGCCTCCGGATCGGCCGGCTCGTTCCGCTCGAGGTCCCAGAGGCCGAGCGCGGGGTCGGACAGCAGCCGGGCGGCCCGGGCGCCGTCCTCGAACCCGAACCGGACCAGGCGCACCACGGCGGGGCGCGGGATCTCCTCGTCTGCCAGCGTCACGGCGATCCCGTCGAGCCGGTCAGGCGGCCTGGCGCGCGCAGGCCCGCACCAGATCGGCGAAGCGGGCGGCGAACGGGGCCCACACCTCTTCGATGTGCGGGTGCGCCTCGTCGGAGAGGAGGCAGATGGTCTCGCGGTCGTACGGGCTGGCGGCCACGCCGACGACGTCCCGCTCGGCCCACTCGTGGATGATCTCCGGCGTCGTCTCGATGTGGAACTGCAGGCCGTACACGTGCCGGCCGACCCGGAAGGCCTGGTTGACGTACATCGGGCTGCTGGCCAGCAGCGTGGCCCCGGACGGCAGCTCGGAGATCTCGTCGTGGTGGAACTGCATGACGTCGGGCGACAGCGGCAGCGGGCCGAACACCGGATCGGCGTCGGCGGCGTCGCGCTTGGCGACAAGCAGGGCACCCACCTCGGGGCCGTCGATGCCCGCGCGCACGTTCCCCCCGCCCACCTGCGCGAGCAGCTGGGCACCCAGGCAGACGGCCAGGGTCGGGAAGTCCGCCGCCAGCGCCTGCCGGAGCAGTTCGCGGACACCGACGAGTTCGGGACTGGTCTGCTCGTCGTCCAGGGCCGACTGCGGGCCGCCCAGGACGACCAGGCCGTCGTGCTCCTCGAGCGTCTGCGGGAGCGGGTCACCCTCGTGCACCCGGCGTTCGTCGAGCTCGGCGCCCGCCGCGCGAAGCCAGTCGCCCAGGCGGGCGGGCGGATCCGTCTCATGGACGACGACGACGAGCAAGCGGGCCACGCCGCGAGGTTAGTCGCGTCCGGCCAGGCGTTCCCCGGCCCCACACAACGGGTGGGATTCCGGCTGCGGGCGTGGAACGAGCCCGATCAGCCTCTAAACTCGCCGGGCCGATCGAGGAGGCGCATTGATCACAGCGACAGAGCTGTCGCTCTCCGACCCCGCCGAGGGATCCGGAAACGAGACCGCCGGTCCCCGGCGGGCCGGCTTCCGGCAGGGGTGGACATCCCAGCGGGTGGTGCTGCTCTGCGCCGGTGTGCTCGTGCTCGTCCAGGTCGCCTCGCGGGCCTGGGTCCTCGACGACCGGTGGCTCTTCGGTGACGACCTCTCGCTCGCCAGCCAGTCGATGGCGATGAGCCTGTTCTCCTCGGAGTTCCTGTTCGAGGGGCGCGGAGGCCACCTCGTACCGGGTGCGCTGGTCCTCAGCGGCGCGCTCATCCGTCTGGACCCGATGGAGTGGTGGCCTCTTCTCGCTGCGTCCGTCGTCCTGAGCGCCCTGGCCTCCCTGGCCGTCTGGCGACTGATCCGGGTGTTCATGGGCGACCGCCCCGCGATGCTCGTCCCCCTCGCCGCGTACCTCTTCTCCGCCCTCAACCTCGGCGGCTTCACCTGGTGGTCGGCGACCATGCAGACGGTCCCGCTCCAGGCAGGGGTCGCGTGGGTGGTGGCCGACTCCGTTCTCTACCTCCGCACGGGGCGCACCCGCTACGCGGTGACCGCGCCACTGGGCCTCGCCGTCACCCTGTTGTTCTCCGAGCGCGCGGTGACCATCCCGCTCCTTGCGCTCGCGGTGCTCGCTCTCCTGCTGCACGTCGAGGGTGTGGCCACGCCGCTGCGCGAGGTCTGGCGCCGTACCCGCGCGCTGTGGCTGGGCATCCTGCTGGTCCTGGCCGGCTGGACCGCTGCCTTCCTCGCCGCGGTGCCGAACGAGGAGTACAGCGCGGTGACCGTCGCCCAGCTGGTCGACACGGTCCGCCACTTCGGCTCGAACCTCGTCCCCGGCCTCGTCGGTGGTCCCTGGGCCTGGACGGAGCAGCCGGGCGGTACCCCGATGGCCGCGGTACCTCCTGGGCTGTTCACCGTGAGCGTCGTGGCGCTGCTGGCGCTGGTGGTGTGGACCTCGTGTCGACGCCGCGGCGCTCCGGTGCTGTGGTTGATCGCCACCGGCTACGTGACGATCAACGTGGTGCTGGTCGGCCTCGGGCGCTCGGCGTTCGGGTTCGCCGAGTTCCTGCCCCTCTCCTACCGCTACTACCCGGCCGAGCCGGTGCTCCTGGCGATCGTCGTCGCGCTGCTGTTCGCTCTGCCGGCCCGTGCCCCGGCGCCGGCCGCGGGCCGGATCCGGGCGCTGCTCCAGGAGGCGGCGGCCGAGGCGGGCGCACGCGTGCGCAGCAGCATGCCGGGCCGCTGGGTCGGCCGACTGCTCGTTCCCGCGCTCACCGTCGTCTACCTCGCGGGCGCGACGATCTCCACCGTCGGTCACGTCGAGGCATGGGAGGTCGACCCCGCCCGGGACTACTTCACGACCGCCCGGTCCGAGCTCGCCGCCGCGGGCGACTCGCCACTGCTGGACCAGGCCGTTCCGCAGGACATCATGTGGGGCCTCGGGGTGCCCTACAACACCACCGCCGTGCTCTTCCGCCCGTACACCGACCGACCGCAGTTCGGCCAGGTGACGGACCGTCTGCAGGTGTTCGACGAGGCCGGGAACCTCCGGCCGGCCGCCGTGACCCCCCTGAGGACCGTCGAGCCCGGCCCGCTCACCGGCTGTGGGTGGGGAGTGCAGTCGGGAGAGACGACTGCCGTCGGACTGAGCGGACCGCTCATCCCCCTGCCCTGGACCGTGCAGCTGAACTACCTCGCAGGTCGCGACGGCGTCATGACCGTCGCGCTGGACTCCGGCGACCCCGTCCGGGTGCCCGTGGAGAAGGGCCTGCACACCGTGTTCCTCCGCCTGTCCGGGGGCGGTGGTCAGCTGACGGTGCGCTCCGACACCGTGGGTCTCGGCGTCTGCATCGACTCCGGGGTGGTCGGTGACGTCGCGCCGTCGTCCTGACCCCGGTTACAGGCCGGGCAGGTAGCGGCGCAGCTCGAACGGCGTGACGTTCTGCCGGTAGGAGTTGAACTCCTCCCACTTGTTGCGGAGGAAGAACTCGAAGACGTGCTCCCCGAGGGTCTCGGCGACCAGCTCGCTGCCCTGCATGGCGGTGAGGGCCTCGCCCAGGGAGACGGGCAGGTCCTCGTAGCCGGCCGCGCGCCGCTCGGTGTCGGTGAGCGACCAGACGTCGTCCTCGGCCTCCGGCGGGAGCTCGTAGCCCTTCTCGATCCCGCGCAGTCCCGCGGCGAGGAGGACGGCGAAGGTCAGGTACGGGTTGCAGGCGGAGTCCGGCGAGCGCACCTCGACGCGGGCGGACTGCGCCTTGCTCGGCTTGTACGAGGGCAGCCGGACGAGCGCCGACCGGTTCGCGCGGCCCCAGGTGGCGGCGGTCGGCGCCTCGGTGCCGGCGAGCAGGCGCCGGTAGGAGTTGACCGTCTGGTTCGTGACGGCCGTGTACTCGCGGGCGTGGGTGAGCAGGCCGGCGATGAACTGCTTGCCGGTCGCCGACAGCCGCATCGGGTCGGCGGCGTCGTGGAAGGCATTGCGGTCGCCCTCGAAGAGCGAGAGGTGGGTGTGCATCGCCGAGCCGGCCAGGTCGGTGAACGGCTTGGGCATGAAGGTGGCGTGCACGCCCTGCGCCAGCGCGACCTCACGGACGACGTGCCGCAGCGTCATGATGTTGTCGGCCATGGACAGCGCATCGGCGTAGCGCAGGTCGATCTCCTGCTGGCCGGGCGCGACCTCGTGGTGGCTGAACTCCACCGAGATGCCCATGGCCTCCAGCGCGAAGACCGCCTCCCGGCGGAAGTCGTGCGCCACGTTGTGCGTGGACAGGTCGAAGTAGCCCCCGGTGTCGGCCGGCTGCGGCGGGCTGCCGTCGGTCGGCAGGTCCTTCAGGAGGAAGAACTCGATCTCGGGGTGGGTGTAGAAGGTGAAACCCATGTCGGCGGCCTTGGCCAGCGCCCGGCGCAGCACGTGCCGCGGGTCGGCCCAGGCGGGTGACCCGTCGGGCAGCGTGATGTCGCAGAACATCCGCGCGGTGTCGCTGGGCTGCCCCTTGGCCGAGGGCATGACCTGGAACGTGCCGGGGTCGGGCTTGGCGAGCATGTCCGACTCGTAGACGCGGGCGAAGCCCTCGATCGCCGAGCCGTCGAAGCCGATGCCCTCGGCGAAGGCCGCCTCGATCTCGGCCGGTGCCACGGCGACGGCCTTCAGGTAGCCGGAGACGTCGGTGAACCACAGCCGGACGAACCGGATGTCACGCTCTTCCAGGGTGCGCAGGACGAACTCCTGCTGTCGGTCCATGCTCGCCATGATCGCGTCCGCTCGTTTCCGGGGTGTGACGGCGTCTTGATTCGGCCCCAGCCTGCCTCGTCGCGGCGTTCCGCACACGGGCGGGCGGCCGACGAGGTGCGTGTCGCGGTCAGGAGGCCAGCCGCTCCAGCGGCGTCCCCGGGTCGGTGAGCGAGGCGACGGGCACCTGCCGGCGCATCCGGATCAGCTGCTGGATGGGGCCGGTGACGTCCCAGACGTTGACGTTCATGCCGGCGGTGACCCGCCCCTCCTCCATCCAGAACGCGATGAACTCCCCGCTCTCCGGGGCGCCCCGGCAGACCACCGTGGCCCCGGGGCCGGCCAGCCCCGAGTACTCCATGCCCAGGTCGTACTGGTCGGTGTAGAAGTACGGCACCCGGTCGTAGGTGACCTCCTGACCGAGCATCGACCGGGCCGCTGCCGGACCCTGGTTCAGCGCGTTCGCCCAGTGCTCCACGCGCACGTACCGGCCGTAGAGCGGTGAGAACGCCGACGCGACGTCCCCTGCCGCGAAGACGTCGGGCGCCGACGTGCGGAGGGAGTGGTCGGTGACGATGCCGTTGTCGACGTCCAACCCGGCCGCCGCGGCGAGGCCGGTGTTCGGCACCGCACCGATCCCGACGACGACGACGTCGGCGGGCAGCCCGGCGTGGCCGTCGGTGACGACGGCCTCCACCCGCCCACCGGTTCCGCGGAACTCGCGGACGGTGGTGTCGGTGAACAGGTCGACGCCGTGGCCGCGGTGCAGTCGGGCGAACACCTTCCCCATCTCCGGGCCGAGGACGGCGTGCAGCGGGGTGGGCTGCGGCTCGACGACCGTCACCGCGTTGCCGTGCTGGCGTGCGGCCGCGGCGACCTCGAGGCCGATCCATCCGGCGCCCACGACCAGGACGGTGCGGCCGCCACCGGAGAGGTCGGCGACGAGGCGGTCGGAGTCGGCGAGGGTGCGCAGGTACCGGACGCCGTCCAGGTCGGCGCCCGGGACGGGCAACCGCCGTGCGGACGAGCCGGTGGCCAGCAGCAGCTTCGCGTAGCCGAGCTCCTCCCCCGTGTCGAGCGTCAGGCGGTGCGCGCCCGGGTCCAGGGACGTCGCGCCGACTCCGGCCCGCAGGTCGACGTCGTGCGTCCCGTACCACCCGGCGTCGTGGACCTGCGCGCTGGCGCGCGGGGACTTCCCGAGCAGGTAGCCCTTGGACAACGGCGGCCGCTCGTAGGGCAGCTCGGGCTCCTCCGCCACGAGGACCAGTGGGCCGTCGAAACCCTCGGACCGGAGGGTCTCGGCGGCCTTGGCGCCGGCCAGCCCCCCGCCGACGATGACGAACGGTTCCTGAACAGGCATGGCGGTCAGCCTCCCGAGCCGGTGAGGGCGAAGAACTCCTGACGGGGACGAGCGTCCTCCCACAGCAGGCCGTACAGGGCACCGGAGGACGCGGAACGGATCTACGCTGGGCGCACTCAGGACGTCGAGGCCGCCGGCCACCTCCAGACCCGTCGGACGTCGGCGCCGATGGAGGCCGACATGGACGTCGTTCTCGCAGTTCTCGCGATCCTGGCCCTCGTGGTGCTGGTGCTGCTGGGCGCCAGCGTCCGGGTCGTCACCCAGTTCGAGAAGGGTGTGCTGCTCCGCTTCGGCCGGTTGCGGGGCGAGGTCCGCGAACCGGGCCTGACCTTCATCGCCCCGGTCGCCGACCGGCTGCACAAGGTGAACATGCAGGTCATCACCATGCCGGTGCCCGCACAGGAGGGCATCACGCGCGACAACGTCACCGTGAAGGTCGACGCCGTCGTCTACTTCAAGGTGTTCGACCCGGTGCGGGTCGTCGTGGGCGTGCAGAGCTACGAGGCGGCGATCGCCCAGGTCGCCCAGGCGTCGCTGCGGTCGATCATCGGCAAGAGCGAGCTCGACGACCTGCTGTCCAACCGCGAGCGGCTCAACCAGGGCCTCGAGCTGATGCTGGACAGTCCCGCCGTCGACTGGGGCATCCACATCGACCGGGTCGACATCAAGGACGTCGCACTGCCGGAGTCCATGAAGCGGTCGATGTCCCGCCAGGCGGAGGCCGAGCGGGAACGGCGGTCGCGGGTCATCACCGCGGAGGGCGAGCTGCAGGCGTCGGAGAAGCTGGCGCAGGCCGCCGAGGTGATGGCCGCGCACCCGGCGGCGCTGCAGCTCCGCCTGCTCCAGACCGTCGTCGAGGTCGCGGCCGAGAAGAACTCGACGCTGGTCCTGCCGTTCCCGGTCGAGCTGCTCCGCTTCCTGGAGCGGGCCACCCCCGACGCCGGGACGACGCCGTCCACCGCCGAGGTTCCGGAGCCACGGGCGGCCGTGCCCGGCCCGGCGGCGCGCGGGGCCAACGGGCGCTGAGCCGTCGGCGTGACGCCGGTCCCCCCCCCCCTCGTCTGGCCCCCCACCGGGCGGCGAGACGAGGATGTGCCCGTGAGCGATCGGCAGCAGGTGCAGTTGCGGGTGGGGCTGGCCCAGATCGACACCCGCGTCGGCGACCTGGCGGGCAACTCCGACCTGGTCCGCACGTGGACGGCGAAGGCCGCCGGGGAGGGCGCGCACCTCGTCGTCTTCCCCGAGATGACCCTGACCGGCTACCCCGCCGAGGACCTGGTGCTGCGTGAGTCCTTCGCCTCCGCCAGCGAGCACGCCCTCGTCGACCTCGCGACCCGCCTCGCCGAGGACGGGTTCGGGGAGGTCGCCGTGGTCGTGGGATACCTGGCGCACACCGAAGGCGCGGGGCCGGCCCCGGTCGACCACACACCGACCGACGACCTCGACTCCCCCGGCGACGCCAACCCGCGCCGCGGTGCCCCGCGCAACGCCGCCGCGCTGCTGCACGGCGGCGAGGTCGTCGTCCGCTACTACAAACGGCACCTGCCCAACTACGGCGTCTTCGACGAGGCGCGCTACTTCGTGCCGGGCACCGAGCTGCCGGTCGTGCGCTTCCGCGGGATCGACGTGGCGCTCACCATCTGCGAGGACCTCTGGGTGGAGGGCGGACCGTGCGGCGTCGCCGGCCAGGCCGGGGTCGACCTCGTCGTCTCCCCCAACGCGTCGCCGTACGAGCGCGCCAAGGACGACCTGCGGCTGCCGCTGGTCCGCCGCCGGGCGGCAGAGGCGCGGGCGACGGTCGTCTACTGCAACCAGGTCGGCGGCCAGGACGAGCTCGTCTTCGACGGCGACTCGCTGGCCGTCTCCCCCACCGGTGACCTGCTGGCCCGCGCGCCGCAGTTCGTCGAGCACCTGCTGACCGTCGACCTCGCGATCGATCCGTCGGCCGTCCCCGAACGCCGTGACGGCCGGATCGGGCCGATGACGGTCACCCGGCACGTCCTCTCGGAGGAGCCGGTGCAGGCGTTCGAGGCGCGGCCGGGCTCGGTCGCCGAGCCGCTGACCGACTGCGAGGAGGTCTGGCGCGCCCTGGTGCTGGGCCTGCGCGACTTCATCGAGAAGAACGGCATGCCCTCGGTCGTGCTCGGCCTCTCCGGCGGGATCGACTCCGCGGTCGTGGCCGTGGTCGCGGCCGACGCGCTCGGCGCGGACCGGGTGCACGGCGTCGGAATGCCGTCGGTCCACTCCAGCGCGCACTCGCTCAGCGACGCCCAGGAGCTGGCCGACCGCGTGGGACTGCACTACTCGGTCGTGCCGATCGCGCCGATGGTCGACGCGTACCACGGCTCGGTGGAGCTCACCGGGGTCGCGGCCGAGAACCTGCAGGCGCGGGTGCGCGGCACCCTCCTCATGGGGCTGTCCAACCAGCACGGGCACCTGCTGCTGACGACCGGCAACAAGAGCGAGGTCGCCGTCGGGTACTCGACGCTGTACGGCGACTCGGCGGGCGGTTTCGGCCCGATCAAGGACGTGCCCAAGACCCTGGTGTGGGAGCTGGCCCGCTGGCGCAACCGCCAGGCCCGCACGCGCGGCGAGGTGGAGCCCATCCCCCAGCACTGCATCGACAAGCCGCCGTCGGCGGAGCTGGCCCCGGGCCAGGTCGACAGCGACTCCCTCCCCGCCTACGACGAGCTCGACGCGATCATCGCCGACTACGTCGACGGCGACCTCGGCATGGCCCAGCTCCTCGAGCGAGGGCACGACGCCGAGACGGTGGCCCGCGTGCTGCGGCTGGTGGACGCGGCCGAGTTCAAGCGCCGCCAGTCGGCGCCGGGAACGAAGATCAGCTTGAAGGCGTTCGGCCGGGACCGGCGCCTGCCCATCACCAACCGCTGGCGCGAGTCCCTGCCGAGCGTGCGCGAAGGAGCAGCCCACTCATGAGCGAGTCCGTGGTCTACGGCGGGGGCACCGCCGCGCGGGTGCGTGTGCACCACCTCCAGCAGGCGAAGGAGCGCGGCGAGAAGTGGGCGATGCTCACCGCCTACGACACCGTGAGCGCCTCGGTGTTCGAGGAGGCCGGCATCCCCGTCCTGCTCGTGGGCGACTCCGCGGGCAACGTCGTCCTCGGGCTGACCAGCACGGTGCCGGTGACCGTCGACGACATCCTGCTGCTGACCAAGGCGGTGACCCGCTCGACGCAGCGGACCATGGTCGTCGCGGACATGCCGTTCGGCAGCTACGAGGCCGGCCCCGACCAGGCGCTGGCCACTGCCTTCCGGTTCCTGAAGGAGGGCGGTGCGCAGGCGGTCAAGCTCGAGGGCGGCGTCCGGGTCGCGCCGCAGATCAGGAAGATCGTGGAGTCCGGCATCCCGGTCATGGCCCACATCGGCTTCACGCCGCAGAGCGAGCACGCCCTCGGGGGGTTCCGCGTGCAGGGCCGCGGGGCCGGCGCCGAGAAGCTGATGGAGGACGCGCTCGCGGTCCAGGAGGCCGGGGCGTTCGCCGTCGTGATGGAGATGGTGCCCGCCGAGATCGCCGGGCAGGTCACCAAGGAGCTGGCCATCCCGACGATCGGCATCGGTGCCGGTGTGGACTGCGACGCCCAGGTGCTGGTCTGGCCGGACATGGCCGGCTACACGGGCGGGCGGGTCCCGAAGTTCGTGAAGAAGTACGCCGACCTGCGGGCCCAACTGCTGCGCGCGGCCAAGGAGTACGCCGACGACGTCCGTGGCGGGACCTTCCCCGGCCCCGAGCATTCGTTCGAGTAGCCCGTCCGCCGCCCGCACAGCGGTCCGAACTCCCTTGTGCCGCAACGGGCGTGCGGCCAGTCTGACCGCATGCGGGCGCTCTTCGTCGCCTCACCGATGGTCGGCCACGTCCAGCCGCTGCTCCCCCTCGCCATCGCGCTGCGCGACGCCGGACACGACGTCGTCCTCGCGACCGGGCCCGAGGGACTGGCGGCGGGGAGATCGAGCGGGCTGGACGTCCGGGACGTCGCGCCCGGGCTCCGGGTCATGCCGGTGTTCATGGGCCAGGCGCTGGCGCACCCCCTGCAGGCACGCCGCGCCGCCGCGGGTGAGGAGCGGGAACCCTCCTTCGTCGGCGTCCTGTTCTCGGCGCTCGGTGCCCGGATGGCCGATGGAGTCGTCCGGCTCGCCGACGAATGGCGGCCGGACATCGTCGTCCAGGAGGCGCTGGCCGCGGTCGGAGCCCTCGCCGCCGTCCGTCGTGGGGTGCCGTTGGTCGTCGTCAACATGACGTTCTTCGACGCGGAGCGGCTGTTCGCGGTCACGGCCGCACGGCTGGGCGGGGTGGCCCGCCGGCACGGCCTCGTGCACCTGCCCGAACCCGCCGAGGTGCTGGGCACGGCACCGCCCAGCCTCGTCGGCTCCCGGCGTGGCCGGCCGATGCGGTTCGTCCCCGTTCCCGGGGACGGTGCGGCGCCGGCGGACCTCACCCGCCCCGGCGCCCGGCCGCGGATCATCGTCAGCCGCAGCACGGTGGCCGATCCGCGTCCCGATCGGCTGATGAGCCGGGTGGTAGAGGCGGCAGCCGGGATGGACGTCGAGATCGTCCTCGCCCGGCCGGACAAGCACGTCAGCCGCGGACCGCTGCCGGCCAACGTCCGGACCACCGAGTGGCTCCCGTTCCCGGCGGTCTTCCCGGCGGCCGCAGCCACCGTGCACCACGGCGGTGCCGGCACGATCCTGACGGCGCTGGCCGCCGGCATCCCGCAACTGGTCACCCCGGGGGCCGGCGACCGGGCGGTGAACGCCGAGCTCGTCGCTGCCCGCGGCGTCGGCCTGGCGATCCCCACCGAGCAGATCACCCCCGCCGATCTCCGTCGTCTGGTCGGCGATCCAGCACTGAAGCAGGCGTCCCGCGACGTGGCCGACGAGATCGCCGGCATGCCTGCGCCGGCCGAGCTGGTCGAGCCGCTCGCCGCGCTGGCCCGCTGATCACACCGGCGAGCGGACGGCGTCCCTCGCGCGGAGGGCCCGGGCCAGCAGCAGGCCGTAGCCGATGAGGTTCGGCAGGAACGCCACGACGTAGATGCCGACCTGGGTGGACGTCGCCTCGATCGGGAACCCCATCGGCGCGGTGATGTAGTGCCCGATGAACCCGCCGTCGTAGCCGGGCTCCCCCGAGCGTTCCCGCAGCTGCAGCTCCCAGGTGGTGAGCGGGCAGTCCGAGTCGGTCAGGTACAGCGCGAGGATCGCCAGGCTGACCGGCACGTGCAGCCACAGCACCCGGGGCCACCGCAGCGCGAGCAGCGACCCGGTGAGCATGAACAGGACCGCAGCCGCGTGCAGGACGGCGACCCCGGCAGCGAGCAGCACGGTTCCAGTCTGGCCCGCTCAGCCGCCGAGCCGGGCGATCAGCACCCCGGGCGCCTCGACCAGCGACGGGCCGTACCAGGTGAGGTGCCGGCCGCTGACGAACACCGGCCGTGCCTGCGGCCACGCCTCCGGGCCGTCGTCCGCGGTGAACGCGTAGGGCTCGTCGGGGAAGACGACCAGTTTGGCCTGCACGGCCGCCGGGTCGTCCTTCGCCAGCCGTGGGTACCGGTCCGGCGATCCCGCGAAGACGTTGTGGACGCCGAGCCGGGCGAGGACGTCGCCGGCGAAGGTGTCCCGCCCGAGCACCATCCAGGGCCGCCGCCAGATGGGGACGACGGCGGTCGCCGGTGCCACCTGCGGCGGGTCCGTCCAGACCGCCCGGGCCTCGCACAGCCACGCCGGGCCGGGCGTCCCGAGCACCGCGCAGAGGCGGTCCAGGGAGTCCAGCGCCTGGTCGACCGTCGCCGGAGCGGTCATCCACACCGGGACGCCCGCCGCCCGCAGCGCGGCGACGTCCTCGTCCCGGTTCTCCTCGGCGTTCCCGACTACGAGGTCCGGCCGGAGGGTGAGCACCTTCTCGACGTCCGGCCACTTCGTGCCGCCGACCCGGGCGACGTCCAGCCCGGCGGGGTGCGTGCACCAGTCGGTCGCGCCGACGAGCAACTCCGGGGCCGTCGCGGCGATCGCCTCCGTCAGCGAGGGGACGAGGGAGACGACCCGCCGCGGTGGAGCCCCGGCGAACGCCTGGCCCTGGTCATCGGACGAAGTCACCGGTTCGGTCCTCTCGGCCCCGTCCCGGGTCCCGGCCTGAGCGTGCGAAGGCTGGGGAGGACGGGGCCTGTTTCAGACGTCGGTGACACGGACCCCGGCGTGCACCTTGTACCGCCGGTTCACCGAGACGAGGTTGACCGTCAGCGCCTCGACCTGCCGGGCGTTGCGCAGCCGCCCGGCGTAGATCCCCCGCATGCCGGGAAGCCGGCCGGCGAGCGCCTGCACGGTGTCCATCGACGCCCGGTCGTCGCCGACGACCATCACGTCGCCGTCCATCGTGGGCCGGGAGAGGTCCTCGAGGAGGACGGCGGACAGGTGGTGGAACGCGCCCACGACGTGGCTGTCGGGCAGCAGCGCCGCGGCCTGCTGGGCGACGCTGCCCTCCTCGACGTCCAGGACGTAGGCGCCGAGTTCGTCGAAGCCCATGGGGACGACGCAGTCGACGACGATCTTCCCGGCCAGCGGGGTCGCCAGCTCCGCCAGCGTGGCGGCATGCCCGGCGAACGGGACGGCGACGATCACCAGGTCGGCGGCGCCGGCCACGTCGACGTTCGAGCCGCCCTGCACCGACACCTCGACCCCCCCGGCGGCGGTGGCGGCCCGGGAGGCGACCTCGGCGGCGACCTCGGCGGCACGGTCCGCGTCGCGGGAGCCGAGGAGGATCCGCTGGCCGGCGGCGGCCAGTCGCACGGCCAGCCCGCGTCCCTGTGGCCCGGTGCCGCCCAGCACCCCGACGACCAGGTCCTCCACCGCACGTCCGTCGGTCATCCCGCCCCCTCCGCCGGCCCCGGAACGCCCGGAGCCCTCCGACCGATCATGCACGGACCGGCCGACGGGACGGTGACGAGGGGACGACGTCGGTCAGTCGTCCTCCCACTTGCGGTCCTCCGCGGTGAGCTGCTCCTCGCGCTCCCGCACCGATTGCAGGGCGCGCTCCGCCTCTTCCCGGGTCTCGTACGGGCCCAGCCGGTGGCGCTCGGCGCAGCCGTCGCGCGGTTCGACGGTGTGGTGCTTGAGACAGAAGAACCAGGGCCCTCCGGCCATGAGCAGCCTCCTCGGGGAGTCGGAGCGGTCGAGGCCCAGCCTGTCACCGACGCGGGACTGATGCTCAGGGGTCGACCATCACCTGGTCGTGGCGCGCGTAGAACGCCGTCATCTCCTCGGGCGTGGGTGTGCGGCCGCTCCGGCGGAGCTCGGCCATCTCCAGGAAGAAGTTCTCGCGGGCGATCCCGGGGGCGAAGAGGATGAGGAAGGACGTCCACTCGTCGCCGTCGTTGCGGAAACCGTGGGCGCCCCCTTCGTGCACGAGCGCGTAGTCCCCCGGTCCGAACGGGTCCCACGACCCTGCGTGGTAGACGGTGAGCTGCCCGGTCAGCACGTAGAAGGACTCCGAGAAGGTCTGGTGGAAGTGCGGCGCCGCACCGGGGCTGTTCGGAGCGACGTGGTACTCGAGGAGGCCGTAGCGCCCCGCGGTCACCGAGCCGGGGGCGACCATGCGCAGCTTGCTGGTCCGCCCGTTGGAGACGAGCGGGTGGTCGGCCGCGGTCCGGACGTCGACCAGCGCGGGGTCCACATGCGACATGCGGGCCACCCTGGCAGCCGGCCCGATCCACCGGCACCCTGCCGCGCGCGGGCGAGAGACTCGTCACTGGTGCGCGTACCGGCTCGGTAACGATGGGACGAAGTTCCCATTTCAGACCGGTTGTGCGGCATCCTTCTCCGGTGATCGGACGGTGGCAGCCCGGCCCCTTCGGTGGCATCGACGTGCCCGATGCGTCCAAGAGCCGCGGACCCGAGCACCGCGTCGCGGCGCTCACCCTGGCCGCGCTGCTCGTCGTCGGCGCCGCGATGGGCACGATCAACCTCTTCGTGAACGGGGTGCTGCGTGACGGCGCACCCCGGTGGCTCTACGCCGCCACGATGGGTCTCTGCATCGTCGCCGCCGTCCCCCTGGCCGTGCGCAGGCGCGCCAGCCGGTGGCACACCTTCGGGCTGGTCCTGCTCGGCGACCTGATCTACCTCGTCATCGTCTTCTGCATCGAGGACCCGGTCCGGTACGCGACACCCCTGATGCTGCTGTTCCCGGCCTTCGTGGCCGCCTGGTTCCTGGGCGTCTGGGAGCTCCTCGTCAACATGGTCGTCACGACGGTGGTCTGCCTCGTCGCCCTGTGGCCGAGCTACGACAGCGCCGTCGCCCTCGGGGTCCAGGTCGGGGTGAGCGCGGGCATGCTGAACGCCGGCGCGCTGGGGATCTTCATCCTCCGCGTGCGCATCCAGCGGCTGCTCATGGCGACGCAGACGCTGTCCCACCTCGATCCGCTGACCGGGCTCCACAACCGCCGGTACCTCGTCGAGCAGGCGCCCCGGCTGTGGCGGCAGGCGCGCCGCGACGGGACGCGGGTGGCCGCGATGGTGCTCGACCTCGACCACTTCAAGCGGCTCAACGACGCCCATGGGCACGCCGCCGGCGACGCCGTCCTCCGCGCTGTCGCCGGGTCGCTGACCGCGACCGTGCGCCCCGCCGACGTGCTGGCCCGCACCGGCGGTGAGGAGCTCGTCGTCCTCGGCCTGGTCGGCGACCCGGACGAGGCGGCACGGCTCGCCGAGCGCCTCCGGAGCGCCGTGTCCGCCAGCCGCACCGACGACGGGCACGCCGTCACGGCCTCGATCGGGATCGCCCTGACCCGGCCCGTGGACGGCGAGGACGCGACCGACGCCCTGTGGCGGCTGGTCGACCGCGCCGACGCGGCCATGTACGAGGCGAAGCAGCAGGGGCGCGACCGGGTGGCGTCGATGTGGGTGCCGCGGGCCCGGTCGCCGTTGCCCGGGGAGAACCGGGCCGTGCCCGAGGCTCCGGCCAGCGACGTGGCCTAGCGCTTGTCCGCTCGAGCGGTGGACCGTCCGGTCTTCTGCTTCCCTAGGGCACATGACGCTGGGCGCGCCCGACCCGACGCGGGCGGTTCCCCTGCCGCTGCGAGAGCAGGCCGACGTCCGGGACCGCTGGCTCACCCAGCGCCTCCTCGACCTGCTGCCCGGCCTGATGGACCGGACCGGCATCGAGCTCTGGCTGGTCGTTGGCCGCGAGTACAACGAGGACCCGGTCCTGGCCACGCTGCTTCCCGCCACCTGGCTGTCGGCCCGCCGCCGCACGATGCTGGCCCTGCACCGCAGTGACGACGGCGTCACGGCCGTGGCCGTCTCCCGCTACCCGGTCGGCCAGTTCCTGCCTGCCTGGTCGCCCGACGAGGCGCCGACCCTGCCGGCGGAGGAGTCGCAGTGGGCGGCCGTCCGCCGCTTCGTCGAGCAGGCCGACCCTCGGCGCATCGGCATCGACGTCTCCGGGACCTTCGCGCTGGCCGACGGGCTGTCGCACACCGAGCACGGCCTGCTCGTCGAGGCGCTCGGCCCGTACGCCGAGCGACTGGTGTCGGCCGAGGAGCTGGCGGTCGGCTGGCTGGAGACCCGCCTGCCGGAGGAGATCCGGGCGCTGCACGCCCTCAACCGGCTCGTCCACGAGGTCATCGACGAGGCCTACTCCCCCGCGGTGATCCAGGTGGGTACGACGACGGCGCTGGACGTCGCCTGGTGGATCCGGCAGCGCCTGCACGACCTCGGCGTCGAACCGTGGTTCCAGCCGACGGTGGGCCTGCAGCGCGCCGGGGTGCCGCTGGTCGAGGAGCGGGGCACGCTGCTGCCCGCCGTCCCCTACGACGCGGTGATCGAGCCCGGCGACCTCGTCCACTGCGACGTCGGGCTGGCCAGCCTCGGGCTGAAGACCGACACCCAGCGCAACGGCTACGTGCTGCGTCCCGAGGAGAAGGGACCGCCGGAGGGCCTCCGCGCGGCGCTGCGCACAGGTAACCGCATGCAGGACCTGACGACCGCGGAGCTCACCGCCGGACGGACCGGGAACGAGGTGCTCGCCGCCGCCCGGGCCGCCGCGGCGGAGGAGGGCATCGACGCCGACGTCTACTCCCACCCCGTGGGCGTCCACGGGCACGGAGCCGGTCCGGCGATCGGCCAGTGGGACCAGCAGGACGGCGTCCGCGGGGCAGGCGACTACCCCGTCCACCCCGACACCGCCTACGCGCTGGAGCTCGCGGTGCGCCGGCCGGTGCCGGAGTGGGACGGGCAGTGCGTACGGATGGCGCTCGAGCAGGGCATCGCCCTGACCCAGGACGGCGTCGAGTACCTCGACGGCCGCCAGACCGAGCTGATCCTCATCCCCGGCTGACGATCTCGCCCGGTCGGATCACTTCTTGCGGGCGTCGGCCGTCTTCTTGTCGTTCGCCTTCTGGACGGCGTCGACGAGTTCCTTCTTCTTCATCTTCGACCGTCCCTTCACGCCGAGCTTCTTCGCCAGCGTGAGCAGGTGGTCCTTGGTCGCGTTGGCGTCCACGCCGCCCTTGGTCGTGCGGTTCGTGTTCTTCCCACCCGCGGCCTGGGCGTCGGAGGGGCCCTTCCTGCCGCCGGCCTTCTTCTCCCAGTGGTCGCCGACCTTCTCGAAGCTGTGCTTGACCGCCGCCCACGCCACCTGGTTGGCGCGCCTCTCGTCGCCGTACTCGGAGGCCGCGGAGTCGTGGGCCTTCGCGAAGGTCCGCTGCGCCTTCTTGGGCGAGCGCTTCAGCGTGCTGGGCAGTTCCGACAGCTTCGCGCTGCCGCTCTTCGTGGTCTTCGGCATGACCTCTCCTCTCGGGTCCTGGACCAGCCCTTACCCGACAGGGACGCGATGATCACATCCGCAGGAACGGCAGGAGCGCCGCGACCAGCTCGTCGGGCGCCTCCTCGGCCATGTGGTGGCCGCTGTCGATGGGGCCGCCACCGCGGAGGTCCGTCGTCCAGTCGGCCCAGACCGCCCTCGGGTCGCCGTGCAGCTCCTCGAGGTCGTCGCGGCTGGACCACAGCACCAGGGTCGGGCAGGTCACCTTCCGACCCGCGGCGCGGTCGGCCTCCTCGATCCCCCGGTCGACGGTGAGACCCGCCCGGTAGTCCTCCAGCATCGCCCGCACGGTCGCGGGGTCGGAGATCGCCGCCAGGTGGTCGGCGTGGTTCTCCGCGCCGAGCGCCTCGACCTTCCCCGGCGTGTGCGCCCCGTACCAGGCCGCGGGGTCGGCGTTGATGGCTCGCTCCGGCTTGTCGGGCTGGGCGAAGAAGAACCAGTGCCACCAGGCGGCGGCGAACCGGGCATCGGCCCGCTCGAGGTGCTCGACGATCGGGAGGCAGTCGAGGACGGCGAGGTGCGTGACGGCGTCAGGTGCATCCATCGCCGTCCGCATCGCCACGTAGCTGCCCCGGTCGTGCCCGACGACGGCGAACCGCTCGTGCCCCAGCCCCGCCATCAGACGGACGACGTCCGCCGCCATCGCCCGTTTCGAGTACGGGGCGTGGTCGTCGGTGGTCTCCGGCTTGGAGGAGCGGCCGTACCCGCGCAGGTCGGGGCAGACGACGGTGTGGCCCGCGGCGACCAGCTGCGGCGCGACGCGGTGCCAGGTGGTGTGGGTGCGCGGGTGCCCGTGCAGCAGCACCACGGGTGGGCCGTCGCCACCGGTGCGGACCCGCAGCTCGACGCCGTTTCCGACGTCGATCCGTGCCTCCACGAACCCCTGGAAGAACGTCTCGGCCACAGGCCGCATCCTGCCGGGTCAGGCGCGCGGACGGTCGATCAGCCGGGAGAGCACGATGACGCTGCGCGTGTGGTCGACGTTCGGTTCGTCGCGGATCCGCTCGAGCGCCCGCTCCAGCTGCTTCACGTCCGAGGCCAGCATGTGGACCAGGGCGTCGGCCTGCCCGGACACCGTCGCGGCGCCGACGACCTCGGGCACCTGCTCGAGATTGCGCCGGAGGTCCTCCGGGGCCACGGTGCCCTTGCAGTAGAGCTCCACGTACGCCTCGGTCTGCCAGCCGAGGACGTCGGGGTCGATCTGGGCGGTGAAGCCGCGGATCGCGCCGCTGGTCACCAGCCGGTCGATGCGGCGCTTGACCGCCGGTGCGGACAGGCCCACCTCGGCGCCGATCTCGGCGAGTGTCGCCCGGGCGTTGCGCAGCAGACACCCGATCACCTTGCTGTCGACGCCGTCCATGGGCCCCCCGCGCAACAAATCGACGTTCACCCGGCGTACATGCAACATACGGGCTCAGAAGACGCAAAGGAACGCGATTGTTTGTGAATCACCCGGGCCATAGCGTTCAGCCGACCGGCGCCGTCGGCGCCCTCTTCCCCAGGAGTTCCCGGTGACCGCAGTCCTTCCCCGGCCGCGCACGGCCTCCCCGCTTGAGCGCGTCCCCAGCCCGCGCCGCTACCTGATGTGCCGGCCGGAGCACTTCGAGGTCAGCTACGCGATCAACCCGTGGATGGACGTCGCCCTCGGCGTGGACCGGGACCTCGCGCTGCGGCAGTGGGACACCCTCCGCCAGACCTACCTCGACCTGGGGCACGAGGTGGAGGTCATCCCTGCGGTGCCGGGCCTGCCGGACATGGTCTTCGCTGCCAACGGCGGCCTCGTGGTCGAGGGCCGCGCCCTGGGCGCCCGGTTCACCCACGCAGAGCGGCGCGCTGAGGGCCCGGCGTACCTCGCCTAGCTCGCCGCGGCCGGGCTCGAGGACGTGACCGAGCCGGTCCACGTCAACGAGGGCGAGGGCGACTTCCTCGTCGTCGGGGAGCTGGTCCTCGCCGGCACGGGATTCCGCACCGACCCCGGCGCCCACACCGAGGTGCAGGAGCTGTTCGGGATCCCGGTGATCTCGCTGCAGCTCGTCGACCCGCGGTTCTACCACCTCGACACCGCGCTCGCGGTGCTCGACGACCGGACCGTCGCCTACTACCCGGAGGCCTTCAGCCCGGGCAGCCGCGGGGTCCTGCAGCGCCTCTTCCCTGACGCCGTCCTGGCCAGCGAGGCGGACGCCGTCGTGCTCGGTCTGAACGCGGTGTCCGACGGCCGGCACGTCGTGCTGCCGTCGGCCGCGGTCGGGCTGATGGAGCAGCTGCGCGAGCGCGGCTACGAACCCATCGGCGTCGACCTCAGCGAGCTGCTCAAGGCCGGCGGCAGTGTCAAGTGCTGCACGCTGGAGATCCGCGCCTGACGACGGCTCGAGGGTCCGCAGCGCGCCGGCGCGCCCAACGACGTCCGCAACGCTTCCGCGGAAGCGCGGTCGAGGGGTACGGGATGTCGAAAGTGCGGCGCCGGCTCCGCTCTGGATATGAGTGGCCACGACGGGTCGCGCGAGTAAGAAGGAGAGCCACCATGACGATTCAGCGGATGGACCACGTCAGCGTCGTCGTCGACGACCTCGCGGCCGCCAAGGCGTTCTTCCTGGAGCTCGGCATGGAGCTGGAGGGCGAGGCGCCGATCGAGGGACGTTGGGTGGACCGCGTCAACGGGCTCGACGGCGTCCGGGTCGACATCGCGATGATGCGGACCCCGGACGGCCACGGCCGGCTCGAGCTGACGAAGTTCCATTCCCCGGAGGCGGTCAGCGCGGAGCCGGAGAACGCACTGGG
>NZ_SPQM01000089.1 GCF_004570345.1 Blastococcus sp. CT_GayMR20 | reverse complement strand
GTCGCCGAGGAGTGCGCCCAGGACGCGTTCGCTGCGGCGCTCACCGACTGGCGCAGCAACGGCATCCCGTCGCGACCGGGTGCCTGGCTGACCACGGCCGCCAAGCGCCGCGCGCTGAACGTGCTCCGCCACCGCGGCGTGGAGTACCGGCACCTGCCTCTGCTGGTCGAGGACGAGACCGTGCCGGGACCCGAGGACCTCGTCCACGACGTGTCGGGGAAGGAGATCCCCGACGACCGGTTGCGGCTGATCGTGACCTGCTGCCACCCGGCGCTGGACCGGTCGGCGCAGGTCGCGCTCACGCTCCGGCTGATGTGCGGCCTGTCGACCGCGGAGGTGGCGCGTGCCTTCCTGGTCAGCGAGCCGACGATGGCCGCACGGATCACGCGCGCGAAGAAGAAGATCCTCCTCGCCCGCATCCCCTACCGGGTGCCGGCCGCCGACGATCTGCCCCAACGGGTGGACGCCGTGCTGTCCGTGCTGCACCTGCTCTTCACGACCGGGCACACGCCGCCGGTGGGGGAGGAGCTGGTGCGCCGCGACCTGGTCGAGCGTTCGGTGCAGCTGGCCCGGATGTTGCGCCGGCTGCTGCCCGGGGACCCGGCGGTGGCGGGCCTGCTGGCGCTGTTGCTGCTCACCGACGCCCGGAGCGAGACCAGGAGGGCGCCCGACGGCCGGCTGCTCCTGCTGGAGGAGCAGGACCGCACGCGGTGGGACTCCCGGGCCATCGCCGAGGGCGTCGCCCTCGTGCGCGAGGCGCTGCGCGTGCGACCGCCGACGCGGTACGCGCTGCAGGCCGCCATCGCCGCCGTCCACGCCGAGTCGCCGTCCTGGGACGACACCGACTGGCGCGAGATCGTGGCCCTGTACGACGTCCTCACCCGCGTGTGGCCGTCTCCGGTGGTCGCGCTGAACCGTGCCGTCGCGGTCGGGTTCGCGCGAGGAGCCGGCGAGGGGCTGGCCGCCGTCGACGCGCTGGCGGGGGAGCCGCAACTGGCCGGGTACGGCTACCTGCCGGCGGCGCGCGCGGACTTCCTCCGGCGGCTCGGCCGGGTCGACGAGGCGCGCGAGGCCTACGCCGAGGCGCTGCTGCTCACCGAGAACGCCGTCGAGCGCGACTTCCTGACCGGCCGGCTGCAGGCACTCGGCTGAGGCACGGCGGACACCCGCCCATCGACATCCGGACCTGCGTGCTGACACGATGCGGTTCCGGAGCCCGCCGTCGCCGCCGGCAACGAGTCGCGCCGGCCGCCGAGAGCCGGCCCCCAGGCGAGGTGGTCATGGCAGGTCCGCTGCTCGAGACCAAGCTCCACGTGCCCCGTGGCCGCCGCGGCCTGGTTCCGCGCGGACGGCTGACCGAGCGACTGGACCGCGGGGCGGAGGCGGCGCTGACGCTGGTGTCGGCCCCGGCCGGGTTCGGGAAGACCACCCTGCTCACCGAGTGGCTGGCCGCTGCCGCCGGGAGCCGCTCCGTGGCCTGGCTCTCCCTCGACGACCGCGACAACGACCCGGTGGTCTTCTGGACCTACGTCGTCGCCGCGTTGCAGGCGGTCGTCCCGGGAGTCGGCGTCGGCGCATCGGCCCTCCTGGAGTCCCAGGCACCGACCGAAACGGTCCTCTCCAGCCTGCTCAACGACCTCGCCGGCGTGCAGGACGACGTCTTTCTGGTGCTCGACGACTACCACCTCATCGAGGCGCGTGCGGTGCAGGACGGGATGGCGTTCCTGCTCGACCACCTGCCGGCGCAGGCCCACCTGGTGCTCGCGACCCGCGCCGACCCCCCGCTGCCGCTGGCCCGTGTCCGGGCCCGCGGGGATCTCGTCGAGGTGCGGGTCGCCGACCTCCGCTTCACCGCCGACGAGGCCGCGACCTACCTCGCCGAGGGAATGGGACTGGTGCTCACCCCGGCCGACGCCGCGGCGCTGGAGGCACGGACCGAGGGCTGGATCGCCGCGCTCCAGCTGGCGGCGCTCTCCCTGCAGGGGCGGGAGGACGTCACCGGCTTCATCGAGAGCTTCACCGGAGACGACCGTTACATCGTCGACTACCTGGTCGAGGAGGTCCTCGAGCGGCAGCCCGACGACGTCCGGACCTTCCTCCTCCAGACCTCGGTCCTGAGCCGGCTGAACGGCGCGCTCTGCGATGCCGTCACCGGCCGGGACGGCGCCAAGAACACGCTGGAGGCCCTGGACCGGGCCAACCTGTTCCTGGTGCCGCTGGACGACCGCCGCCGCTGGTTCCGCTACCACCATCTCTTCGCCGACGTTCTCCGCGCCCGCCTGCTGGACGAGCACGCCGACGGCGTGCGAGACCTCCACCAGCGCGCGAGTCGGTGGTTCGAGCAGGCCGGCGAGCGGTCGGAGGCCATCGACCACGCACTCCAGGCCGGTGACGTCGAGCGAGCGGCGGGACTCGTCGAGGTCGCGATCCCCGCCCTCCGCCAGGCACGGCAGGAAGCGACGCTGCGGCGGTGGCTCGAGGCCCTGCCCGACGAGGTCTTCCGCGACCGGCCTGTGCTCACCATGGGGTACGTCGGATCGTTGATGGCCCGGGGCGAGCTCGACGGCGTGGAGGTGCGTCTGCGGCAGGCCGAGCGGTGGCTGGACCCGACGCCCGACCGGGCGGCCGGGATCGTCGTCGTCGACGAGGACGCGTTCCGGACGCTTCCGACCGCGATCTCGATGTACCGCGCCGGAACGGCCCTGGTCCGTGGTGACGTCGCAGGCACGATGGCCCACGCGCGGCGGGCGCTGGACCTCGCGGACGAGGACGACCATCTCGCGCGCGGAGCGCCCGCCGCCCTCCTGGGGCTCGCGCACTGGACGAACGGGGACCTCGACGCAGCGAGCCGGCTGTACGTCGAGGCGATGGCGAGCCTGGAGCGGGCCGGGTACCACTCCGACGTCCTGGGCGGGTTCATCGCGCTGGCCGACATGCGGCTCGCGCAGGGCCGTCTCCGTGAGGCGACGAGCATCTTCGAGCGGGGGCTGAGGCGTGCCCAGCAGTCCGATCCGCCGCTCAGAGGTGCGGCGGACATGCATGTGGGCCTGAGCCAGTTGCTCTGCGAACGCGACGATCTCGACGCGTCACTGCAGCAGCTCCTGCTCAGCCGGGAGCTCGGCGAGCACGGCGGCCTCCCGCAGAACCGGTATCGCTGGCGGGTCGCCATGGCCCGGATCCGTACGGCCGAAGGCGATCTCGACGCCGCCGTCACCCTGCTCGACGAGGCCGAGCGTCTGTACGTCGGTGACTACTCCCCGGAAGTGCGGTCGGTGGCGGCCCTGCGCGCCCGCGTCCGGATCGCGCAGGGACGATGGGCCGACGCGCTCGGATGGGCCCGGGACCGCGGTCTGACCGCCGACGACGAGCTCGACTACCTCCACGAGTTCGAGCACGTCACCCTCGCCCGGGCGCTGGTGGCCAGGTCTGCTGCCGAGCGGGACGAGGGCTCGCTCGACCGGGCGGGCCGCTTCCTCGAGCGCCTCCTCGCGGCGGCGGACGACGGATCGCGGAACGGGAGCGTCATCGACGTCCTGGTGACTCAGGCGCTCGCCCACCAGGTGCGTGGTGACCTGCCCTCCGCGATCGCGTCGCTGGGTCGCGCGCTGGCACTGGGGGAGCCCGAGGGTTACGTCCGGACCTTCGTGGACGAGGGCCCGGCCATGGCCGTGCTGCTGCGAGCTGCTGCCAAGAGCGGCCTGGCGACGGGGTACGCCCGCCGCCTGCTCGCCGCGGTCGACGGTTCCGCGGCCGGCGTACCCGTCCAGCGCGGCCTGGTGGACCCCCTGAGCACCCGGGAGCTGGACGTCCTCCGGCTGCTCGGCAGCGACCTGGACGGCCCGGAGATCGCCCGGGAGCTGGTCGTCTCGCTGAACACCGTCCGGACCCACACCCGGAACATCTACGCGAAGCTCGGCGTGAACAGCCGCCGGGCAGCGGTGCGCAGGGGCGAGGAGCTCGGCCTCCTGGCACGGGCGGGCAGCGCCTGAGGGCTCGCCCCGTACGGGGCGCAGGCCGGAGATCACCACGTCGCTCACCACACGTGGTGATCCGGCCTCACCACGTCCGCTCCTACCTTTCGCGCCACGGGCGGAAGGAACGGAGAGCGACATGTCGACCGGCCAGGACGTCGAGCCCGAGCGGTACGAGATCCGCGTCCGCGGCCATCTCGGGTCCCGCTGGGCCGCCTGGTTCCACGGAATGACCCTGACGCACGAGAGCGACGGCATGACGAGCATCTCCGGTCCGGTCGTCGACCAGGCCGCGCTGCACGGCCTGCTCTCCACGCTGCGCGACACCGGCCTTCCGCTGGTGTCCGTCACCCCGCTGCCACCACAGCCGCGCGAGACCGGTTCCCCCGACCCCTGGAAGGACGCGACATGACTGCCACCGCGCACATCCCCGCACCGACGAGACGGCCGTCCGATCCCCTGCGCCGGACCTCCCGGGCCGCCGGCATCCTGTACCTCGTCACGTTCGTGTCGGTGCCCACGCTCATCGTGTTCCAGCCGGTGCGGGACGGCGCCGACTTCGTCCTGGGCGCCGGCAGCGACACCGGCGTGCTGTGGGGATCCTTCGCCGAGGTCGTCGTCGCCCTGTCCGGCATCGGCACGGCCGTCGTGCTGTTCCCGGTGGCCAGGCGGGTCAGCGAGACCGCCGCCCTCGGGTTCGTCGCCGCACGCGTGGTGGAGGGCACGCTCATCGTCGTCGGCGTCGTCAACGTGCTCTCGCTGCTCACCCTGCGCAACGACGTCGCCGGCACCGAGGGCGCCGACCTGGGCTTGCTGGTCACCGCGGGCCACACGTCGGTCGCCGCCTACGACTGGACGTTCCTGCTCTCGCAGAGCCTGATGCCGGTCTTCAACGCGCTCTGCCTGGGCTACGTGCTCTACCGGTCGGGCCTCGTGCCCCGCATCCTGCCCACCATCGGGCTCGTCGGCGCCCCTCTCCTGCTCGCCTCCGACATCGCGATCTTCTTCGGTGTCATCGACCGCGTGTCGCCGGTCGCGGCAGTCGCGTTCATCCCGATCGCCGTGTGGGAGCTCTCGCTCGGGATCTACCTCACCGTCAAGGGGTTCCGGCCCGCGGCGGTCGCCGCCCTTCCGCGCTCCGCGGGACAGGAGCCGGCTCCGGCTCTCGCCCCGAACTGATCGGCCGCGCTTCCCAGATCGTCGCTGTCCGCACCCTGACCGAGGAGACCGTCATGGCTGTTCCTGCCCGCACGACGCAGACATCGAGAGACCGGAGGACCGCACGCCTCGGGGGCGTCCTGTACCTCGTCACCTTCGCGGCCTCGATCCCTGCGGCCTTCTACTTCCTCGATCCCGTCCTCGGCGACCCGGGCTACGTCCTCGGCCCGGGTGCCGACACCCGTGTCCTCGTCGGCGGACTCCTCGACATGGTCAATGCGCTCGCCTGCATCGGCACCGCGGTCGTGCTGTTCCGGGTGCTCAAGAGGCAGAGCGAGACCCTGGCGATCGGCTTCATCACCTCGCGTGTGCTCGAGGCGGCGATCATCTCCGTCGGCGTCGTGAGTCTCTTCGCCGTCGTGGCCCTGCGACAGGACCCGGCCGGGGCGGACGACGCCTCGCTCACCGCCGCCGGAACGGCACTCGTCGCGGTCCGCGACTTCACCTTCCACGTCGGACCCGGCGTGATGGCAGGCGTCAACGCACTGCTGCTGGGCACGCTGATGTACCGGTCGGGACTCGTTCCGCGAGCCATCCCGCTGATGGGTCTCATCGGAGCCCCCCTGCTCATCGCGGCCAAGATCGCCACGATCCTCGGTGTCAACGACGACAGCACCGTGTGGTCGCTCGCCGCCCTCGCTCCCATCTTCCTCTGGGAACTGTCACTCGGCCTGTGGCTGACCTTCAAGGGCTTCCGGCCCTCACCCATCACCACCGGTCCTGCTGTTCCCCACGTCGAGCTCGAGGGAGCAGCGCGATGAAGGCCATCGTCCAGGAGCGGTTCGGTCCGCCGGACGTCCTGCAGTTCGTGGACACCGATCCACCCGCGATCGGGTCGGACGACGTCCTGGTCCGCGTGCACGCCGCGGCGGTGAACCCCCACGACTGGCACGTCATGCGGGGCGACCCGTACGTCGCCCGGTTGATGGGGACGGTCGGCCTGACCCGGCCGAAGCCGCGGGTGGCCGGGGTCGACGGGGCAGGGGTGGTGGCGGCCGTCGGTGCGAACGTGCGCGGACTGCGGCCCGGGGACGAGGTGCTCGGGCGCTTCGAGGGCGCGTTCGCCGAGTACGCCCGCGCCGAGGCGGACAAGGTCGTGCCCAAGCCCGCACGGCTGAGCTTCGAGCAGGCCGCCGGCGTCCACATGGCCGGACAGACCGCCCTGCGCGCGATCCGGGACGTCGGCCGGGTCCGCGCCGGGCACCGGGTCCTGATCAACGGCGCGTCGGGTGGGGTCGGCAGCTTCGCCGTGCAGATCGCCACGGCGATGGGCGCCGAGGTGACCGGTGTGTGCAGCGCCGCCAACGTCGAGCTGGTGCGGTCGATCGGTGCGGCGCACGTCATCGACTACACCTCCGAGGACTTCACCGACGGGCGCGTGCAGTACGACGTCGTCCAGGACAACGTGGGCAACCATCCCCTGCGCCGGCTCCGACGCGCCGTGACCCCGACCGGAACCCTGGTGAGCAACGCCGGCGGGCCGCCCGAGGGGCGACTGCTCGGGCCGATCGGGGCGATCCTGCGCATCGTCGCCGTCAACGCCGTCGTCCGACAGCGACTGCGGCCCCTCCCGGACACCTGGACGCGGGAGCACCTGCTCGCCGTCACCGCACTCATCGACGCCGGGAAGCTCACGCCGGTGGTGGGCCGCACGTATCCGCTGGCGGACGCGGCTGCCGGGCTGCGCGACGTGGAAGGGGGGCATGCGCGCGGCAAGGTCGTGATCACCGTGGCCTGAGTCGTCCGTCCCGGTCACCCTCACCCAGCTACCGGCTGGCACCGCTGTACCGGCGGGGACGTACTAGAGCTCGGCCCGCACCATCTCCGCGGCCTCGGCGAGCGCGCGCATCTTGCCGGCGGCCGAGGCCCGGGGGAGGTACTTCAGCCCGCAGTCGCTGGACAGCGCCAGCCGGTCCACGTCGACGTGGTCGAGCGCCCGCCGCACCCGGTCCGCGACCGTGGCCGGGCTCTCCACGTCCGGCGTCGAGAGGTCGAGCACTCCCAGGGCGATGCCTTTCCCGCGGAGGGGATGCAGGGTGACCGGATCGAGGTGCGACTGAGCCGTCTCGATCGAGACCGCGTCGGCCGGGGTGTCGGCCAGCTCGGCCAGGAACGAGTACCCCTCCGGCCGCTCGGAGACCATCGCGGCGTAGCCGAAGCACAGGTGCACGTGCACGGGCCCGGCAGCGCCTTCGATGGCCCGGGTGACCGCCTCGGCACCGTAGCGTCGGGCCACCTCCGGCCGCGCCTGCAGCCAGGGCTCGTCGATCTGCACGATGTCCGCGCCGGCGGCGAACAGGTCGGCGATCTCCGCACGGACGACGTCGGCGTACGCCAGCGCCAGGGCGCGGTCGTCCCGGTAGTGCTCGTCCTGCGCCTGCTGCGCCATGGTGAACGGCCCCGGGACCGTCATCTTGACCGCGCGGTCGGTGTGCGCGCGCAGGAAGCGGACGTCCTCCACCTGCACCGGTGCCGGCCGGCGGATCTCGCCGGTCACCCGCGGCACCGGGATGTCGACCCCCGAGCGGTTGCGGACCGTCCCCGGGTGCTCGAGGTCGAGGCCCTCCAGCGCCGTGGCGAAGTGGTTGGAGTAGGACTCCCGGCGGATCTCCCCGTCGGTCACCACGTCCAGCCCGGCCTCCTCCTGCGCGCGCACCGCGGCGAGGGTGGCGTCGTCCTGGGCCTCCTGCAGGAACCGCTCAGGGACGCGCCACAGCTCCGCAGCCCGGACCCGCGGTGGGAACTGGTGGCCCAGCCGGTCGCGGTCGATCAGCCAGTCGGGCTGGGGCAGGCTGCCGACGACCATCGTGGGCAGCGGGGGGAGGCGGACCGGCATCACGCGTTCCTGACGGCGGCCGCGGACTGGAGGCCGAGCTCCTCGACCGAGACCTCACGCATCTCGATCTTGCGGATCTTGCCGGTGACGGTCATGGGGAACTCCTCGACGACCTTCACGTAACGGGGCACCTTGTAGTGGGCGAGCTTGCCGGCGCAGAACTCCCGGACCGCCTCGGCCGTGAGCGGCTCGGCGCCCTCGCGCAGGCGGACCCAGGCCATGAGCTCCTCGCCGTAGCGCTCGTCCGGGACGCCGATGACCTGGGCGTCGACGACGTCCGGGTGCGTGTAGAGGAACTCCTCGATCTCCCGCGGGTACACGTTCTCCCCTCCGCGGATGACCATGTCCTTGATCCGGCCGACGATGTTGAGGTAGCCCTCGGAGTCCATGACGGCGAGGTCGCCTGTGTGCATCCAGCGCGCGGCGTCGATGACCTCGGCGGTCTTCTCCGGCTCGTCCCAGTAGCCGAGCATCACCGAGTAGCCGCGGGTGCAGAACTCGCCGGTCTCCCCCCGAGGCACGGTCAGCCCGGTGGCCGGGTCGACGACCTTCACCTCCAGGTGCGGGTGCACGCGGCCCACGGTGGAGGTGCGGCGGTCGAGGTCGTCGTCGGCGCCGGTCTGCGTGGACACCGGTGAGGTCTCGGTCATGCCGTAGCAGATGGTCACCTCGGTCATCCCCATCTCGCTCACCACGCGCTTCATGACCTCCACGGGGCAGGGGGAGCCGGCCATGATCCCGGTGCGCAGGGTGGAGAGGTCGTAGTCGGCGAAGTTCGGCAGGGCCAGTTCGGCGATGAACATCGTGGGGACGCCGTACAGCGACGTGCACCGCTCGTCCTGCACTGCCTTCAGCGTCAAGGCGGGGTCGAACCCGGGCGCGGGGATGACGACGGTGGCGCCGTGCGAGGTGGCGGCCAGGTTGCCCATGCCCATGCCGAAGCAGTGGTAGTAGGGGACCGGGACGCAGATCCGGTCGGCCTCGGTGTAGCCGCAGCCCTCGCCGACGAAGAAGCCGTTGTTGAGCAGGTTGTGGTGGGTCAGGGTGGCGCCCTTCGGGAAGCCCGTCGTCCCCGAGGTGTACTGGATGTTGATCGGGTCGTCGGCCGAGAGCTCCGCCTGGCGGCGCGCGAGCAGGTCCCTGTCGCCGCGCCGGCCGACGTCCAGCAGTTCCTGCCACTGCGGATCGCCGAGGAAGAGGACCTCACGAAGGTCGGGGCAGTCGCCCCGGACCTCGGCCACCATGGCGCGGTAGTCGCTGGTCTTGAACGCCGGCGCCGACACGAGCACGGAGATGCCGGCCTGCCTCATCACGTAGGACAGCTCGTGCGTGCGGTAGGCCGGGTTGATGTTGACCAGGATCGCGCCCAGCTTCGCCGTCCCGTACTGGACGAACGCCCACTCCGCGCAGTTCGGCGCCCAGATGCCGACCCGGTCGCCCTTCCGCACGCCCAGCGCATCCAGCCCCAGCGCGGCCGCGTCCACCTCGGCCACGAATTCCGGATAGGTCCAGCGCCGGCCGGTGACGCACTCCACCAGAGCTTCGTGATCGCCCAGGCGGGCCGTCGTCCGGTCGAGGTTCGCCCCGATCGTGTCGCCCAGCAGCGGAAGGCTCGAGGTACCGCTCGCGTAGGACGGCAGCACGGGGGTGTCGCGGACAGAGGCGGACTGGGTCACTGGTCACTCCGGGCGGTCGGCTGCGCGTGCGGCGGACAGGACTGCCCCCGATTTCTACTCCAGCCGCCGGGGGCAGGTCATCCGGCGGCCGGAGAAACGCTTCGCCGCCCAATGCTTGGTGCGCCACGGCTCCTATGCTCGGGGTGTGACGACAGATGAGGCGCTCGCTCCGGACGACCTCCTGGCCCTCGACCGGCAGGTCTGCTTCGCGCTGTCCGTCGCGGCCCGCAACGTGGTCGCCGTCTACCGGCCGGTCCTCGAGCCGCTCGGCCTGACCCATCCGCAGTACCTCGTCATGCTGGCGCTGTGGGAGCGCGAGCCGCTGTCGGTGAAGGAGTTGTCCGGCCTGCTGCAGCTCGACCCCGGCACCCTGTCACCGCTGCTGAAGCGGCTCGAGGCGGCCGGCCTCCTGCGCCGGGAGCGGGATGCGAAGGACCAGCGGAACCTTGCCCTCGCACTGACCGCGAAGGGCAGGGCGATGCGCGCGGAAGCCGAGACGATCCCCGCCGGCATCGTCGAGCGCCTCGGCCTGCCGGTCGAGGAGCTGATGTCGCTCCACGGGGCGCTGACCGAGGTGATCGCCGCCTCCCAGCGGGCGCTCTCGGACCGACGGGACGCCGACGCCGAGGCCTCGGTCGCCTGACAGCAGGACGACCGGTGTGCCGTCGGCAACACTTGGCCCCCCAACCTTTGGTCCACCCTGCGTATGGGGGACCATGAAGGCATGCGCCTCACCGACCAGGAGCGAGCCGTCGTGACAGACCACGAAGCAGAGGGCGCCGAGCCCGTCGTCCGGCCGGCTCCGCACCGGTGGCTGTGGTATGCGCTCGGGGGCGGACTTCCCGCCCGGCACCGGGGCTGGGTGCTGCACGACACGACGACGAGCACCTGGTGGCTGCGCCACATCGCGCGCAGCCTGGTCCAGGTCGCCCTCCCGATCGCCCTGGTGATGCTCCTGCTGCCCGCCGGGTGGGGGCTGCGCCTCGCGGCGGCCGGGGGAGGCCTGGCGCTGGCACTCTTCTATTCCCTGGCCTACATGCCCGAGACCACCGAGAACCGCGTCGTCAAGGCCGGCTACCCGGCGGGGACGGCAACCGCGCACCGCGAGCGGGCCGGTCTGGGCCGGCAGCAACGGGAGAGCGAGCGCAAGCGGGCCGCCGCGGCGAAGCGCGCCGCGCGCTACCGGGACCGCACCGGCCGTTGACCGACGAGACCTAGGGCTCGATCCCGCACTCGTCGCGGAGGTAGTCCTCCACGTTGGTGCTCGCCGTGGTCAGATCGCCCTCGGCCTCGTCGACGGCCGCCAGTGAGTCGGGGTCGGTGATGTCGAAGTCCGCGAACGCCTCGGCCATCCGGTCGAGACCCGCGGCCATCGCATCCCAGTCCGAGGCGATCGCATCGGGCGCCTCGATGGCGCGCAGCTCCTCGGCGACCTGGGTGAAGGCATCCGGTACGGAGGGGCTCTCGTCGTCCAGGTCGGACATGGCCGACTCCACCCGCTCCTCGATCCCGGCGGCCTGCTCGCAGAAGTCGCCGCCGCCGGATGCGCCCGTCTCCTCGTCGCCGCTCGTCGCGGCGCTCGCGCCCGACGACGTGTCTGCCCCGGAGTCCTCGCCGCCGCACCCGGCGAGCAGCAGGACGACGGCCGCGCCCGCCGAGGTGGCGAGGCGGGCGATCAGGGTGCGGGACATGGCGACCTCCGTCGGGGATGGGCGGACAGGTGGGGAGGCCGGCGCCTAGCTGCTGCTGCCCGCGAGGACGGTGTCCATGTGCCGCCCGGCGTCGACGACGGCCTCCTCGGGCGTGCGGCCCTCGTCCCGCGCCAGGATGAAGGCGGCGTACCACGAGGACCAGTGGTGCGGCGGTGCGGTCGCCTCGTAGTGACCGTGGTGCTCCTCGGCCTCCTGGAGGAGACCGGTCAGGCTGGTGACGTCCATGGGTGGTCCTCGTCCCTGCCGGGCCGGCGCCTGGTCGATGCCGGGGGGACCACGGTGCACGCCCGGCGCGCGCGTCGCGCCCGTGAGTCTCACTGGTCTGCACCGCGCTGGAGGCCGCCCGACCGCACGGGCGCCGCGCGACCAGGGGGTCTCCCTGGGGCGAGGTCCGCCCGCTGCCGCGACAGTCGACGGGGGAGATCGCCGTCCGGCGGCGACCTCGGAAGGGGGCGGTGCCGCCATGCGGAACGACATCGTCCCCGGCGGGGTCTTCCCCGACTACGCGCTGCCCGACCAGTCCGGTGTCGTCCGCACGCTCGGCGAGCTGCAGGGCCGCGACCCGATGATCCTGACGCTGACCCGCGGTCACTACTGCCCGGGGGAGCACCAGCAGCACCTCGAGCTGGCCGCCTTCCAGTCGAAGATCGCGGTGGCCTGCACGCAGATCGCGACGATCTCGACAGACGAGCGCCGCACGATGCAGGAGTTCCGTGCGTCGGTCGGCGCTCGGTGGACCTTCCTGTCCGACCCTGGGCGGATCGTGCAACGGGACCTCGACATCCAGGAGTACACCGATCCCACGAACGACCCGATGATCCCGCACACGCTCGTGCTCAATCCGGGGCTGGTGATCCACAACGTCTACGACGGCTACTGGTTCTGGGGCCGGCCGTCGGTGGACGACCTCTGGCGCGACCTGCGCGCGGCCACGGCCGAGGTCCGCCCGGACTGGGACCTCGCGCGGCCGGGGCTCCGTGAGGCCTGGGACGCCGGCGACCGGTCGTCCTTCTCAGGGCCGCAGCGGGGCCTGCGCACCGACGTCGCCGCGTTCTAGGTAACGGTGCGCTCGACGTCCCGGAGGACCCGCCGCAGGTCCCGGCGGGTCGTCACCCCGACCTTCGCGAAGATCTTGCGCAGATGCCACTCCACCGTCCGCGGGCTGATGAAGAGCGCAGCACCGATCTCGGGGTTCGTGAGTCCCTGCGCCGCCAGACGTGCGATGTGCGCCTCCTGGGCGGTGAGCTCGCCGGTCGTCTCCACGGAGCGCTTCCGGACCGTCTCCCCGGTGGCCAGCAGTTCGTGCCGCGCGCGCTCGGCGAACGCGCCGACGCCCATCGCGGTGAGCGCCTCGTGGGCGGTGCGCAGCTGCCTGCGGGCGTCGACGCGGCGCCCCTCGCGCCGCAGCCATTCGCCGTAGAGCAGCCGTGCCCGGGCGAGCTCGACAGCGACCGACGTGCGCGCGAGGCGGTCGATGCCCTCGCGGTACAGCTCCTCGGCGGCCGCCCCCTCGTGCAGGAGGGCCCCTCGGCTCGCCTCGATCCCGAGCGCCCAGTCCGTCCCGCTGGCCGCCGTCATCGCCGAGAGTTCCTCGAACCCGCCGACCGCCGCTGTCAGGTCGCCCGCGCGGACACCCGCCTCCACCAGCTCGGCCAGGGCCCACTTCGGGGGCCCCAGCTCCAGGGGGACCTCGGCCGCCACCTGGGCCGCGCGCAGCGCCTCCGCGTACCGGCCGAGGCCGTTGCTCAGGACGGCACGCGCCCACAGGGCCATGTTGATGCCCACGCCCTCGCCCCGGGCCAGGACGTCGTCGAGACACCGCTGGATGAGCGGCTCGGCCAGGTCGGCGTTGCCCTGCAGGGCGAGCAGGCCGATCGTGCCGTAGGGGGCCAGGGTGCTCCCCGTCGCCTCGGCGACCGACCGCGTCTCGTCCACCAGGGAGACGGCGGCACCCAGATCGCCGGTGAACAGGTGCACGACCGTCCGGGTGGTGAGCGCCAGGGGCAGCGCGCTGAGGGCGCCGGCCTCGCGGGCGGTGTCCAGGTGCCGGCGGGTGAGGGCGTCCCAGCAGGCGTCGTCCCACAGCGAGGCCGCGGCCGCCGCCGCCAACCAGGCCGAGCGCAGTGCCTCGTCCATCGTGAAGTCCTCGCCGGCGTAGGCCTGCACCGCGCGGCGGGCCAGCGGTGCGGCCGGCGCGTAGCCGTCGGTGAACAGGACGGCGAGTGCCTCGAGCAGCGAGTCGCCCTTCTGCCACACCTCGGGCTGGGGTGCGCTTCGCACGGCCTCGGCGACCTGGCGCGCGCCGGCGCCCTCGGCCAGGCGCCCGGCGAACAGGGCGGCGGAGAACGCGTCCAGGTAGGTGTCACGGGCGACCCGCGCGTCGAGCGGTTCGAGCCGGCGGGCAGCCGCCAGCAGCAGCGGCAGCGCCTCGTTGCCACGGTTCGCCGCGAAGGACATCTCCGCCCGCAGCAGGTCGATCTCCGCCGTCTCGGCCTCCCCGAGCGGTCCCTCCTCGGCGGTCGCCACCAGGCCCCCGGCGTCGTCGAAGGCCCCGGCGTGCATCTTGGCCCGGGCGGCGTCGAGGGAGCGCCGTCCGCGCCGGACCGGATCGGGCGTGAGCGCCGCCGCCTGCTCGAGGAACGCGGCCGCGGCGGCCAGCCCGCCGTGCGCCAGCGCCCGGCCGGCCGACCGCTCGAGCTCCGCGGCGACGTCCTCGTCCGGGCCCACGGCGGCGCTGGAGCGGTGCCAGGCCCGGCGGTCGGGATCCAGTTCGGCGTCGGTGACCTCGGCCAGCGCGCGGTGGACGTCCCGCCGTTCCGCGGGCGTCGCCGAGCGGTAGACCGCGGAACGGACGAGCGGATGCCGGAACCGGACCCCGTCGCGCAGCTGGATCAGTCCCGACGCCTCGGCCGCGGCCGCCGCGTCGGTCCCGATGCCGAGCCGCTCGGCGGCGCGCCACAGGAGGGGGACGTCTCCCACGGGCTCCGCCGCTGCGGTCAGCAGCAGCCGCCGGGACTGCCGCGGGATCGGGATGACCTGGCGCAGGAAGCCCTGCTCGAGCCGGTGCACGAGCGGCCTCGCGGACGCGGCGGGGGCGCTGCCGAAGGCCAGCTCCGCCGTGGTGGCCCCGCGCGGCAGCTCGAGGAGGGCCAGCGGGTTGCCGTGGCTCTCCGCCAGGATGCGGTCGCGGACCCGGGGATCCAGCGTGCCCGACACGGCGGAGTGCAGCAGCGCCGCCGCGTCCACACCACCGAGGCCCCGGACGGGGAGCTCGGGGAGACCGGCGAAGGGATGCTCCTCGTCGGACTCGCGGACGGCGACGACCATGGCCACGGACTCGGCCGCCAGCCGGCGCGCGACGAACTCGAGTGCCTGGGCCGACGCGTGGTCGAGCCACTGGGCGTCGTCCACGAGGCAGAGCAGCGGCCGCTCCTCCGACACCTCCGCGAGCAGGGTCAGCACCGCCAGCCCCACGAGGAAGCGGCTCGGCGCGCTGCCCGACCGCAGTCCGAACGCGGTCGCGAGCGCCTCCTGCTGCGGCACGGGCAGCGAGCCCAGCCGGTCGAGGTACGGGCTGCAGAGCTGCTGCAGGCCGGCGAAGGGCAGCTCCATCTCCGACTCGACCCCGGCCGCCCGGGCCGCCCGGCATCCCGCTGCCCGCTCCAGGAGGAACTCCAGCAGCGCCGTCTTGCCCACCCCGGCCTCGCCCCGCAGCACCAGGACCTGGCTGCGGCCCGCCTTGGCGGCGGCCAGCAGACCGCTCAGGGCCTCGCACTCGCTCCGCCGTCCCAGGAGGACGGTCCGCGCACCGCTCGATGACATGCAGGCACCTCCGGTGCCCCCGGGGAGCCCACGGGGCCGACCCATCCGACACCCGACGGTGCTCGGCCGACAGGGGCGAACGGCTCCCGGACCGGCCGGCCGGTCCGGGGTCGGGGCACCGACCAGGGTCTCTCCCTGGTGCGAGGCGGCTGCGCCGGGCGCGAGTGTTCCTCCTGGCGCCGCACGCTCCCAGGGAGGAACCGGATGTTCACACGTCTGCACATGCCGCCGCTCACCGGGGCGACCGGGTACGTCAACTCCGGACCGCTCGACCCGGACGCCCTGCGCGGACACGTCGTCCTCGTGGACTTCTGGACGTTGACCTGCATCAACTGGCTGCGGACCGTGCCCTGGGTCCGCGCCTGGTCGCAGGCCTACCGGGACGACGGGCTGATCGTCGTCGGGGTCCACACGCCGGAGTTCTCCTTCGAGCACCGGATCGAGGGCGTGCGGCTCGCGACGCAGCAGCGGGCGCTGGACTTCCCGGTCGCCGTGGACGACGACTACGCGATCTGGAGCGCCTTCGACAACCACTACTGGCCGGCGCTCTACTTCGTCGACGCCGAGGGCATCATCCGCGACTCCCACTTCGGCGAGGGACGGTACGAGGAGTCCGAGCGCAGCATCCAGCGGCTGCTCGGGATCGACCGCGAGCCCGTCTCCGTCGTGGGCGTCGGCGTGGAGGCCGAGGCCGACTGGGACCACCTGCGGACGCCGGAGACGTATCTCGGCTTCCAGCGCGGCGACCACTTCGCCTCCGCGCAGGGCGCTGCGTTCGACCGGCGGCACGGCTACGAGCTCCCCGAGGACCTGCGGCTCAACCACTGGGCGCTGGACGGCGAGTGGACGATCGGGCCGGAGTGCGTCGTGCTGGACCGGGCCGGCGGCAGCATCGCCTACCGCTTCTCCGCCCGCGATGCCCATCTCGTGCTGTCGCCGGGTACGCGCGGACCGGTCCCGTTCCGCGTGCTGCTGGACGGCGAGGTCCCCGGTCGGTCCTCCGGCGTGGACGTCGGGGAGGACGGGACGGGAATGCTCCGCGAGGGCCGCCTGTACCAGCTCGTGCGGCAGCGGGACGGCGTCCGCGACCGGACGCTGGAGATCACCTTCGAGGAGCCGGGCGCCGAGGCCTACGCGTTCACCTTCGGGTAGCCGTTGCCGGTGAACCGGTTGCCGACCACGTCCGTGAAGCTGGCGAGGGGAGTAGACAGGGTCCGTGCGGCCAGTCCTCACGACGAAGGGACGGGGGATGACCAGAGGTCCACTCGCACCCGCGCTGGCGCTGCTGCTCCTCGTCGCCGCCTGCGGCTCGGGCGACGGGGAACCCGAGGTCACCCGCGCCGAGGGCGCGCCGACCCTGCGGGCGACCGTCGGCACCGAGGAGTCCCCGGACGCGTTCGAGATCGCCCTGGTCGACGAGGACGGCGAACCGGTGACCGAGCTGGCGGCCGGCGAGTACAACATCGAGGTCTCGGACCCGACCGCGGTCCACAACTTCCACCTCAGCGGCGGGGACGGGGCCGTCGACGAGCGGACCGGCCCCACCGAGAAGGTCGAGACCCTCTGGGTGGTCACCTTCGAGCCGGGCGGCTACCGCTACCTGTGCGATCCGCACCCGAGCATGAACGGTCGGTTCACCGTCACCTGAGCGGTGTCCTCGGCCCCTCCCGGAGGGCACCGCAGGAACAGGTCGTCCTGCGGCTCCGGGAGAGCGGCCGAGCCGCCGGCCGTGACCGGGCGGGGACGGCGCGGCTGCCGGCTCCCCGACCCGCCCCCGCGGTGCGGGTAGAGCGCGATGCCGTGCACCGGGTCGGGAGCGGCGTCGAGGGCGGCCCGGAGGACCGGCGACTGCCGGAAGGCGTCGCGGCGGCGCTCGTCGTCGAATGCGAACTCCAGGACGACGCCCCACCGGTGCTCGTGCTCGTCCCAGAACACTGCCCCGCGGGAGACGGCGGCCTCGGTGAGCAGGTCCTGCCACGCGCGCGCCCACGCGGCGGCGGGGATCCCGCCGTCGAAGACCTCGACCGTGAGCCAGTCCACAGTGCCGACGACGCTACGCCCGAGCGCGGCCTCCCGACAGCCCTCGGCGGCGATCGGCGGACGGCGCCCTGCCTACCCTCGACTGCGCAGGGGCGACCGGTCCCTGCACGGCACCACACCGAGGAGCACGCAGCGATGCCACCACAGGCCGACATCCCCGCCGACGGGATCCTGGACGTGGCGAGGAGCATCGCCGACCGCCTGCTGGACGTGCAGCGCCGGGTGAACGACCAGATGGACGCCACGCAGTCGGAGCTGCTCCCGGAGGTGCGGCGACAGCTGGGCTACCCGGACCCCGAGCCGGTCGACCTCTCGGGCCTGACGAACACGCGGATCGTGAGCCTCGACGTGGTCGTCACCCCCGAGGCCGTCGCGACGGTCCTGCCGCTCTCGGCGGCGTCGGCCGCCACCACCCGCGCCGGACGCAGGGCGATGGCCGACATCGTCAGCGGTGCCGACGACCGGCTGGCCGTCATCGCGGGCCCGTGCTCGATCCACGACCCGGCCGCCACGCTGGAGTACGCCGGCTTCCTCCGTCGCATGCGGGACCGGCACGGCGACGACCTCGAGATCGTGATGCGGACCTACACCGAGAAGCCGCGGACCGAGGTGGACTGGAAGGGCTTCGCCTACGACCCCTACCTCGACGGATCGAACAACATCAGCGTCGGACTGATCGCGACCCGGCTGCTCATGGGACGCATCACCGCGATGGGCGTACCGGTCGCCGCCGAACCGCTGAACGCGCTGACGCCGCAGTACGTCGACGGCCTCGTCACCTACAACGGCGTCGGCGCGCGGAACGTCACCGACCAGACCGCCCGCGAGCGGGTCTCCGGGTTCTCGGCGGTCGTGGGGTTCAAGAACTCACCGGAGGGCAGCATCGAGGCCGCGGTCCAGGCCGTGATCGCCGCCCGGTCCGGGCACGAGTTCCTCGGTGTCGACCGGCACGGGATGACCGCCCAGCTGTCGACGACCGGCAACGAGACCGGCCACGTCATCCTGCGCGGCGACACGTCGGGCCCGAACTACTCCGCCGCGCACATCGCCGACACGCGGGCCCGGCTCCGGGCGCGCGGGCTCCCGGAGGTCGTCGTGGTGGACGCCTCCCACGGCAACAGCCGGAAGAACCACCTGCGCCAGATCGAGGTGGTCCACGACCTGGCCGGTCAGATCGGCGGCGGTGAGCCGGCCATCCGCGGGGTGATGCTGGAGAGCAACCTCGTCGCCGGCCGGCAGAACCTCGACCAGCGGCATCCCGGCGCGCTGGAGTACGGCGTCAGCGTCACCGACGCCTGCGTCGACCTCGGCACCACGGAGGCGATGCTGGCGGAACTGGCCGGTGCCGCCCGGGCGCGACGCGGTCGCGGCCCGGGGGACGACGCCGTCGCGGTCCTCCGGCCGTAGGGGGCCGCGCGCTCGGCTCCGTCAGGGCACCCGCAGCGTCCGGTGCCGCCACCCGAAGCGCGCCAGCAGCCCGTGCAGGTGGAGGTCCAGCCCGCCGCGGGCCGGCTGAGCGGCCTGGCCGGCGAGCAGCTCGACCTCCGCCCGGAGCTTGGCCCGGCGGCGCTCGAGCCGGGCCACCTCCGCCCGCAGCGAGGCGGAGCGGGCCGCTGCGTCGCGGTCCAGGCGCGCACGGGTCGCGGCCGCCTCGGCATCGGCCCGGCGGCGCTCCTCGCGTCCGGTGCTCAGCATCCGGACGATCTCCGCCCGTGCGTGCAGCCGCGCCGCGTCGGCCTCGGCCAGCGCCAGCTGCCGGATGTGCTCGGCCTGCTCGGCGGCGCGCTGCTCCAGCTGCCGCACGGAGTCCAGGCGCGACTCGGCCTCCACACGGGCTCGCCGGCTCGTCTGCTCGGCGTCGGCGACGATGCGATCGGCCTCGGCGATCAGTGCCTCCGCCCGACCGGTCGCCGTGCCGAGCGTCGCCTCGGCCTCGGCCTCGGCGTCGGCACGCACCCGCGCCGCGTGCCCGGCGGCCGCGGCCCGGTCGGCGTCGGCCTCCATCCGCATGCCCGTGGCCTCGTCGGCCGCCGCGGCGAGGATGGACGCGATCCGTGGGGAGAGACGGAGCATCTCGCCGCCGTCGGGGGAGTGGGACAGCAGTGCCCGGGCCTGCTCGAGCTCGGCCCAGGTGCGGGAGTGCGCCGCGAGGAGGTGCTCGCGCTCGCGCTCGGCGGTGATCAGTTCCTCCTCCGCCCACTGGACGTAGGTGTCGACCTGGAACCGGTCGTAGCCGGCCACGGACCGGCGGAACATCGGTGCGGCCCGGAAGACGGTGGGCAGGTCGCCGGCGACGTTCGGGCGCCGCTCGTCGAGGCGGCCGTCCGCCAGCAACGTCTCCAGTGCGCTGCCGGGGCGGGCAGCCCCGTCATGGACGTGCAGCTCGGCGCTCATTTCACTGCCCTTCACGTCTCCGGTTCGAGTCACGGAACGCTACGGCTCCGTTACCGCGGATGCTCCGGATGCCAGACCTGGGTCACTCGGAGGGGAGAGGTGGCCGCCCGTGCCGGTG
>NZ_SPQM01000088.1 GCF_004570345.1 Blastococcus sp. CT_GayMR20 | reverse complement strand
CCATGGCGGTGGGCATGATCGTCGACGCGCGACAGGCGGAGGCTGTCATCGCCGGCGGCGCCGCCGACCTCGTGGCCGTGGGCCGCCAGGCCCAGGACGACCCCAACTTCGCGGTGCACGCCGCGCGGGACCTGACCGAGGACTACGCGGTCTACCCGGTACAGGCCGGCGCGCGCATCCAGGCGCGGGACCGGGTGCTCGGCCGACTGGGCCCGTGGACCGGCCCCGACCCCGTGCAGGTCGACCAGCCGGCCTGAGAAAGGGCCCACACGAGGGTCGGGCGTCCTACGGTGCGGCGCTATGGCGAATCGCCGGGCGCTGGTCGCCGTCTCCGCCGTCCAGTTGGCTGCCGGTCTGGTCGGTCAGGTGGTCGCCCTGCGCCGGCGCCGTCCCTACGACGTCCCGTTCATGCACGGCAGCCCGGACCACGTGGCGCGCGACTCGCTCTGGTTCGGCGCGTCGTACAGCGCGCCCGTCTACATGACGGGCTCGCAGCTCTACGCCCTGGTACGGCTGGCCGCCGGGCCGGACGAACGAGCCCGCACGATGCTCCGGCTCCTCGGGACGACGATGATCGGTGGCTACCTGGTCGAGCGCTTCAACCGGAAGTTGCTGACGCCGTCGGGCTTCGACCCGCTGGAGACCCCGATCGTGGTGGTCGGGCTGGCCGGTTCGGTCGCGATGGCGGTGCTGGCGCGGCCCTGACCTCAGGACGGTGACCGGCCGTAGCCCGGGCCCACCTCGGCGACGAACGCGTCCCACTCCGCCGGGGCGGGGCGTCCGCCGAGTACCGAGTCGAGCTTGTCCAGGTACCAGTGCCAGCCCATCGCCATGTCCGCGACGTCGGCCTCGGCCGGGAAGACCTGCACGAAGCTGAGCCAGGTCCGGCCGTCCTCGCTCCACAGGTCGAGGGCCACCCGCCAGTTCTCGGTCTCCTGCTGCACCCACTCGACCACCAGCCGCCGCGGCGGATCGCACTCCAGGATGGTCGTGGGATCGCCGGCGTGCTCGCCCTCCTCCTGCGTCATGACGAAGGTGCCCGTGCCCCCCGCCCGGCGCTCCCCCTCGTACCTCCCGATCCAGCGAGCGAGGCGGTGGGGTTCGGTGAGCGCCGACCACACGTCCTCGATCGGATCCGGCCAGGACCGCCGGAACTCCAGGCGCTGCCGCCCGTCGTCCTCCCTGGTCACGGTGCCCCGCCGGGTGCCGAGGTGCTCGGTCATGCGCCTGCTCCGCTCGTCCGTGCCCGCCGGCCGCGGGCGATCTCGGTGTCCAGTGCGTCCAGCCGCTGGGCCCACAGGTCGCGGTAGGGCTCCAGCCAGTCGTCGAGCTCCCGCAGGGGACGCGGGTCGAGCGCGTAGAGCCGCCGCCGTCCGTCGGTCCGAGAGCGCACCAGACCGGCCTCCCGCAGGACCCGGAGGTGCCGGCTGATGGCCGGGCGGCTCACCGGAAAGCGGTCGGCGAGGTCGCCTGCCGCGCGCTCGCCGCCGGCCAGCAGGGCCAGCAGCTCGCGTCGGGTCGGATCGGCCAGTGCCGCCAGCGCCTCCACACGCAATGCGTAACACATGCGTTACGCATGCGCCAGGGTTCGGCCCGTGCGCGCCGGGGCAAGCGGAGGAGCATGACCGTCACCGATCCCGACGTGCCCGACCCGCTCAACGACCCGCGCACCCTGCAGGCCGACCCAGGGGCCTCGGGCGAGGGCGCCGACCTCGCTTCCGGCGCCGACGACCCCGAGTCGACCGGCGAGGACGAACTGGCGACCAGTGCGACCGAGGCCGACGAGGCCGGCGGGGGCGACGTCACCGGTGGCGCAGTTCGCTGAACCGCCGGAGTCGCTCGGCTGCGGCACCATGGCTGCGTGATCAAGACTCCGCTGACCCGCTGGTTCGACCTGACGACGCCGGTCATCGGTGCACCGATGGCCGGTGTGTCCGGCGGCGAACTCGCCCGCGCGGTCTCCCTCGGCGGGGGACTCGGGATGATCGGCGTCAGCGGTCGGCACAGCGCCGGGTTCGTGACCGACCAGTGCGCCGTACCGGCGGCCTCGGAGGTCCCGTTCGGGGTCGGGCTGATGATCTGGGCCCTCGACGACCGGCCCGATCTGCTCGAGGTGACGATCGCCGCGCAGCCGAGCCTGGTGTCGATGTCCTTCGGCGATCCCGCACCCTACGTCGGTCCGCTGCACGACGCGGGGATCGCGGTCGCGTCGCAGGTCAACACGCTCGCCGACGCCCACCGCGCGCTGGAGGCGGGCGTCGACGTGCTCGTCGCCCAGGGCACTGAGGCCGGCGGGCACACCGGGCAGCGCACGCTGCTACCGCTCCTGCAGGAGGTCCTGGCCCTCACCGACCGGCCGGTCGTGGCCGCCGGCGGCATCGCCACGGGTGCCGCCATGGCAGGCGCGCTCGTGGCCGGTGCGGCCGGCGTGTGGGTGGGGACGGCGTTCCTGTCCTGCACCGAGGGACTCAACTCCGCCGCCGCCCGCGAGCGGGTGCGCGAGGCGACCGGGGACGAGACGGTGCTGACCCGCGCCTTCGACGTCGCCGAGGGCATCGCCTGGCCCGAGCGGTGGCCGGGCCGGGCGCTGGTCAACGAGTTCTCCCGTGTGTGGCACGGCCGGGAGGACGAACTGGTGGAGGACGACGACGCGCGGCGGCTCGTGGTCGAGGGACGGCGCACCGGCGATCCGGCGACGGCACCGCTCTACGCCGGCGAGGCCGTGGGCCTGGTGACGACGGAGCGGTCGGCGACCGACGTCGTCCGGGAGCTGGACGCCGGGGCCGAGAAGGCGCTGCGGGCCGCGTCTCGCCTGCTCACGTGAGCGGGTCCTTCCCTAGACGTTGCAGCTGTCGTCGTCGCAGCCGTCGGCGGCCGGCACCGTGACGAGCGGGTGGGCATCGGACCACGCGCGCTCGAGGATGTTCAGCAGCAGCTCGGCCGGCTGGGCACCGGCGGCGCCGTACTTGCGGTCGACGACGAAGAACGGGACGCCGGTGGCGCCCAGGGCCTGCGCGGTGGCGGCGTCGGCGTGGACGGCGGCCAGGTAGCGCCGGTCGGCCAGTGCGTCGCGGACCTCGGCCTGGTCGAGACCCACCTCGGCGGCCAGCTCGGCGAGCGAGTCGACGTCGAAGACGGAGCGCCCCTCCTCGAAGTGGGCGTGCAGCAGACGCTCCTTGAGCTCGCCGCCCCTGTCGCGCTCGGCGGCCAGGTGGAGGGCCTGGTGGGCGAGCAGCGTGTTGCCGCTGACACCGTCGGCCAGGTGGTACTCCAGGCCCGCACGGGCGGCGACCTCCTCGACCCGCGCCATGTTCGCGCGCATCGCCTCGACGCTGGTGCCGTACTTCGCGGCGAGCGCCGGCAGGGTCGCGTGGGTCTCGCCCTCGGGCACGGAGGGGTCGAGCTGGAAGGACCGCCAGACGACCTCGACCTGGTCGCGGTGCGGGAACCGCTCCAGGGCGGCCTCCAGCCGGCGCTTGCCGATGTAGCACCACGGACAGACGACGTCGGACCAGACCTCTACGCGCATGCCCGTGTCAACTTGCTTGCCCGCTCAACCATTCCGGGCGGACCGGTCACCGGACGCCGACGAGGTCCACCACGAAGACCAGCGTCGCCCCGGGCTTGATGACGCCGCCGGCTCCGCGGTCGCCGTACGCCTTGCGCGACGGGATCGTCAGCCGGCGGCGGCCGCCGACCTTCATGCCGGCGATGCCCTCGTCCCACCCCTGGATGACCATGCCCACACCGAGGCGGAACTCCAGCGGGTCGCCGCGGTCCCAGGACGCGTCGAACTGCTCGCCGCCGTCGTGGGTGACCCCCACGTAGTGGGCGCTGACCAGGCTCCCCGCGGTCGCCTCGGGTCCGTCGCCGACGACGAGGTCCTCGATCACGAGGTCGTCCGGGGCGGGCCCCGTCGGGGGCTCGACGTCCGGTCGGCTCAGCTCGGCCACGGTTCTCCCTCCTGCGCCGGGGCTCTCCCGGACGCCGGGCCCATCCAAGCACCGGTGCGCAGACGAGTCCGACCGGCGCCGGTCGCACCCCGTCGCTACGGTCGCGACATGCTCGACCACCTGTCACTGCAGTGCGACGACGTCGATGCCTCGGCCGGCTTCTACACGCGGGTCTTCGCCGCGTGCGGGGTCCGCGAACTGATGCGGCACGAGAGCCCGGGCGGCGCCGTCGTGGGGCTGTGCGGCGCCGACAGCTTCCCCCGGCTGTGGCTCGGCTCCGCCGTCGACACCGGCGTACGGCCGGTGCACCTGGCGATCCAGGCGCCGACCCGGGAGGCCGTGGACGCGGCGTTCACCGAGGCGCGGGCCACCGGCGCGGAGGTCCTGCACGAGCCGAGGATCTGGCCGGAGTACCACCCGGGCTACTACGCGGTCTTCGTCCGCGATCCCGACGGCAACAACGTCGAGGCCGTGCACCACACGTTCCCGTCCTGATGGAGGCGCCCTGGTGGGCGAGCGCCGTGGCCTACCAGGTCTACCCGCGCTCGTTCCAGGACTCCGACGGCGACGGCATCGGTGACCTCGGCGGCGTCCTCCAGCGCCTCGACCACCTCACCGACCTCGGCGTCGACGTCCTGTGGCTGTCGCCGGTGTACCCGTCGCCGCAGGCCGACAACGGCTACGACATCAGCGACTACCAGGGCATCGATCCGCTGTTCGGCACGCTGGAGCAGCTCGACGAGCTGATCGCGGCGCTGCACGCCCGCGGGATGCGGCTGGTCATGGACCTGGTGGTCAACCACACCAGCGACGAGCACCCGTGGTTCGAGGAGAGCAGAGCGTCCCGGACCTCGCCCAAGCGCGACTGGTACTGGTGGCGGCCGCCGCGGGGCGGCTTCGCGGGCGGGGACCCCGGGGCCGAGCCGACGAACTGGCAGTCGTTCTTCTCCGGCCCTGTCTGGGAGTACGACGCGGCCACCGGCGAGTACTACCTGCACCTGTTCGACCGCAGGCAGCCCGACCTGAACTGGGAGAACCCCGAGGTGCGCGAGGCCGTCTACGCGATGATGCGGTGGTGGCTCGACCGCGGGGTCGACGGCTTCCGCATGGACGTGATCAACATGATCTCCAAGGACGTCGCCGAGGACGGTCACCTGCACGACGGGCCACCGCTCCCGGGGTCGTCGCTGGGCGACGGGTCGGCGTCCTACCTGTGCGGGCCGCGGATCCACGAGTTCCTCCAGGAGATGCACCGGGAGGTCTTCGCCGGGCGGGACGGCACGTTCCTGACCGTCGGCGAGATGCCCGGGGTCACGATCGAGCAAGCGCGGCTGTTCACCGACCCGGTGCGCGCCGAGGTGGACATGGTCTTCCAGTTCGAGCACGTGGGCCTGGACCACCAGGGCAGCAAGTGGCGGCCGGTGCCGCTGCGGATGCGCGACCTCAAGGCGTCGTTCGGCCGGTGGCAGACCGGCCTCGCCGACGTCGGCTGGAACTCCCTCTACTGGGACAACCACGACCAGCCCCGGGCGGTCTCCCGCTTCGGCGACGACAGCCCGGAGTTCCGCCGCGACTCGGCGACCTGCCTGGCGACCCTGCTGCACCTGCACCGCGGGACGCCGTACGTCTACCAGGGCCAGGAGATCGGGATGGCGAACTTCCCGTTCGCCTCCGTGGACGACTTCCGGGACGTCGAGTCGGTCAACCACTTCGGGGCGGCGATGGTCGTGGGCGAGGACCCGGCAGCCGTGCTCGCCGCCATGCGTCGGATGAGCCGGGACAACGCCCGCACCCCGGTGCAGTGGGACGCCTCGCCGTCCGCGGGCTTCACCACCGGGACGCCGTGGCTGCCGGTGAACCCCGACCACGTCGAGTGGAACGCGGCCGCGCAGCGCGACGACCCGTCGTCGGTGCTCGCCCACTACCGGCGGCTGATCGCGCTGCGGCACGAGAACCCGGTGGTCGCCCTCGGCGACTTCGCGATGCTGCTGCCCGACCACGACGACGTCTACGCCTTCACCCGCAGCCTGGACGGCGAGACCCTGCTGGTCGTCTGCAACGTGAGCCGGCGATCCTGCGACCTGAGCGACCTGCTCCCCCAGGCCGTCGGCGCTCCGCTGGTGCTCGGCAACCTCCCCGACCCCGGTCCCACCCTGCGCCCGTGGGAGGCCCGCGTCCTCGACCTACGAGACCGCTCGGTCGCCTAGGTTCTCCGTCGTGCGGCGCGTGGTCGAGGCGGTCTTCCCGGCCCGCATGGGAAAGCCGTTCCGGTGGCTGGTCGGATCGACGTGGACCAGCAACCTCGGCGACGGGCTCGAGATCGCCGCCGGGCCGCTGCTGATCGCCTCGCAGACCTCCGATCCGCTCCTCGTCGCCCTGGCGGGCCTCCTCCAGCGGCTCCCCTGGCTGCTGTTCGGGCTGTACGCCGGCGCGCTCGCCGACCGCATCGACCGGCGGCTGCTCGTGGTGACCGTCAACCTGGCGCGTGCCGCGGTGCTCGCCGTCCTCACCGTCGCGCTGGTCACGGGCCGGGTGAACGTCACCGTCGTCCTCGTGACCATGTTCGTGCTCGGCACGGCCGAGGTCTTCGTCGACACGACCTCGGGCACCCTGCTGCCCATGGTGGTGCCCAAGGCCGATCTCGGCATCGGCAACGCCCGGCTCATGGTGGGTGGCATCACGCTGAACGAGCTGGTCGGGCCGTCGCTCGGCGCCCTGCTCTTCGCGGCAGGGGCAGCGTGGCCCTTCTTCGCGCAGGCGGTCTGCATCGCGCTCGGCGCCGTCCTCGTCTCCCGGATGGCCGTCCCTCCCCTGACGCGGCCCGAGACCCGCACCCACATCGGCCGTGACATCGCCGAAGGCTTCCGATGGACGTGGGGCAACCGCGCGGTGCGCACCCTGACCCTCACGATCGTCACGTTCAACGTCACGTACGGCGCCGCGTGGTCGGTGCTGGTCCTCTACGCGACCGACGTCCTGGACCTCGGCGCCGTCGGCTTCGGTCTCCTCTCGACCATCGGTGCGCTGGGCGGCATCGTCGGCACCTCCGGTTACGGCTGGCTCGAGCGGCACGCCAGCCTGGCGACGATCATGCGGGTCGGGCTGCTGATCGAGACCTTCACCCATCTCGGCCTCGCGCTCACCACCACCGGCTGGTTGGTCACCCGCACCGACATCTCGGTGGCCTCGAGCTTGACCATCGACGCCTCCTTCTCGCACGGGACGCCGAGGTCGAGCAGGTGCGCCACTTGGCGGTAGAAGGCGCGGCACTGCTCGATCTGCGCAGCCATCTCTGCGACGGCGAACCGCAGCGCCTGGAAGTCGCCGATCGGATGGCCGAACTGCTCGCGCTCCTGCAGGTAGAGGATCGAGTCCTCGAGCGCCGCCCGGGCCAGGCCGACGGCGCGCGCGGCGGTGTGCACGCGGGCGGTGTTCAGGAACTTCTGCGCCTCGGCGAAGCCCGCCCGCTTCGCGGCGTCGCCCTCCTCGTCGCTGGCGGCCGCCTCGTCGATGACGTTGCCCTTCGGAACCCGGACGCCGTCGAGGGTGAGGTCCCAGGTGAGGAAGCCGTGGTAGCCGACCTTGTCGATCGGGTAGCCGGACATCCCCTCGGGGAACTCGCCGCGCTTCTTCTCGACCAGCAGGTTGACCAGGCCCTTCGACCGTGACTCGCCTTCCTCGGGGTCGCGCTCGCGCACCAGCACCTGGATGAAGTCCGCGGCCTTGGCGTTGCCGCACCAGCGCTTGCGCCCGGTCACCACCCACTCGTCGCCGTCGAGGACGGCGCGGGTCGAGACGCCGGCCAGGTCCGAGCCGGCGTCGGGCTCGGAGAGGGCGATGGCGCCGATCCACTCGCCGCGCGCGCTGCGGGCCATCAGCTCGGCCCGGCGCTCGTCGTCGGCGACCGCCGTCCCGAGACCCTGGGACCGGGCCAGGATGCTGGCCGTCGACATCCACGCGCGGGCCAGCTCCTCGGACACCGTGCAGTACTCGAAGACACCCAGCCCGAGGCCGCCGTTCTCCTTCGGGACGGTGATGCCGAAGTAGCCGAGGTCGGCCAGTCGGTCCAGCAGCGACGCCGGGATCTCGCCCTTCTGCGGGTCCAGCTCGTTGGCGACCGGCAGCACCTCGTCCATCGCGAACCGGCGGGCCTGCAGCTGCAGTTCCTCGCGCTCGGGCGTGTGCCACGGGGGCAGCAGTACCGGCGGCTCGGGCTGCCAGGTCTCGTTCTCGGTCGACGTCATCGTCGGCTGTCTCCTCGGCTGGCGGGGATGATCACGTACACCTTGGGCGCCGGGGGTGCCCCCCGCACGTCGCCGTCATCCACCCAGGTGAGCATGATCACGCCGACTGGCCTAGACGCCGCGGTCCTTGGCCAGCCGGACGTAGTGCTCGACCAGCGACGCGTCGTCCACCGCGCCGGTGTTGACCGCCTTCGCTGGGTCGATGCCCTGGAACAGCCGCTTGAGGGGCACCTCCAGCCGCTTGCCGGTGCGGGTGTGCGGCACACCGGGGACGGCGATGATCTCGTCGGGCACGTGCCGGGGCGACGCCTGCTCGCGGATCGCCTTCTTCAGCCGCGCCTGGAGGTCGTCGGTCAGCTCCTCGCCCGGCGCCAGCTGCACGAACAGCGGCATCCAGTAGCCGCCGTCGGGCAGCTCGACGCCGAGGACGACGGAGTCGAGGACGGCGGGGATCGACTCGACGGCGGCGTAGATGTCCGCCGTCCCCATCCGGACGCCGCCACGGTTGAGCGTCGAGTCCGAGCGGCCGGTGATGACGCAGGTCCCGCGCTCGGTGATCTCCAGCCAGTCGCCGTGCCGCCAGACGCCGGGCCACGGCTCGAAGTACGACTCGCGGTAGCGCGTGCCGTCGGGGTCGTTCCAGAAGTACAGCGGCATCGACGGCATCGGCTCGGTGACGACCAGCTCGCCCAGCTCGCCGACCACCGGCCGGCCGTCCTCGTCCCACGCCGCGGCGGCGACGGCGAGCATCGGCCGTTGCAACTCACCGACGGTGACCGGCAGCAGCGGTGCGCTGCCGATGAACCCGGTCGCGACGTCGGTGCCGCCGGACAGCGAGCCCAGGAAGACGTCGTCCCGCACGGCGTCGTAGACCCAGCGGAAGGTGGAGGACGGCAGCGGCGACCCGGTCACGCCGATCAAGCGGATGGCCGACAGGTCGTGCCGCTCACCCGGCCGCTCACCGGCCTTCTCGCACGCCCCGAGGTAGCCCGGGCTCGTGCCGAGGAACGTCATGCCCGTGCGCGCGGCGAGCTCGAACTGGACGTCGACCGACGGATAGGTGGGCGCGCCGTCGTACACCACCACCGTCGCCCCGGTCAGCAGCGCCGACGTGGCGATGTTCCACATGATCCAGGCGGTCGAGGCGTACCAGAAGAAGCGGTCACCGACGCCGACGTCCATGTGCAGCGCCGCCTGCTTGCGCTGCTCGAGCACGACCCCGCCGTGCCCGTGCACGATCCCCTTCGGCAACCCCGTCGTCCCCGACGAGTAGACGATCCAGAGCGGGTGGTCGAAGGGCAGCTCCGCGAACTCCGGCTGCTGCTCGTCGGCGACCGCCTCGGCCCACGCCAGCGCCCCGTCGGGCAGCTCGTCGGGGAACAGCCGAGGGACGGAGACCGTCGTCCGGACGGTCGGCAATGCGGCCCGCAGCTCGGCGACGACGTCCCGCCGGTCGTAGTCCCTGCCGTTGAACCGGTAGCCGTCGACGGCGACCAGCACCGTGGGCTCGATCTGGGCGAACCGGTCGAGGACGGCGCGGGTGCCGAAGTCCGGCGCGCAGGAGGACCAGACGGCGCCGATCGACGCGGCGCCGAGGAAGGCGACGACGGCCTCGGGCACGTTGGGGAGGTAGCCGGCCACCCGGTCGCCGGGCTGCACGCCGAGCCGGCGCAGGGTCGCGGCGAAGGCGCCGACCTGCCCGCGCAGCGTCGTCCAGGAGACCTCGACCGGGGCGGTGTCCTCAGCGACGACGATCAATGCCGGGTGCGCGTCCGTGACGTTGCGGAACACCTGCTCGGCGAAGTTCACCGTCGTCCCCGGGAACCAGACCGCGCCCGGCATGGACCGGTCGGTCAGCACCTGGTCGTCGGGGACGCCCGGCAGCACGCCGGTCCACTCGGCGATGTCGGCCCAGAACTGGTCGAGGTGCTCCACCGACCAGCGCCACAGGGTGTCGTAGTCGACCGGGTCGCCGAAGGAGACCCCCCGGCGCTCGGTCACCCAGGCGGCGAAGGCCGCGACACGGGTTGCGCGGATGCTCTCCGGAGTGGGCCGCCAGAGGACGTCGGGCTGCTCGGGCACGTCCGAACCATGCCATCCTGGGCACGCGCCGACCACGCCTGTCCGCCGACCGTCCAGGAGCGCCCGTGCAGCCCGAGCCCGCGGACGAGCGCAACGTGCTGGGCGGGCCGCTCCAGACGTGCGGCATCGACCCGGTCACCGGTTTCTACCGGGACGGGCACTGCACCAGCGGCCCGGAGGATCTCGGCTCGCACACCGTGTGCGCGGTCGTCTCCGCAGACTTCCTGGTCATGCAGCGGGACCTCGGCAACGACCTGTCCACGCCGCGGCCCGAGTACGGCTTCCCCGGCCTGAAGCCCGGCGACCGGTGGTGCGTCGTCGCCGTCCGCTGGCTGCAGGCCTACCAGGCCGGCGCGGCAGCGGGCGTCGTCCTGGCCGCCACCAACGCCCGCGCCCTGGAGATCGTGCCGATCGAGGCACTGCGCCAGCACGCCGTCGACGTCCCGGACGACATCAGCGGCCTGGCGTGACGGCACCGCGGAATGAACGCCCCGCCCGTGGCGCTGCCCGGGGCATGAGCGACCTCCTCGACCTGTCCGTGACCACGCTGCAGGGCGAGCCGACAACGCTGGGGCACCTCACCGGCGGGAAGGCCGCGCTGGTGGTCAACGTGGCGAGCAGGTGCGGGCTCACCCCGCAGTACGGCGCCCTCGAGGCACTGCAGGAGGAGTACGGCGACCGCGGGCTCACCGTCGTCGGCGTGCCGTGCAACCAGTTCAAGGGCCAGGAACCCGGCACCGCGGAGGAGATCGCCGAGTTCTGCTCCGCGACCTACGGCGTCACCTTCCCGATGACGGAGAAGGTCGAGGTCAACGGCCCCGGCGCGCACCCGCTCTTCCAGCGGCTGACCACGGCGGCCGACGCCGACGGCACCGCCGGTGACGTCCTGTGGAACTTCGAGAAGTTCCTGATCAGCCCGAGCGGCGAGGTCGTCGGCCGGTTCCGTCCCACGACCCTGCCGGACGCGCCCGAGGTGCGCGCCGCGATCGAGGCCGTCCTCCCGGCCTGAGCGGCCGGTCCACCGGCAGACGGGCGTCGGTAAGGTAAGGCTTCCTTTCCTTCGCGTGTCCGTCCCCGGGAGCTGCTCGTGACCGCCACGACCGTGGCCCCGGCGCCGGGCGGCACACCGGTGCGGACGGCCCGGTCGCGACGGCTGGCCGGCCTCCTCCTGCTGGTGGTCGTCCTGGCCGCGGCCTGCCTGGCGAGCATCGCCGTCGGCACCCGCTCGATCGGTCCCGGCGAGGTCTGGCAGGCACTGTTGGACAGCGGTCTGACCAGCGAGGAAGCGGTCATCGTCCGCCAGCTCCGGGTGCCGCGCACGGTGCTCGGCCTGCTCGTCGGCCTCGCGCTCGGCGTCTCCGGCGCCCTCATGCAGGGACACACCCGCAATCCCCTGGGCGATCCCGGGCTGCTCGGGGTGACGGCCGGCGCGAGCCTCGCCGTCGTCACCTCGATCGCCCTGCTCGGCATTCCCAGCCCGTCGGGCTACGTCTGGTTCGCCTTCCTCGGTGCGCTGGCCGGCACAGTCCTCGTGTACGCGATCGGCTCCGCCGGCCGCGGCGGCGCCACCCCGGTCACCCTCGCCCTGGCCGGCGCCGCCCTGTCCGCCCTGCTCTACGCGCTCGTCCGCGCCGTCCTGGTCAGCGACCAGCAGACGCTGGACTCGTTCCGGTTCTGGGTCGTCGGCTCCCTGGCCGGCCGCGGTGGGGACGTCGCCTGGCAGATCGGGCCGTTCATCCTGCTCGGGCTCGTGCTCGCCCTGGCCAACTCCCCCGCGCTGAACCTGCTGGGCCTGGGTGAGGACGTCGCCCGCGGCCTCGGCCAGCGGATCTGGCTCGCCCGCGCGGTCGGCCTCGCTGCCATCACGCTGCTCTGCGGTGCGGCCACCGCCGCCTGCGGCCCGATCGCCTTCGTCGGCCTGGTCGTGCCGCACGCCGTCCGGGCGGTGACCGGGCCCGACCACCGGTGGCTGATCCCGTGCTCGGGCCTCGCCGGCGCGGCCCTGCTGCTCGTCGCCGACGTCCTCGGCCGGGTGGTCGCCCGCCCCGGGGAGCTGCAGGTCGGGATCGTCCTCGCACTGATCGGCGCACCGTTCTTCATCGCGCTGGTGCGCCGCCGTCGGACGGCGACGCTGTGACGGTCCTCCGGGTCGGGCCGGTGTCGGGGCGCGTGCGCTGGCGGCACCTCGTCGTGCCGGCCGCCGCGTCCGCCGTCCTCGTGCTGCTGTCCGCGGTGAGCCTGGGCCGCGGCGACTTCCCCATCGGGATCGTCGACGTCCTCCGCACGCTGATCGGCCTCGGCGAGGGGGCGCAGAGCTTCATCGTCCTGGACCTGCGGGCGCCGCGGATCGCGGTGGGGCTGCTCGTCGGCGTGGCGCTCGGGGTCGCCGGCGCGCTCTTCCAGACGTTCGCCCGCAATCCGCTGGCCTCCCCCGACACCCTCGGCATCACGATGGGCGCCTCCGTGGGCGCCGTCGCCGCGATCGTGCTGACCGGCGGAGCGGTGAACGGGCTGGGCGTGCCGCTGGCCGCACTGCTCGGTGCGCTCGGCACCGGCGCCCTCCTGTTCCTGCTCACCTGGCGCGCCGGCATCGACGGCTACCGCCTCGTCCTGGTCGGCATCGCCCTGTGGTCCTTCGGCACGGCGCTCGTCGACTGGCTGCTCACCGACGCCGAGATCTACGACGCCGCGTCGGCCTACGTGTGGATCACCGGCTCGCTCAACGCCCGCACCTGGAACCACGCCCTGCCGCTCGCCGTCTCCCTCGCCGTCCTGCTGCCGATGGCCCTGGCGCTGAGCCGGGTGCTACGGATCCTGCAGCTCGGCGACGACACCGCCCGGGGGCTCGGCGTCCGCCTGCAGTCGGCCCAGGCCGCGACCGTGCTGGTCGCCGTCGGCTGCGTCGCCTTCGCCGTCTCCGCCGCCGGGCCGATCACCTTCGTCGCGCTCGTCGTCCCGCAGATCGCCGTCCGGCTCACCGGCGGCGGCCGGCCGCCGCTGCTGGCCTCGGGGCTGCTCGGTGCCGTGCTCGTGGTGGGCGCCGACCTCGTCACCCGCACCGTCCTCCCGGAGGCACTCCCGGTCGGCATCCTCACCGCCGTCCTCGGGGCCCCCTACCTGCTCTGGCTCCTCGTCCGCGGAAGGCGGCGATCCACCCTGTGACCCAGCTGGTGAACCTTCCGAACGGACCGGTCCGTCTCGCGGCCGAGCGCGTCTCCCTCGCCTACGACGAGGCCGTCGTCGTCCGCGACCTGGACCTGGAGCTGACCGAGGGCTCCTTCACCGCGATCGTCGGCCCCAACGGCTGCGGCAAGTCCACGCTGCTGCGGGCGCTCGGCCGGCTGATGCGGCCGGCGAGCGGGCAGGTGCTGCTCGACGGCCGCGCCATCGCGCGCACACCGACCCGCGAGGTCGCGAAGGTGCTCGGCCTGCTCCCCCAGACCCCGATCGCACCCGACGGGCTCACCGTCGCCGACCTCGTCGCCCGAGGCCGACACCCGCACCAGAGCTGGCTGCGGCAGTGGTCCCGCGACGACGAGGCGGTGGTCACCGAGGCGCTCACCTGGACCGACATGGCGGGACTGGCGGACCGGCCGGTGGACGAGCTGTCCGGTGGTCAGCGGCAGCGCGCGTGGATCTCGATGGCGCTGGCCCAGGGCACCGACCTGCTGCTGCTCGACGAGCCGACGACCTACCTCGACCTCTCGCACCAGATCGACGTCCTCGAGCTGGTCGGGCGGCTGCACGCCGAGCGCGGCCGGACCGTCGTCGTGGTGCTGCACGACCTCAACCTCGCCGCGCGCTACGCGCGGCGGCTGGTGGCGATGAAGGACGGCGAGCTCGTCGTGTCGGGGACGCCGGAGGAGGTGCTCACCGAGACCCTGCTGGCCGACGTCTTCGACCTGGAGGCGCGCGTGCTGCCCGATCCGGTCACCGGGACGCCGATGGTGGTGCCGGTGCGCCGGCTGCGCTGAGCGCAACCCTCGTCGGCCGGAGAGTTAGGACAGGCTAACCTTTCCCTCGACCGGGATCACCATGCATCCCAGACCTCGAGGAGTTCCGTTGCACCTCACATCCCGACGCCTGACCGGCGGCCTCCTGGCGTTCGGCTTGGCCGTTCCCCTGAGCGCCTGCGGCGAGGACGCCGCCACCGGCACCCAGCCCGCCGCCGCGGACGGCTGGGAGTTCACCGACGACCTCGGCACCACCGTCTCCCTGGACGAGGTGCCCACCCGCGTCGCCGGGCTCAACGACGTCCTGTCCTCGCTGTGGAACTACGGCATCGCGCCGGTCGCCAGCTGGGGCCAGACCTCGATCGAGGACGACGTCGCCTTCGAGGGCAAGGACCTCTCGGGCGTCGCGGTCGTCGGCACGAGCTACGGGCAGATCGACCTCGAGGCCCTGGCCGCCGCCGACCCCGACCTCATCGTGACGTCGGTCTACCCGACCGACTCCGAGGGCACCCTCGACCCCGCCGCGCCGCTCTACGGCTTCGAGTCGATCGAGCAACAGGAGCAGGTGGCGGAGATCGCGCCCATCGTCGGCATCGCCTGGCGCGGCTCGGCCGACGAGGTCATCGAGCGGACCGTCGAGCTGGCCGCGTCCCTCGGCGTCGACGTGGACGGTGGTGAGGTGGCGCAGATGCGCGAGGAGTACGAGGCGGCGTCGGCCGAGCTCACCGAGGCGGCCGGGAGCGGCGTCAGCGTGCTGCCCGTCTTCGCGACCGAGGCCGACGGCTGGTGGATGGCCAAGGCGCCCGACGACCCGTCCCTGCACCTCTACCAGGACCTGGGCGTGAACTTCGTCGACCCGGGTGGCGACGGCTACTTCTGGAACTCCGTGGGCTGGGAGGAGGTGCCGAACCACCCGAGCGACGTGATCCTCTACTCGCTGCGGTTCAGCATGAGCCCCGAGGAGATCGCCGCCCAGCCGACCGCCGCGCTGCTCCCCGCCGTCGAGTCCGGCCAGCTCCACCCGTGGAAGTACCTCGGCATGGACTATGTGGCCCAGGCCGAGTACATGACCGAGCTCGCCGGCTGGCTCGCCGAGGCGCAGAAGGTCACGTGATCCGTCCCGGAGGTGCCGAAATGGCCATTTCGGCACCTCCGGCTCAGGTGGCGAGCGGTGCCGGCGTCTCGGGGAGGGGCGTCGGCACCGGCGCCGCCCGGGCGGTCTGCGCCAGCACGATCCCGGTGAGGACGACGGTGCCGCCGGCGATCTGCCAGCCGGAGAGCACCTGCTCGAGCCACAGCCAGGCGACGATCGAGGCGAACACCGGCTCGACGGTCGCCACCAGACCCGCCGCCGTCGGGGCGAGGTGCTGCAGTGCCGCGATCGACAGCCAGAACGGCACGACCGCACCGAGGACGACGATCCAGGCGACCAGCACCCACAGCGGCAGCTCCAGGCCGCCGAGGGACATCTCCACCGGCTCGCCGAGCACGGCGGTGTCGAACTGCCACCACGGAGCGGCGACGGACCAGAACACGGCCGCCGCCACGAAGCTCCAGCAGGTGAGCGCCACGGGGTCGCGGGTGACCGTGCCGCGCTCGCCCATCAGGTAGTAGGTCGCCAGGCACAGCGCCGCGATCAGCGCCGCGACCACGCCGACGACGTCGAGCGAGCCGCCGTCCTGCCACACCTCGGCGACCAGGAGGAGGCCGGACAGGGAGAGCAGGAGCGCCACCCACAGCCGGCTGCGCACCGTCTCGCGTCGCACCAGCCAGACGTAGAGCGCGATGAAGACCGGGGCGGTCATCTCGAAGACCAGCGCGATGCCGACCGGCATCCGGCCGATCGCCACGTAGTAGAGGAACTGGGTGAGTGCGACACCGACGACGCCGAAGACGGCGAGGAACGGCACCTCGCGCCAGGTGATCCGCAGCCGGCGGGGCGACACCACCGCCAGCACCAGCAGCAGCCCGAGCGCGGCCCCGGTGCAGCGCAGCGCGGTCAGCCGGGTGGGCGCGATGCCGGCGTCCAGCGCGAGGGTGGAGACGGTCCCGTTCACGGCGAAGAAGCCCGCCGCCGCGAGGGTCAGGGCGTAGCCGAGGGAGGGACGCGCGACGCGGGGCACTCCGGCAACGTAGTCCCCTATCCGCGCCGAGCCACCTACGGGGCGGCGCTCAGAAGAGGACGGGGTCCTCGCGTGCCGGCAGCGTCTCCACCGCGCCGGCCGGCGCCTCGAACACCCGGTCGAGCCCGGTGGCCTCGAACGCGCGCCAGACCGACGGCTGCGTGCCGCGGATCCGCAGCGCGATCCGCCGCTGCTGGCACCAGCGCCGCACGCCGAGGAGCACCGACAGCCCGGTCGAGCCGATCGACGGCACGCCGCTCAGGTCGACCTCGAGCACCGCGCACCCGGCCAGCGGCTGCTCGGCGACGACGGCCTCCAGCTGCGGGGTGGTCACGCCGTCCAGGTCCCCGCTCACCGCGACCACGGTGCGGACCCCCGTGGACAGCCACTCGACGCGCACCGCAGGAGCAGGCGGGTGCGCACCCCACCGCGGACGACGTCCGCCCGGTGACCGCGACAACCGTCGCGAGACGTCCCACTCGTGCGCCCGAACCATGCCGTGCTCCCCCAGCCCCGCCGACGGCACCGCCGTCACCCCGCGAACGTACGCAGCCCCGGAGACAGTTCCGCGGTACCGACGGCGGGCCAACGTGACGCCCGTGCCATCCCCGGACGACATGACGAGCGCGGTCACCGACTCCATCGACGAGCGAACGGGCAGGTCGATAGCCGGATGGGTGGCGCTGGTCGGCACGGCGGGGGTGGACCCGCTCGACCAGAACGCCGTCCGCACGTGGCTGCGCGAGGTGCACGGTGTGCGGCAGAACACCCAGTGGGCCATCGCCGACGAGGTCGCCCGGGCCGCCGGCTGGGTGCGGCCGACCGTCGAGCAGTACGTCGACGGGCAGTACACCGGTGCCCGGGCTGCGCTGCGGCCGGTGTTCGACGCCGTCCGCGAGGCCGCGAAGGCGCCCGGCTCGGCCACCCACCGCGTGCGGCTCACCACCGTGGACGACGTCGACGACGAGGTGCGCACGCTGCTGCGGGCCGCCTGCGAGCAGAACGGCTGACCGCATCGTCGGGGAACTCGTTGACCGGCGGCGCTTCGAAGGCCCTGCTTCCCAGAAGGTGGGCCGACCCGCGAGCCCCTGAAGATCAGCTCTGGTTCAGCGGGGCCTCCGGGAGCGGGAGGGCCCGGTGGACCAGTGGTGATCATGGCGACCTCAGGGTGCGCGCGCACACTGGAGCCGTGGAGGAACGGCCGCCGTGGTCCGATCGCCGCCGGCGGACCCTGATCCTCCTGGCGCTCGGCATCGTCGCGTTCGGCATGGGCGCGATCGCGCTGCCGGACCGGTACGGCATCACCTCGGCGGCCCTCGCTGCGCTGTGCGCCTTCCTGCTGGTCACCGCTGCGATCGTGTTCATGGTGATCCCCGGGCCGGACACGCTGCGCACGCTGCTGGCGACCGTGCCCCTGGCGGGGGCGGTGCTCGTCGTCGCAGTCCTCCTGCTGCTCTCGACCGACGCCGAGCTGCGCTGGCTCTGGTCGCTGATCGCCGTCGCGGCGGCCGCCTGGACGGCGACGGCGGTGTGGCAGACCCGGCGCTCGGGCTCCTGAGCGGCCCGACAGACTGCACGGCATGGAGCTGCCCCCCGCCCTCTACGAACCCACGGACGACGGCTTCCTCGCCACCGCGCTGACCATCGGCCCCTGGGACGCCGGCCTCCAGCACGCCGGCCCGCCGGCCGCGCTCCTGCTGCGCGCGGCGGAGGAGGCCAGCGGCATCGAGGGCGGCCAGACCGTCCGGATGGCCTACGACATCTTCGCGCCCGTGCCCGTCGGCCCGGTCCGGATCCGGACCTCCCTCGTCCGCCCGGGTCGCCGCATCGAGCTGGTCGAGACCGTCCTCTCCGGCGCCGAGGACCGCCCGCTGATGCGACTCTCCGCCTGGCGGATGCGCACCCACGGCGACGCCCCGGTCACCGAGGATCTCCAGCACCCGGCCGCCGCCGGACCGGAGGAGAGCAAGCCCGAGGACGCCGCGTTCTTCACGGAGGACATCGCCTACCACCGAGCGCTGGAGTGGCGGTTCGCGACCGGCAGCTTCAACGCCCCCGGACCGGCGTCGGCGTGGACCCGACCCCGCTGCGAGCTCGTGGCCGGCGAGCCGATGACGCCGCTGCAGCACCTGCTCGTCATGACCGACGCGGCCAGCGGGATCTCCGCGGAGCTGGACTGGGCGACCGCGACCTTCGCCAACGTCGACCTGCTGGTGTCGCTGCACCGCCCGCCGCGCGGCGAGTGGGTCGGCGTGGACGCCCGGACGGTGCTCGGCGGCACCGGCGCGGCCCTGTGCAGCGGCGTGCTGTTCGATGCCGACGGCCCGATCGGCCGGTCGGCGGCGTCACTGTTCGTCGAACCGCGCTGACCTACGGTGGACGCGATGACGACGCGACGTGGAGTGACATGGGCCCGCTGATCGAACTGCGCGACTGGCTCTCCGGCCGAGGGCTGGAAGTCGTCCTGATCGTCCTCGGCTCGGTGCTGCTGGCCCGGTTCGTGGCCTGGGTCGGCTCCCGCATCACCGACCGGATCGACAGCCAGTCCACCGGCGGCGACGTGCTCGTGCGCTCGGAGGCCGCGAAGCACCGGCACTCCCTCACCCAGGTGCTGACCTGGGCGGCGATCGTGCTGATCTACTCGATCGCCGTGTTCTTCGTGCTCGACCGGCTCGGCGTCCCGGTGACGGGCCTGGTGGCACCGGCGACCGTCCTCGGCGTCGGGCTCGGCTTCGGTGCGCAGCGGATCGTCGGCGACGTCCTCGCCGGGTTCTTCATCATCACCGAGCGGCAGTACGGCTTCGGCGACGTCGTCTCGATCACCGTCACCGGCGCCGGGGAGCCGGCCACCGGAACCGTCGAGGACGTCACCCTCCGGGTCACGCGGATGCGCTCGTCCAACGGCGAGGTCATCACGGTGCCCAACGGCGCCATCGCCAAGGTCGTGAACCTGTCGCGCGACTGGGCCCGCGCTGTCGTCGACGTCCCGATCCCGACCAGCGTCGACGTCAACCGGGTCAACGAGATCCTGCGCGAGGTCGGCCGCGAGGCCTTCCGCGATCCGGGCCTGCGGCCGCTGCTGCTGGACCCGCCCAGCGTCATGGGCGTCGAGAGCCTCGACCTCGAGCAGGTGAACGTGCGCATGGTCGCGCGCACCCTGCCGGGCAAGCAGTTCGAGGTCGGCCGCGACCTGCGCGCCCGCGTCGTCCTCGCGTTCCGCGACCAGGGGCTGAACGTGCCGCCGCCGACCGCGGTCGACACCCCCGTGGTCGAGGGCGACCTGGCACGCGAGGGCGAGCGGTGAGCGGCTCCACCGGCGAGCAGCCGGCCGTCACGCCGACGGTCAGCACCGCACCGGCGCGCTCGCGCTGGTCGAAGCTGCCCGCCCACCTCGGCCGGGCCCGCACGTCCACCGTCGTCCTCGGGGTGCTGTTCCTGGCGATCGGCACGCTCTGGCTCAACATCCGCCCGGAGACGCCCGACGCGGGGACGACCACGAGCGGGGTCAGCGACCAGCAGCCGGCTCCGACGACGACCCCCGCCGCGCCGACGACGGCGGAGGAGACGACGACGCCCGCCCCGGAGACGACCGACGACGAGCCGACGACGACGGAGGAGTCCACGACCTCCGAGCCGACGAGCGGGACGACCGACAGCCCGACCCCGACCGATCCGACGGAGACCGACGCGCCCACGACCACCCTGCCGAACCCGGGGACCCCGACGGACACACCCGCCGGCTGACGGGATCCCCTCCCTTGGGGTGACGCACGGTTATCTCTCGGCCACAACGCCCATACCCTCGGGACGTCGTCCACCGCACCAGGCGCTTCGCAGGGCCTGCGTCAGCCGACTCTGAGCAACGGAGTGTGACCATGGCGCTCGTCCACGAGCGGCAGGGCGTCCGTGCGGAACCCGTCCGGTCCCCCGGGGACGTCACGATCTGGCGGCTCGATCTGGCCGACCCCCGATGGGACCTCGCGTTCGCGGACTCCGTGCTGGACGA
>NZ_SPQM01000087.1 GCF_004570345.1 Blastococcus sp. CT_GayMR20 | reverse complement strand
TCGAGATCGGTGACGCCGGGGTCGTCGGGGTGTCCGACCCGTCGGCGTTGTTCGTCTCCCGGCGGTCGGCCCCGGTGCCGGGCAGCTGCGTCACGGTCACCCTCGAGGGCAGCCGCCCGCTGCTCGCGGAGGTGCAGGCGCTGGTGGCCAGCACGGGCGGTGGCGGCTCGCCGCGGCGGGCGGTCAGCGGCCTGGACTCGCAGCGGGTGGCCATGGTGAACGCGGTGGTCGAGCGGCGGGGCGGGGTCAAGCTCGCCGACGCCGACGTGTTCGCCGCCTCGGTGGGCGGCGTGCGGATCGCCGAGCCGGCGGCCGACCTCGCGCTCGCCCTGGCCATCGCCTCGGCGTTCCGGGACCGACCCCTGCCGGAGGGGATGGTCGCCCTCGGCGAGGTGGGTCTGTCCGGGGAGATCCGCCGGGTGGGCGGCACCGGGCGGCGCCTCGCCGAGGCCGCGCGGCAGGGCTACAAGGTGGCGCTCGTCCCGCCGGACGCCGGCGCGGCCCCGCCCGGGATGCGCCTCGTGGAGGTGCCGGATCTCGGTACGGCCTTCCACCGGCTGTTCTAGCTCTCTAGAGTTTCGTTACGACGTCGTGCCACCGGCGAATGCTGAGGTCCGCGGACCCCGAGCACCGGCTCCCCCCGGCCGGGGCACGTAGACTCAGCCGCCGTACCACTCGACCGTCAGGAGCGCTCGTGCCCACCGAGGTGGATCCCGAGGTCGCGTTGCGCGAACTCCTCGGCCGTATCGCCCCGGGGACCGCACTGCGCGACGGTCTGGAGCGCATCCTGGCGGGGCGGACCGGGGCCCTGATCGTCCTCGGCTACGACCGCGTCGTCGAGGCGTTGTGCACCGGCGGCTTCGCCCTCGACGTCGCGCTGTCGGCCACCCGCCTCCGCGAGCTGGCCAAGATGGACGGCGCGGTGATCGTGTCCTACGACGGCACCCGGATCGTGCGGGCCGGCGTCCACCTCATGCCCGACCCGACGATCCCCACCGAGGAGTCGGGCACCCGGCACCGGACGGCGGAGCGCGTGGCCATCCAGACCGGCTTCCCGGTCATCTCGGTCAGCCAGTCGATGCACATCATCAGCGTGTACGTGGCCGGCCGGCGGTACACCCTCGAGCACCCGACGACGATCCTGGCGCGGGCGAACCAGGCCCTGGCCGCCCTGGAGCGCTACAAGCTCCGCCTCGACGAGGTCGCCAGCACGCTGTCGGCCCTGGAGATCGAGGACCTCGTCACCGTGCGGGACGCCATGAGCGTCAGCCAGCGACTGGAGATGGTCCGCCGCATCGCCGACGAGATCGAGGGCTTCGTCGTCGAGCTGGGCACCGACGGGCGACTGCTCGCGCTGCAGCTCGACGAGATGCTCGCCGGGGTGGAGGAGGACCGGGGCCTGCTGGTCCGCGACTACATGCCGGGCGGTAGCCGTCGCCCCCGGACGATCGACCAGGTCCTCACCGACCTGCGTGCGCTCACCGCGACCGAGCTGCTCGACCTCTCCGCCGTCGCCCGCTGCTACGGCCTGCCGACCTCGCCGGACGCGCTGGACTCCCCCGTCAGCCCGCGCGGCTACCGGCTGCTCAACCGCGTGCCTCGTCTGCCCACGGGGATCATCGACCGGCTCGTCGACCACTTCGGCGGCCTGCAGAAGCTGCTCGCGGCGACCATCGAGGACCTGCTGGCCGTCGAGGGCGTCGGCGAGGCCCGCGCCCGGGGCATCCGCGAGGGCCTCTCCCGACTGGCCGAGACCTCGATCCTCGACCGCTACAGCTGATTCAGCCGAGAGTGAGCGGCACGTCCGGCGAGATCTTGGTGTCCAGCCGGCCGCGCAGCACGTAGGCCCCCGGGGACGGCGTCGCGCGGATGGCCGCGCAGCCCGGCTCGCTGGTGAGCCCGCCCCACACCAGCGGGAAGGCCAGCGTCTCGCCCGGCGCCAGGGTGCGCAGGTCGCTGCTCGCCTCGGGGAAGCAGTCGTTGCTCCCCCACACCCGGGTGCCTGCCCCGTCGAAGAGGGCGATCTCCTGCTGGCCCTTGTCGAGGGTGCGGGTGCAGGGAACGGCGGAGAGGTTGGTGACCACCAGCTCGAACGTGGGCTTGCTGCCGACCGCGACCGTGCCCGGCGCGCGGACCGTCAGGCCGATCATCTCGTCGGTGCACGGCCCGCCCGCCACCGGACCCGTCGGCGCCGGGGCGGCCGCGCCCGTGTCCCCGGTCGCCAGAGGCACGTCCGCCGGGGTGGGCGTCGCGACCCGCGCGACCGGGGGGACCACGCGGTCCAGCGCCGGGACGCGGGCCGTGCTCCGTTCGCTGCTGGCCGCGGCGGTCTCGAGATCGCCGTCCGCGCCGGTGTGCAGGACGATCCCCAGCCAGGCGCCGCCACCGAGGACGGCCAGGAGCAGGGCCAGCACCAGCAGCCGCCGTCGCCAGTAGACGCGGGCGGGCAGCGCGCCGACCGGGTGCCACACGCCTGAGGACGCTAGTCGGCGGCGCCGGACGGACCGGCTCGGCACGCCGCTCCCGCCGCCCGGCAGACTGGGATCTCGTGACCGCTCCCCGCCTCCGCCCCGGCCCGGACGCCGGGGAGGCGATCGTCGACTGGTACGCCACGGCCGCCCGCGACCTGCCGTGGCGCCGGCCCGGCACCGACGCATGGGCCGTCCTCGTCAGCGAGGTGATGCTCCAGCAGACACCCGTGGCCCGCGTGGACCCGGTCTGGCGGGAGTGGATGGCGCGGTGGCCGACGCCCGCCGCCCTCGCCGCCGTCCCCCCGGCCGACGTCATCCGCGCCTGGGGCAAGCTCGGCTACCCGCGCCGGGCGCTGCGGTTGCGGGAGGCCGCCGTCACGATCGTCGAGCGGCACGGCGGCGTCGTCCCGTCGTCCGTCGAGGAGCTGGAGGCGCTGCCCGGCATCGGCACGTACACCGCGCGCGCCGTCGCCTGCTTCGGCTACGGGAGCCCGCAGCCGGTGGTGGACACGAATGTCCGCCGCGTCGTGGCCCGGCTGCTGCACGGGCGGGCCGAGGCCGGCACCGCGCGCGCCGCGGACCTCGCCGACATCGCCGAGCTGACGCCGGCCGAGCCCGACCGGGCGACGCGCTTCTCGGTGGCCGCGATGGAACTCGGCGCGCTGGTCTGCGTCGCGGGCACCCCGCGCTGCGGCGTCTGCCCCGTGCGGGACCGCTGCGCCTGGCGGCTGGCCGGCTCCCCTGCCCACGACGGGCCGGCCAAGCGGGTCCAGAAGTTCGCCGGGACCGACCGGCAGGTGCGTGGCCGGCTGCTCGACGTCCTCCGCGCGGCGCACGAGCCGGTGGACGCCGCGGCCCTCGAGCCCGCCTGGGACGACGCCGTCCAGCGCGGCCGCTGCCTGGACTCCCTGCTCACCGACGGCCTCGTCGAGCAGACCCCCGACGGCCTGTTCCGCCTCCCCGCCTGACCCTCTCGCGACGACATCGGCGATCTCGGCGCCAAGGCACCGTTTTCGCGACCACATCGCCGATCTCGCCCGAGGAACGACGAAGGGGCCGCCCCCACCTCACGGTGGGAGCGGCCCCTGTCGTTCGTGCTGCTTACTCGGCCTTGGCGGCCGGACCCTCGTCCTCGGAGGCACCCTCGGCGCCCGAGAGGGCCACCGGCGGGGTGTCGGGGACGGCGATCGGCTTCGGCTCGCCGCGGAAGGTGAACTTCTGCGCCGCGCCGTCGGCCTCGTCGACGTCCACCACGATGATCTGACCCGCGGCCAGCTCGCCGTAGAGGATCTTCTCCGAGAGCGCGTCCTCGATCTCGCGCTGGATGGTCCGGCGCAGCGGCCGGGCCCCCAGCACCGGGTCGAAGCCACGGTGCGCCAGCAGCTTCTTGGCGGCCGGGGTGATCTCGAGCGCCATGTCCTTGTTCGCCAGCTGGCTCTCGACACGGGCGACCATCAGGTCGACGATCTCGATGATCTCGTTCTCGGTCAGCTGGTGGAACACGACGATGTCGTCGATGCGGTTGAGGAACTCGGGCCGGAAGTGCTGCTTGAGCTCCTCGTTGACCTTGAGCTTCATCCGCTCGTAGTTGCTCTGGGTGTCGTTGCCGACCTGGAAGCCCAGACCCACGGCCTTCGAGATGTCCCGCGTACCGAGGTTGGTCGTGAGGATCAGGATCGTGTTCTTGAAGTCCACGATCCGGCCCTGACCGTCGGTGAGCCGGCCGTCCTCCAGCACCTGCAGGAGCGTGTTGAACACGTCCGCGTGCGCCTTCTCGATCTCGTCGAAGAGGACCACCGAGAACGGCTTGCGCCGAACCTTCTCGGTCAGCTGGCCACCCTCGTCGTAACCGACGTAGCCGGGAGGGGCACCGACGAGCCGCGACACGGTGAACCGGTCGTGGAACTCGCCCATGTCGATCTGGATGAGCGCGTCGTCCTCACCGAACAGGAACTGGGCCAGCGCCTTCGCCAGCTCCGTCTTACCGACACCCGAGGGGCCGGCGAAGATGAAGGAGCCACCGGGACGGCGCGGGTCCTTGAGGCCCGCACGCGTGCGCCGGATCGCCTGGCTGACGCTCTTGATGGCCTCTTCCTGACCGATGATCCGCTTGTGGAGCTCGTCCTCCATGCGGAGCAGACGCGTGGTCTCCTCCTCGGTCAGCTTGAAGACGGGGATGCCGGTCCAGTTGGCCAGCACCTCGGCGATCTGCTCGTCGTCGACCTCGGCGACGACGTCCATGTCGCCGGCCTTCCACTGCTTCTCGCGCTCGGCCTTCTCCGACAGGAGGGTCTTCTCCTTGTCGCGGAGGGACGCTGCCTTCTCGAAGTCCTGCGCATCGATCGCCGACTCCTTCTCGCGGCGGATGCCGGCGATCCGGTCGTCGAACTCGCGCAGGTCCGGCGGAGCCGTCATGCGCTTGATGCGCATCCGGGCACCGGCCTCGTCGATCAGGTCGATCGCCTTGTCGGGCAGGAACCGGTCGGAGATGTACCGGTCGGCCAGCGTCGCCGCGGCCACCAGGGCGGCGTCGGTGATGCTGATCCGGTGGTGCGCCTCGTAGCGGTCGCGCAGGCCCTTGAGGATCTCGATGGTGTGCTGCAGCGTCGGCTCGCCGACCTGGATGGGCTGGAAGCGGCGCTCGAGGGCGGCGTCCTTCTCCAGGTGCTTGCGGTACTCGTCGAGCGTCGTGGCGCCGATGGTCTGCAGCTCACCGCGGGCCAGCATCGGCTTGAGGATGCTGGCGGCGTCGATCGCGCCCTCGGCCGCACCGGCACCGACGAGGGTGTGGATCTCGTCGATGAACAGGATGATGTCGCCGCGGGTGCGGATCTCCTTGAGGACCTTCTTGAGGCGCTCCTCGAAGTCACCGCGGTAGCGGGAACCGGCGACGAGCGCGCCGAGGTCCAGCGTGTAGAGCTGCTTGTCCTTCAGCGTCTCGGGCACCTCGCCCTTGACGATCGCCTGGGCGAGACCCTCGACGACGGCGGTCTTGCCGACGCCGGGCTCGCCGATGAGGACGGGGTTGTTCTTGGTCCGCCGTGACAGGACCTGCATGACCCGCTCGATCTCCTTGGCCCGCCCGATGACCGGGTCGAGCTTGGAGTCGCGCGCGGCCTGGGTCAGGTTGCGGCCGAACTGGTCGAGGACCAGCGAGGTCGACGGGGTGCCCTCGGTCGGGCCGCCGGCCGCGGCCGGCTCCTTGCCCTGGTAGCCCGAGAGCAGCTGGATGACCTGCTGGCGGACGCGGTTGAGGTCGGCGCCGAGCTTCACCAGGACCTGGGCGGCGACGCCCTCGCCCTCGCGGATCAGGCCGAGCAGGATGTGCTCGGTGCCGATGTAGTTGTGGCCGAGCTGCAGCGCCTCGCGCAGCGACAGCTCCAGCACCTTCTTCGCCCGCGGGGTGAAGGGGATGTGGCCGGACGGGGCCTGCTGGCCCTGGCCGATGATCTCCTCGACCTGCTGGCGGACACCCTCGAGCGAGATGCCGAGGGACTCGAGTGCCTTGGCAGCGACGCCCTCACCCTCGTGGATCAGACCCAGGAGGATGTGCTCGGTGCCGATGTAGTTGTGGTTGAGCATCCGGGCCTCTTCTTGGGCCAGGACGACGACACGGCGGGCTCGGTCGGTGAACCGTTCGAACATCTGCTGCTTCTCCTTCGACCGGCTGGTCCGGCACTGCTCTCCCCGTGTCTGGGAAGGAGCACCCGACATCCGTCGGCGCTGGGGGCACCGGTCATTCCACTGTAGTCGCGGACCACGACGTCCTGTCGGCGTGCGACAGAGGCGGTGGGTGGCTGTTCGGTCCAACTGATGGAGGCGGGCCCTGATTTCCGGTCCGGTTACGCCGTCAGCGGACGGGTGGGCGGCCCGGACTGGACCGCCGCTCTGCACAACCACCGGCCGGCCCGCCTTCATCCCCGCAGGTCGGGCCCATCGGAGGAGAACCGTCCGGCCCAGGGGCCCCCGCCTGCTGTGCAGCCGCCCGGGAACGACGACGGCCCGGCTCCCCGTACGGGGAACCGGGCCGGCCGGCGCGCGATGACACGCGCGGACGTCACACCGACATCAGCAGCACGCCGAGTCCTGCGGGACGAGGTCTCTCAATGGGCGGCTTCGTAGGCCTCGACGACACCGGCCGGGATTCGGCCGCGGTCGCTGACGGCGTGACCGTTCTTGCGGGCCCAGTCACGAATGGCACCCGCCTGCTCGCGGTCCATGCGACCACCGGTCGCACGGGACCGGCCACCACCCGAGGCGCGGGTACCGCGGCCCACCTTGCGGGCAGCGGACACGTAACGGGAGAAGGCGTCGCGCATCTCCTTGGCGTTCTTGTCCGCCAGGTCGATCTCGTAGGAGGTGCCGTCAAGGGCGAAGCTCACGGTTTCGTCGGCCGAGAGATTCTCGTCGAGGTCGTCGCTCAGGATGACCTGGACTTTGCGCGCCATTTAGTTTTTCCTCACTTCGCACGGCCGGGGTAGCCGAACTCATTGACGCCCGGATGGAACGACGAAGCCATTACATCACAACTGTTCGCCATTCTGTCAATACATGACGCGACGCGCGTCACTGATTGATCCGAGCCGACCCGGTTCAGTCTCACTCGACGCTTCAACCCTCAGGTAATTGGGCGTACCAGGGGGAACAGGATGGTCTCCCTGATCCCCAACCCGGTCAGGGTCATCATGAGCCGGTCCATGCCCATGCCCATGCCACCGGTAGGCGGCATGCCGTACTCGAGCGCCTCGAGGAAGTCCTCGTCCAGTGCCATGGCCTCCGGGTCGCCGGCGGCCGCCAGCACCGCCTGGGCGGTGAACCGCTCGCGCTGTGCGACCGGGTCGACGAGTTCGGAATAGGCGGTGGCGCGCTCGATGCCGCCGATGTACAGGTCCCACTTCTCGGCGAGCCCCGGCTCGGAGCGGTGCGCCCGGGTGAGCGGCGAGGTGTCCAGCGGAAAGTCGACGACGAAGGTCGGGGACTGGAGCGTGTGCTGCACGAGCGCCTCGAACAGCTCCTCGACGACCTTGCCCGGCAGCCACGCGGGGTCGACACCCACGTCGTGCCGGTCGGCGATCGACCGGAGCTCCTCGACCGGCGTCTGCGGGGTGACCGTCTCACCGACCGCGTCGGAGACGAGGGAGTACAGCGGCACCTGCGGCCATTCCCCCGAGAGGTCGACCTCGGTGCCGTCGTGGTGCCGGGCGACGTGGTCACCGAACAGGGCCTCACAGCACTCCTGGATCAGTTCCCGGGTGAGCGTCGCCATCACCTGGTAGTCCGCGTAGGCCTGATAGGCCTCCAGCATCGCGAATTCCGGCGAGTGGGAGCTGTCGGCGCCTTCGTTGCGGAAGTTGCGGTTGATCTCGAAGACCCGGTCCAGCCCGCCCACGATGCAGCGCTTGAGGAAAAGCTCCGGCGCGATGCGCAGGTACAGATCGAGGTCGAAGGCATTCATGTGGGTGCGGAATGGCCGTGCCGCGGCGCCGCCGTGCACCGTCTGCAGCATCGGGGTCTCGACCTCGAGGAATCCGCGGGCGCCCAGTCCGGCGCGCAACGTCGACATGACCGTGGCCCGCTGGCGTACGGTCCGCCGCGCCTCGTCGCGCACGATCAGGTCCACATAGCGGCGGCGGACGCGCAATTCCTCGCTCATCGGCTTGTGCGCGACCGGCAGTGGGCGCAGCGCCTTCGCGGTGAGCTGCCAGGAATCGGCGAAGACCGACAGTTCCCCGCGCCGCGACGTCCCCACCTCACCGGTCACCAGGACGTGGTCACCGAGGTCGACGTCGGCCTTCCACGCCGCGAGGGAGTCCTCGCCGACCCGGTCCCGGGAGAGCATCACCTGCAGCTCGGCGTCGCCCTCGCGGAGGGTGGCGAAGCAGAGCTTCCCGGTGTTGCGGAAGAAGATGACCCGGCCGGTGACACCGACCTTCTCGCCGGTCATCGTGTCGGGCTCGAGGTCCGGGAACGCGCGGCGGACGGCGTCCAGCGTCGTGGTCCGCGCGACCGTCACCGGGTACGGGTCGACGCCGCTCTCGCGCAGCCGGTCCAGCTTCGCCCGGCGCACCCGCATCTGTTCCGGCAGTTCCTCGACGTCGTCCGGGCCGGATGCTTCCTCGCTCACGGGCGCTGAGCCTACGGGCAGGGTTTCAGCGGCCCTGGTGGCGCTCGAAGGCCAGCCGCAGCCCGTGCACCGTCAGGTCGGGCTCGCGCTCACCGATCGAGCGGCAGCTGTCGACGACCAGCGGGGCCAGGCCACCCGTGGCGACGACGACGGGTGCCGCCCCGAACTGGGCGACGATCTCGCCCGCGATCCGCGCCACGAGGCCGTCGACGAGGCCGGCGAAGCCCAGGACCAGCCCGGACTGCAGTGCGGCCACGGTGTTCTTGCCGATGGCATGCGGCGGGCAGGTGAGCTCGACCGAGCGCAGTTGCGCGGCGCGGGTGGCCAGCGCCTCCAGGCTCACCTCGACGCCGGGGGCGAGCGCACCGCCGAGGAACTGCCCCTCGGGGCCGATGGCGTCGACGTTGGTCGAGGTGCCGAAGTCGACGACCACCACCGGGCGGCCGCGGCCGTCGGGCCAGCGGCCGAACAGCTCGTGCGCGGCGAGCGCCGTCACGACACGGTCGGAGCCGACCTCGCGCGGGTTGTCCACGTGCAGCGGCACGCCGGTCCGCACACCGGGGCCGATGAGGACGACCGGCACCTCGAGGGAGTCCAGCAGCTCGCGCAGCGCCGGCAGCAGCGCCGGAACGGTCGAGCAGGCCGACACCCCGGTGATCTCGGTGTCGCGGAGCAGCCCGCGCCACAGCATCCGCAGCTCGTCGGACGTGGCTCGGGGGGCGGTGGTCACCCGCCAGCTGCCCAGCCGCTTCTCGCCGTCGAAGGTGGCGAGGACGGTCTGGCTGTTGCCGACGTCGACCGTCAGCAGCACGGGGCGCAGCTCATCGGTCGGTGACGTCCCCGCGCCGCTGCCCCAGGACCCCCGGGGAGGGCGCGGCCGGGTCGCCACCCAGCTCGACGATCCGGTTGGCGCCGTCGACGTGCACGACCTTGGGGATGTAGCTCTTCGCCTCGGTCTCGTCCATGACGCCGTAGCTGATCATGATCACGAGGTCGCCCGGGTGCACGAGGTGGGCGGCCGCACCGTTGATGCCGATCACGCCGGTGCCCCGCTCACCGGGGATCACGTACGTCTCGAGCCGCGCACCGTTGGTGACGTCGACGATCGCGACCTGTTCGCCCGGGAGCAGGTCGGCCGCGTCGAGGAGGTCCTCGTCGATCGTCACCGAGCCCACGTAGTGCAGGTCGGCCTGGGTGACCGTCGCACGGTGGATCTTGGACTTGAGCATCGTGCGCATCATCGGGGGTCGTCTCCCAGGGTGATCGGTGCGTTGTCGAGGAGTCGGGTGGTGCCGGCGCGGGCCGCGACCAGCAGTCGGGCGGGTCCGGCGGCGGGTGCCGGCCCCAGGTCGGTATCGGTCAGTTCGAGGTAGTCCTGGAGCAGGGAGGGCTCGGCATCGAGCACGGCCCGCGCCGCCGCCAGGACGGCTTCGGGACCCTGTGGCCCTGCCTCGGCGCCGGCCCGCAGGGCGGCCGACAGCGTGACCGCAGTGGCCCGCTGCCCGGGGTCGAGGTAGCGGTTGCGGCTGGAGAGCGCCAGGCCGTCGTCCTCCCGGACGGTCGGCACCCCGACGACCTCCACGCCGAGCGCGAGCTCGCGGGCCATGGCGCGGATCAGGGTGAGCTGCTGGTAGTCCTTCTCGCCGAACAGCGCGAGGTCCGGCCGCACCATGCCGAAGAGCTTGGCGACGACGGTCAGCACGCCGGCGAAGTGCCCGGGGCGGACGGCGCCCTCGAGGACGGAGCCCAGCGGCCCGGGGTCGACGGTGACGCCGACCGCCGACGGCGGGTAGACGTCCTCCACGCCGGGGTGGAAGACGACGTCGGCGCCCTCCTCCGCGAGCGCGGCGAGGTCGGCGTCCCAGGTTCGGGGGTAGCGGTCGAAGTCCTCACCCGGCCCGAACTGGGTCGGGTTCACGAAGACCGAGACGACGACGGTCGCGGCCCGCTCCCGAGCGGCACGCACCAGCGTCCGGTGGCCCTCGTGCAGCGCGCCCATGGTCGGCACCAGCGCCACCGGGGCGGGCAGCTCACCGACGAGCTTGCGCAGGTCGGCGACCGTCTCGACGACGGACGGGTGCCCGGTCACCGGGAGCCCGCCGGGTCCTCGTCGCGGGAGCCGGTCGGGGCTGCGGGGCGGGTGGGCGGACGCAGCAGCTCGAGCAGGGGCGCGGCCTCGTGCGTCTTCAGCCGCCCTGCGGCCAGGGCGCGCTCGGTGGTGCGACCGGCCATGGCGACGTAGGCCGCGACCGAGTCCGGAGCCCGCTCGGTGAGCGTCTCCAGGTGGTCGCGCACCGTGCCGACGTCCCCCCGGCTGACCGGTCCGGTGAGCCCGCGGTCACCGCGTCGCAGCCCGTTGTCCAGCGCCGCGGTCAGCAACGGGGCCAGGACCCGGGCAGGGTCGGCGACGCCGGCGGTCCGGAGCAGGTCGGCGGCCTCGGCGACGAGGGTGACCAGGTGGTTGGCGCCGGTGACCAGGGCGGCGTGGTAGAGCCGCCGGTCCTCCTCGGCCACGAAGAAGGGCTCCCCGCCCATCTCCAGGACGAGGGCCTCGGCGACGGCGCGGTGCTCGGGGCGGCTGGTCACGCCGAACGGGGCGCCGAGGACGCGGTCGGCGTCCTCGGGGGCGCCCGAGAAGGTCATGGCCGGGTGCAGTGCCAACGGCAGCACGCCGGTCCGCTCGGCCGGGGCGAGGACGGCCAGGCCGTGCGCGCCGGAGGTGTGGAAGGTCATCTGACCCGCGCGCCAGGCGCCGGTCCCGGCGAGGCCGGCGACGAGACCGGGCAGGGTGTCGTCGGGGACGGCGAGGACGACGAGGTCGGAGGCGGCGACGACCTCGTCGGCGGGTACGAGGGGGACGCCGGGGAGCAGCCGGGCGGCGCGCTCCGCGGAGGCTGCGGACAAGCCTGCGGCGGCGACGACGTCGTGACCGGCGGCGGCGAGCGCGGCGCCGAGGACCGCGCCGACACGTCCGGCGCCGATGACGCCCACGCGGAGGCGGGCGGGAGCGGTGGCGGCCGGCGTCGTCGGGTGGGCGGGAGACGACATCGCGCGAAGTGTCCTGCGGCGAGCAGGCATCGGTGCACCTCTCGTTCCAGTCCCTCACGGGTACCGGACGTCGGTCGCGGCCCCCGTCGCTGGAGACCACCTGGGTCGTGCTGTGGTGCTGCTGGTCCTGCTGTCCGTGCCGTGACGTCGTCCCGCTGCAACCGGATGTGTCGCGCAGGTTGATCGCCGATGGCGAGTGTGTGACCGCTCCGTGCCACCCGCAACGTCTGGGGCCTGTGTCCTCGCTCACCCCTCCCCGCGGACCCCCCGTTCGGAGGAGCCGGGGCGCCCCTACCGTGGGCGGCACGGCCGGCGGAGGAACAGGAGCACGACGTGGGCACGATGGACGGACGGACGGCCCTGGTGACCGGCGGCAGCCGGGGCATCGGACTGGCGATCGCGCAGAGCCTCGTGCACCGGGGCGCCCGGGTCGTGGTCACCGCGCGCAAGCCGGAGGCGCTGGCCGAGGCGGTCGAGTCGCTGGGCGGCCCGGAGGTCGCCGTCGCGGTCCCCGGCCACGCGGGGGACGCCGGGCACCGCGCCGAGGCGGTCCGGACGGCGGTCGAGACGTTCGGCAGCCTCGACATGCTGGTCGGCAACGTCGGCGTGAACCCCGTCTACGGGCCGATGGTCGACCTCGAGCTCGACGCCTTCCGCAAGATCCTCGACACCAACGTCGTGTCCTCCCTCGGCCTGGTGCAGGAGGCGTGGCGCGCCTGGATGCGCGAGCACGGCGGATCTGTGCTGTTCGTGGCCTCGGTGGCCGGTCTGCGCAGCTCGGAGAACATCGGCGCCTACGGCGTCAGCAAGGCGTCGGTCATCAATCTCACGACCCAGCTGGCGGTGGAGCTCGGCCCGACGGTGCGCGTGAACGCGGTGGCCCCGGCGGTCGTCAAGACCCGCTTCGCGGGCGCGCTCTACGAGGGCCGGGAGGACGAGGTGGCCGCGGGATATCCCGTGGGGCGGCTGGGCGTCCCCGAGGACGTCGGCGAGGCGGCCGCCTACCTGCTCGGCGACGGCGCCGGCTGGGTCACCGGCCAGACGCTGGTGCTCGACGGCGGCCGGTTGTCGGTCGGCCGGTGAGTCAGTTGCGGCCGAGCACCCGGGCGAGGACGTCGTCCGGCTCGCCCTCGTCGCGGTAGCGGCGGCGCCGCCGTCCGCCGGTCGCCGGGCTGACGCCGTTCTCGGCCAGGATCTCGTCGATCCGCTTCTCCTGGCCCGGGACGGGGCCGGAGCTGTGCGGCGGCTGGTCGCGGACGGCGACGCGGTAGCCGCCGCGGTCGTCCACGCGGACCGGCGGCGGGCCGGACGGGACCGCCGGCCGCTGCGTCGTGGGGGCGGCCGCCAGGTCCACGGGCGGGACGTCGTCGCGACGCCGGAGCGGGGGCACATCGGGACGGCGGGACGTCGGGGTCGGGTCCAGCAGCGACCGCGCCGCCAGCCACTCGAGCGGGGACGGCGGCTCGACGATCTGCGGCGGGGCGCTGCGCGGCGGCGGCGACATCGGGAAGGCGGCCGTCGGCGGTGCGGGTGCCGGCTCGGCCGTCGTCCGCCATTCGTCGGCGCGGCCGGGCGACGGGTCCGTGGCCGACCAGAGCCGGGGCTCGGCCGCCGGTGTCTCGTGGCGGGCGAACGACCACGGCTCCGGCACGACGGGAGGAGGAGGCGGCGGACGGTAAGCCGGCGGCGGCGGAGCCGGGGCCGCGGACGCCGGCGGCGCAGCGGGGAAGGTCGAGGTGGGAGGCACGGGAGGCGACAGCGGGCCGGCGGTCCACGCACTGGTCTCGGGGGTCTCCCAGGACGGAGCCGGGGCGTCCCATGACCGCAGCTCGGCGGTCGCCGGCTCCCAGGAGGTGCGCTCGGCACGCACCTGCTCGAAGTGCTGGGTATCCCGCGGCTCGTCCAGCCGGACGGCCGGCCATCCGCCGGTCAGCTCCCGGGGCGGGACGTCGTCGGTCCAGGCGCCGCCGCTGTCCACGGGCCGGGCCGGGCCGGGGTCGGCGGGCAGCCGGCTGGCCTGGGTGCGCATGACGATGCGCTCGACCAGCATCTCGCTGGACAGTTGCTCGGTGAGCTCCGCCCGCAGCCTGCCCATGTCGGCGCGCAGCTCGCTCAGCTGGCCGAGCTCCTGGCGCATGGAGGTGAGGGCGGCGACGTCGTCGCGCAGCGCCGCCACCCGTGCGACCTCGTCCCGCAACGAGGCCAGCGCGGTCAGGTCGCCGCGCAGCTCGGAGACGCGGGCGACCTCGTCGCGCAACCCGGCGAGCGACGCGATGTCGCCGCGGAGAGCGTCGAGCTCGTAGCGCATCGCGTCCTCGGACTCGCGGCGCAGCTCGTTCTCGAGCTCCAGTTCGTACTCCCGACGGGCGGACACCTCCCGCTCCAGCTCGAGCTCGTAGGCACGGCGGAGCTCCGCCTCGCGGGCCGCGGCGGCCACCCGGTCGGTGCCACGCCGGCCGGCCGCGAACGTGGCGAGGACGAACGCCCAGGCCACGGCCACGACGGCGACCCGCAGCAGCTGCGGGTTGTCGGTGAGGAAGACCGCGAGGGTGGCGACCGCGGCGAGCGCGAACCCGCCGGCCTGCATCAGCGTCCGGGTGCTGGGGGCGCCGGGGCGAGGAGCGACGTCGTCGTCCTCACGGCGGGGCATGCCCCCAGCGTAGCGGCGGACGTACTCCGCGTCCGGACATGAACACGACATCGCGGCGCGGCGGTCGCGACCGGCTGCCAGAGTGGCGCCCATGAGCCTGACGCTGCTCGACTGGCGCCGCCGCGTGGCCGCGCTCTACGCCGGCGCGCGGACGGCGCGGGACCCCGAGCAGGGCTGGCGGAACTGGCGGGACGGCCGCGACGAGCTGTTCGCGGGCCATCCGGACTCGCCGCTCGAGGAGGCGGCGCGGAGCACGTTCCGCGGACTGCCGTTCGCGGCCTACGACCCCGCGCTGCGGTTCGAGGTCGAGGTGCTGCCCGCGGAGCCGTTCCGGCTCGAGGTGCCCACCGCCACCGACGGCGTCGTCCCCTTCGAGCGCGTGGGTGCCGTCGAGCTCGACGGCGTCGGGCGGCTGGACCTGTGGTGGCTGGACAGCTACGGCGGCGGGATGTTCGTGCCGCTGCGCGACGGCAGCGCCGGCCGGACGACGTACGGCGGCGGTCGCTACCTGCTGGACACGGTGAAGGGCGCCGACCTCGGCGGCGGTGAGGGGCGGCTCGTGGTCGATCTCAACTTCGCCTACCACCCGTCGTGCACCTATGACCCACGCTGGTCGTGCCCGCTCGCCCCCGGAGGCAACCGGGTCGACGCCGCAGTCGCCGCGGGGGAGCAGTTGCCCCCCGCCGGCTGGTACCCCTGATGATCAGGTCACCTGATCATCAGGGGTCCTGACTCACCATCGACGGTGAGCCAGGACCACCTACGGTGAGCCAGGACGTGCCCGTGACGAGCGTCAGCCCTGGGCGAGGGCACCGTCGGAGCTGAAGACGAGGCCGATCGAGACCTCGCCCTGCTGGATGGCCGCCTTGGTCAGCGGGCCACCGGCATCGAACTCCTGGAAGTCGGCGAACTCCAGGCCGTACGTCTCCTCGAGGCCGGGCTGGCACGCCGGTCGCTCGGGGCACTCCCCCGGTCCGCCGAGGGTCAGCGACCCGTCACCGCAGGCCTCGGCCAGCTCGGACAGGGTGGTGACACCGACCTGGTCGGCGAACTCCTGCGTGACCGCGAAGGCGTTCTGGTCGGCGGCCGCGGCCGGCTCCCCGAAGACCAGCCCGGCCCCCTCGGCCAGCGGGGTGAGCGCCTCGACCGTGGCGTCGACGTCGCCCGAGGCGATCTCGGTGCTGTCGTCGGCCTCGATGAACTCCGTCACCGTGGCCAGGTACTCGGGGAACGCCTGGATCTCCCCGCGCTGCAGGGCGGGCAGGTACAGCTCGCGGTTGCCCACGGTCTGCACGCTGGCCTGGAAGCCGGCGGCGGTCAGGACGTCGGCGTAGAGCGTCGCCAGCACCTGGGACTCGGTGAAGTCGGCGGCACCGACCACCACCGGACCACTGCCGCCGGTGACGCCGGAGTCCAGACCCTTGTCCGAGATGTAGGCGGCCACGACCTCCTCGGCGCTCTGCCGTTCGACGTCGACGGCGGCGTTCATCTCGATGAGGTCCTCGGTGGTGAGCTCCGCGGAGACGGCGTCGAGGGCCTCGAGGAGCGCGGGGTTCGCCGCGGCCGCGGCCGCGTTGACGGCCGGGATGACGTTGTCGGCGTTCTGCAGCTGCTTGTCGTCCTCCAGGACGACGAGCTGGTCGCCGGCGACCGGGGCGCAGGTGTCGCCCGACGCCGAGCCGCCGGCCTCGGCGTCGCCGCCGGTGCCGGAGGAACCGGACTCCCCGCACGCCGCGGTCAGGGCGACCGCGAGAGCGAGAGGAGCGATGATCCGAGTGCGTGCGCGCATGGCTGGACGCCCCGCCTTCTGTGTCCCGTGGCAGGCCGGCTGCCACGCGTGTCTGGCGGGAGGTGTCCCGCGCCTTCCATGCAACTCCGCGGACCGGTTGCCCGCAATGCATCGCGGGGTCCGTTGCGCTTCCGTTACCTCGTCACAGGGGCGGCGCCGCCATCGCCGGATCGGCGCTCCGGACGGCGGGGCGGCCGTGCAGGAACGGCAGCCGGCGCGGACCGGGCGTGACGGCCCAGGACAGCGCCGCGAGCAGGACCTCGGTCAGGACGGCGAGCAGCGCGACGAGGATCGCCCCGGCCAGCACCGCGCCGTAGTCCTGCTGCCGGAAGCCGAGCGTGATGATGCTGCCCAGCCCTCCCCCGGCGACCAGCGCCGCCAGGGTCGCCGTCGCCACCACCTGCACCGCCGCCGTCCGGACACCGGTCATCAGCAGCGGCGCGGCCAGGGGCAGCTCGACCCGCGTGGCGACCTGGAGATCGCTGAAGCCCATCGCCCGCGACGCCTCGACGACGTCGCGGTCCACGCCGCGGAAGCCGACGTAGGTGTTGGTCAGGATCGGCGGGAAGGCGAAGACGGCCAGCGCGATGGTCGTGGCCGTCGGGCCGAAGCCGATCGGGGTGACCGCGAAGATGGTGAGCAGCGCCAGGGTGGGGACGGCGCGGGAGACGTTGGACAGCGCGACGGTGAAACCGCCGCCCCGGCCGGTGTGCCCGAGCAGCATGCCGAGCGGGACGGCGAACACCATCGCGGCCAGCACGGCCAGCGCGGAGATCCGCAGGTGCTCGCCGAGCAGTTCCAGGATCCCGTTGCTGCGCGTCCAGTTGAACGGGTCGTTGAGGTAGCGCAGCGCCTCCTGCAGCAGGTTCATGCGCCCGCCCGCCGTGCCCAGGGGGTCAGCACCCGTTCGACGCCGGCCAGCAGCAGGTCGGCGAACAGCGCGAGCAGCACGCAGCCGACGGCGCCGGTGACGATCTCCGCCCGGTAGAAGTTCGCGTTGAACCCGCCGGTGATGAGCTGCCCCAGGCCGCCGTGCCCGACGATGACGCCGACGGTGACCAGCGCGACGGTCGACACCGTCGCGACGCGCAGGCCGGCCATGAACGAGGGCAGGGCCAGCGGCAGCTCGACCTGCCAGAGCAGCCGGACGGGGCCGTAGCCCATGCCGCGTGCCGCCTCCTGCACGTCGGCCGGCACGGACTGCAGTCCGACGAGGAAGTTCCGCACCAGGATGACGAGCGAGTAGAGGACCAGCCCCACGAGGACCGTCGTCGCCGACAGCCCCGTGACGGGGGCCACGAAGGCGAACATCGCCAGCGACGGGATCGTGTAGATCAGCGTGGACAGGCCCAGCACCGGGCCGGCCAGCCAGCGGCTGCGCCGCGCAACGAGCGCCAGAGGCAGCGCGATCAGCGCCCCGAGCAGGACCGCGGCGACGGTCAGGCGGACGTGCTCACCCAGGTAGCCCATGATGGAGTCCCAGTTGTCCGTCACGTAGGACGGGTCGAACCACAGGTTCGGCGCGGCATCGACCGCGAGCACGCTCTCGCTCGCCGCGCTCACCACCGGGCGCCCCGCAGGAGGAAGGCCACCTCGTGGACGCTACTGCCCCCTCGCCGTCGCGCGCAGCGCCCGCACCTCTCGACGCCGGGGGCGCTGAGGAGATCCGGCTGGAGGGCGTCAGCAAGGTCTTCGCCGACGGCACCGTCGGCGTGCACGAGCTGGACCTCACGATCGCCGCCGGCGAGCTCACCGTCCTGGTCGGGCCCTCCGGGTGCGGCAAGACCACCACGATGAAGATGATCAACCGGATCATCGAGCCCACGACCGGTCGGATCCTCCTGGGTTCCGACGACGTGACCCGCGTGGACCCGGTCAAGCTGCGGCGCCGGATCGGCTACGTGATCCAGAACGTGGGCCTCTTCCCCCACCAGACGATCCGCACCAACGTCGCTACGGTGCCCCGCCTGCTCGGCTGGGACAAGGCGCGGACCCGCGAGCGCGTCGAGGAGCTGCTGAACCTGGTCGGGCTGGACCCGGCCGTGCACGGCGACCGGTACCCGCACCAGCTCTCCGGCGGTCAGCGACAGCGCGCCGGCGTGGCCCGCGCGCTGGCCGGGGACCCGACCGTGCTCCTGATGGACGAGCCGTTCTCCGCCGTCGACCCGGTGGTGCGCGAGCGGCTGCAGACGGAGTTCCTGCGCCTGCAGCGGACCGTCCGCAAGACGATCGTGTTCGTCACGCACGACATCGAGGAGGCCGTCCGGATCGGCGACCGGATCGCCGTCATGAGCCACGGCGGGCACGTGGAGCAGTTCGCCACCCCGGCCGAGCTGCTCGGGCGGCCGGCCAGCCCGTTCGTCGCCGACTTCGTGGGCGCCGACCGGGGGCTCAAGCGCCTCGCCGTCACCGGCATCGACATCGCCGACCTGGAGCACCCGCCGGTCGTGAACGTCGACGACAGCCTCGCCGACGCCCGCGCCGCCATGGAGCGGGCAGGCGCGCGCTGGGCCGTCGTCGTGGACAGCCAGGAGAACCTGCACGGCTGGATCTCCGCCGAGCGGGCCACCGGCTCCGGCACGGTCCACGGCGCCGGCAAGCGGATGGAGGCGTGGGTGCCGGTGGACGCCTCGCTCAAGACCGCGTTCTCCACGATGCTGCAGATGGAGGCCGGCTGGGTCGCCGTCCTGGACGGGGACAGGTTCCTCGGTGTCCTCACCCCGGAGTCGCTGCACGCCGCCCTCCGCCGTTCCGTCGAGGGCTCGGTCCCCGAGACCGCCGGCGCCGCGCACGCATAGTCCGCCGGCTCAGCCGCCGGCCGCGAAGCTCGCGACGCCGATCGCGGCGGCGAACAGGAGCAACGCGGCCGGGATGCTGCGCGGCACAGTGCGTGGGCCGCCGATCCGGTCGTACATCCTCCGCAGCCTGTTCTGCACGCGGCCGCCGCCGAACGCCCCGACCAGGAGCAGCAGCATGCACGGCAGGCAGTAGACGATGCCGTACGCGACCAGGACGACGATGCCTGACCCACGCGTCACCTCGGCGGCGACCAGTCGCTCGATGGCGATGAGGTACGGGAAGGCGTTGGGAAGGTCGGCGCCGGTGACGAGGACGCCCAGCGGTACCGCCGTCCACGGCCCCACCCAGGGCGGCAGCGTGACGGCACCGCGGTCTCGATCGCGCAGCCGCCGTACCGCACTCACCGCCAGCACCACGGCGGCCAGTCCGAACGCAATGCTTCTCAACCACCCGAGGCCGGCCGAGACCACCGCCGCCGCCGCGTCGGCACCGACGTAGACGGCGATGCCGACGAGGACCACGACGCCGTAGGCGCCGATCACGAACGCGACACCTGTCAGCACCGGCCGACGGAGCGGAGCGACCAGGATCAGCGCGACTCCGGCGATGGTCGCGGGGTTGAGGGCGTCCAGAAGGGCAAGACCCGAGATGCCCGCGAGCAGGGCGGGCGTCATGTCGAACTCACGAGACGATCGTAGCTCTCTTGAGACGAATACGTCTCACGGCAGTATCATGCGGGTGTGGCTGCCGATTCCGATGCGCTGCTCTCGAGTGCAGCCCGGTTGCTGGCGCTGCGACCCGCCGCCTCGATGGAGGAGGTCGCTGCGTCCACCGGCATCAGCCGCGCCACGCTGTTCCGCCGTTTCCCGTCGCGTGCAGCGCTCGTGTCGGCGCTGTCGGAGCGGGCGCTCTCCGCGTACATCGACGCGGTCGAGCGGGCGCGGCCTGAAGCGGGGCCTGCCCCCGAGGCCCTCCGACGGGCGGTGAGCGAACTGGCCGAACTGGCCCCGGTCTACGGTCTGCTGGTCCTCCAGCCGCTCGACGAGCACGTCGAGGCCGGCCTCGTCGAACGCGCGCGCAAGGGCGACGAGCGGCTCACTCGGCTCGTCCGCCGCGGTCAGGAGTCCGGTGACTTCCGGGTCGACCTTCCTGCCGACTGGGTCCTCACGACCATCACCTGGCTGGTGGTCGGCGCCGCCGACGGTCTCCGGCTGGGTCTGATCGCCCCCGCCCAGATCGAGCATCTGGTGACCGAGACGGTGCTCGGTAGCCTCAGGCGCTGACCCCCTCGGTCGGCCGGTCGTCCTCCGGGGGCACACGGCAGACGGACTCGAGGAACAGGGCCGCGGCGACCAGGCCGATCGAGCTCACGAGACCGATCACCGCGGTCACCGTGTCGTTGCCGGCGGCCTGCAGCCGCCCGACCTGCGGCCCGACGTACACCAGGACGCCGCCCCACACGCCCGCGAAGACCGCGCCGACGTAGGCGCTCGCCTGGGCCAGCACCGCCAGGCGGGCGACCAGCATCGGCTCGACCGGCC
>NZ_SPQM01000086.1 GCF_004570345.1 Blastococcus sp. CT_GayMR20 | reverse complement strand
GGCCGGTGAGTCAGTCGGCCTGTCCGGAGGCGACCTCGTCGGCCGTCCAGTACTCCGAGTCGATCAGGACCGACTGGATGTCGTCGGTGAAGACCGTCTCGACGGGCAGCAGGTAGGACGGGACGACCTTGACGCCGTTGTCGTAGGACTCGGTGTCGTTGGCCTCCGGCTCGTTGCCCTCGAGGAACGCCTGGGCAGCGATGACGGCCTGCTCGGCCAGCAGTCGGGTGTCCTTGAAGATCGTCGAGCTCTGGACGCCGTCGGCGATGAGCTTGACCGAGGCGATCTCGGCGTCCTGGCCGGTCACGATGGGCATCGGGTTGGCGGCGTCGATCGTCGGGCCGTAGCCGGCGTTCTGCAGCGCGGTGATGATGCCGCGGGACAGGCCGTCGTAGGGCGACAGGACGCCGTTGACCTTGGAGCCGTCGTTGTAGCTGGAGGTGAGGAGGTCCTCCATGCGCTTCTGCGCCGTCTCCTGCTGCCAGCGCAGCGTGGCGACCTGCTCGATGTCGGTCTGGCCCGACTTCACGACCAGGGTGCCGTCGTCGATCTTGGGCTGGAGGACCGACATGGCGCCGTCGAAGAAGAAGAAGGCGTTGTTGTCGTCCAGCGAACCGGCGAACAGCTCGATGTTGAACGGACCCGTGGCGGTGCCGTCGGGGGCGTCGTCGTTGGCGATGCCGAGGCCGGTCAGGAGCGCGTTGCCCTGCGCCACCCCGACCTTGAAGTTGTCGAAGCTGACGTAGAAGTCGACGTTCTCGCTGTCGCGGATGAGCCGGTCGTAGGAGATGACCGGGATGCCGGCGTCGGCCGCGGCCTGCAGCTGGCTGCTCAGCGCGGTGCCGTCGATGGCGGCGATGATCAGAGCGTCGGCGCCCTGCGTGATCATCTGGTCGACCTGCTGGGACTGGGTCGGGATGTCGTCGCCGGCGAACTGCAGGTCGACGGTGTACCCCTCGGCCTCCAGCTGCTCCTTGACGGCGTCGCCGTCGGCGATCCAGCGCTCCGAGGTCTGGGTCGGCATCGAGACACCGATCGACTGCTCCTCGTCGGAACCGCCGCCGCCCGAACCGGAGCCGCTGCCGGCGCCCTCTCCACCACAGGCCGCCAGCGTCAGCGCCAGAACGGCACTGGCGGCGGTCAAGCCGAGCTTCCTGCTCACGTTTGATCTCCTCTTCGAGACATCTGCCGCCACTCGACCCGGTCGACCCGGCGCAGGCTCGCGGCTGTGCGAGCGCCCCAATGTGAGCGCTAACAAGGCACCGCGTCAAGGCCTCGTCGCCCATTCGACGTCACGGTCGCGTAACGCTCCCGTCACCTCCGTGTGCACACGGCTGCATGCCGTGGCGCCACGCCTCCACCGCCCGCGATCAGGGGCGAAGAGACCGATCCGTCAGCGCAGGGTGACCTGCCGCGACAGCAGCCCGGCACGGGTGCGGCGCTCGTCGGCGTTCAGCGGCCCGGTGACCGACAGGGCCTGCTCCAGGCGGGTCTGGAACTCCGTCGCCGGGGTCACCCAGTCCTCGGCGGGGGTGTCGGCCGGCAGATCCCACACCGGGACGACGAGACCGAGGGCGCGGAACGCGCCGGCGTACCGGGTGCCCTCGCCGAGGAGCAGCTGGTCGGAGGCGCCGAGCCTGGCCAGCGCGTCGAGCAGGGCCTCCTCCGGCTCGGGGCGCACCCACCGCAGGTGTGCCCGCTCGTTGCCGGGCCGAACCCAGTAGGCGGCCTCGAGCCCGGGCAGCCGCACGGTGGGCAGGATGGCCTGGTTCGCCTGCTCCAGCCCGGCGTGCGCCGCCGGACCGGCGTCGGTGCCCTCGAGCCAGAAGCCGTAGTCGTCGTGGACGGTCACCTCGAACGGCGCGCTCAGGTCGAGCAGCTCCTGCAGCCGCGGGCCGGACGAACCCGCGGCACCGATCGGCCCGGGGTCGACCGGCGCGCCCGCGGGGGCCTCGAGGGCGGCGGCCAGCGCCGTCCCGAGGTCGCGGCTCACGTCGTCGGACGACGTCTGCAGCTGGACGCCGAGCACGATCTCGCCGTTGGCCCGGACCAGCGCCGGGGTCCCGCCGGGCAGCACGCTGGCCAGGGTGACGTCGCGCCCGTCCGCCGTCCGCAGGGCAGCGGTCGCCGCCGGCACCAGCTCCCGCAGCGCCACCCAGTCGGCCTCGCCGGGCAGGCCCTCGAAGGGCCGGGTGACCGGCGGGGCATAACCGGAGCCGTGGCAGTGCTTGTAGCGGCGTCCGGAGCCGCAGGGGCACGGCGCCTTCGGGTTGATCCCCTCCGGCGCGTCGGCGGTCGGGGCGGAGGAGCGCTTGCGGGACGACATGCTCTGCAGCGTATGTGGGTCCTCCCGCTGTCTTCGACCGCCATAGGCTCCGGCCGTGGCCGCCGTTCTCCTCGATCTCGCCGACCCGGCCGTCGTCGCGGACCCCTATCCCGCCTTCGCGCACGCGCGCGAGGTCGCCCCCGTGCAGTGGCACGAGGGCCTGGGCCTGTGGCTGGCGTTCACGCACGCCGAGTCGAACGCGGTGCTGCGCGACCGGAGGTTGGGCCGGATCTGGAAGGACAAGGACCCGGCCGAGCGCTTCGAGAGCTTCAACCTCATCCATCGCAACGCGATCCTGGAGATGGAGCCGCCGAACCACACCCGCCTGCGGCGGCTGATCAGCACGGCGTTCGCCCGCGGTCACGTGGAGCGGCTGCGGCCGTGGGTGGAGGAACTGGCAAGGCGGCTGGTCGACGAGCTGCTCGAGGAGTCCGCGGGCAGCCGTCCGGTCGACCTGCTGACCATGGCCGAGCAGCTGCCGGTGGCCGTGATCGCCGAGCTGCTCGGGGTGCCCGAGGCCGACCGGCCGCTGCTGCGGCCGTGGTCGAACGCGATCGTGAAGATGTACGAGTACGACCGCACCCGCGAGCGGGAGGAGGCGGCCGAGCGGGCGGCGGACGAGTTCGTCACCTACCTGCGGGGGCTGGCCGCCGACCGCCGCCGGAACCCGGGCGACGACCTGGTCAGCTCCCTGGTGGAGATCCGCGACGCGGAGGGTGACCGGCTGACGGAGGACGAGCTGGTCACCACCTGCATCCTGCTGCTCAATGCCGGCCACGAGGCGACGGTCAACGTCACCGGGAACGGCACGCTGGCGCTGCTGCGCCACCCCGGCGAGCTGGCCCGCCTGCGGGCGGACCGGTCGCTGCTGCCGACCGCGATCGAGGAGCTGATGCGGTTCGACTCGCCGCTGCAGCTGTTCGAACGCACGGCCACCGGGGACGTCGAGGTCGGGGGCGTCGTCGTCGAGGAGGGCCAGAAGATCGCGGCACTGCTCGGGTCGGCCAACCACGACCCCGCGGCGTTCGACCGGCCGGAGGTGCTCGACCTCGGCCGCTCGGACAACCCGCACATCTCCTTCGGCGCCGGGGTGCACTTCTGCATCGGGGCACCGCTGGCGCGGGTGGAGCTGCAGGCCGCTTTCGGTGCCCTGCTCGACCGGACGTCGTCCCTCGAGCTGGGCGGGGAGCCGGTCCGCCGTCCGGAATTCGTCATCCGCGGCCTCGCGGAGCTGCCCGTCGTCCTCACGTGACCGCCGACGAGGTCATCGCCGGTCTGCGGGCGCTCGCGGACCCCTCCCGGCTGCCGGGCATGGCCCGCTACGGCATCGGCACCGGGACCGCCCTCGGTGTGACGGTCACCGAACTGCGCGGCGTGGCGAGGGGGATCGGCCGCGACCACGAGCTCGCGGGCGGGCTCTGGGACAGCGGGATCCACGAGGCGCGGATCCTCGCCTCGCTGGTGGACGACCCGGCGCTCGTCGACGACGCCCAGTTCGAGCGCTGGGGGGCCGGCTTCGACTCCTGGGACCTGTGCGACCAGGTCTGCCAGAACCTCTTCCGGTACGCCCCGGCCGCCTGGACCAAGGCCACCGAGTGGACGACGCGGCCCGAGCCCTTCGTCAAGCGGGCCGGCTTCACGCTGATGGCCGGCCTGGCCGTGGCGGAGAAGAGGGCGGACGACGAGCGGTTCGCCGCCCTGCTCGGCCCGCTCGCCGCCGGCGCGGACGACGACCGGCCGCTGGTGCGCAAGGGCGCCAGCTGGGCCCTGCGCGCGATCGGGAAGCGGAGCCGGGACCTCAACCGGCGGGCGATCGAGACCGCGGAGGAACTCCGTGCGCGCGGCGGAGGGGCCCGGTGGGTCGGCACCGACGCGATGCGCGAGCTGAGCAGTCCCGCCGTGCAGGCCCGGCTCGGCAGTCGGGGCGGCGCAGCTCCGTCCCAGCTCACCCGGTGGGGTCCTGGCTCACCGTCGACACCGAGCCAGGACCCCTGATGATCAGGTGACCTGATCATCATCCCGCCTGGAAGGTGAGCCGGGTCACTGGCAGGATCCGGCCATGCGCGGCCTCATGCAGGACAGCCCACTGACCGTCGACGCGATCTTCCGCCACGTCGAGCAGCACTACGGCGACGGCACGATCGTGACCAACAACCCCAGCGGGATCACCCGCGCGACCTACGCGGAGTGGGCGCAACGCACCCGCAGGCTCGGCGGCGTCCTGGACGCGCTCGGGATCAGCGGCGACGGCCGTGTGGGCACGTTCGGCTGGAACAGCCAGCGGCACCTCGAGCTGTACTTCGCCGCGCCGTGCACCGGCCGCGTGCTGCACACGCTCAACGTGCGCCTGTTCCCCGAGCAGCTGACCTACATCGCCAACCACGCCGAGGACGAGGTCATCTTCGTCGACCGCAGCGTGCTCGGGATCCTGTGGCCGCTGATCGACACGATGACGACCGTCAAGCAGGTCGTGATCATGGACGACGGCGGCGACGCCGAGATCCCCGACGACGCCCGGGTGCTGGACTACGAGACGCTGCTCGCCGACGCCGAGCCGGTGGACTTCCACGTCACCGACGAGAACCTGGCCGCCTCCATGTGCTACACGAGCGGCACCACCGGCAACCCGAAGGGCGTCGTCTACTCCCACCGGTCGACGTTCCTGCACACGATGGGCGTCATGCAGCCCAACGCCTTCGGGCTGGGCGTCCGCGACGTCGCGATGCCCGTCGTCCCGATGTTCCACGCCAATGCCTGGGGCATCGCGCAGGCCGCGCCGGCAGCGGGCTCCTCACTGGTCATGCCCGGCGCGATGATGCAGCCGGAGAACCTGGCCACGCTGATCGTCGAGGAGGGCGTCACCTTCACCGCCGGCGTCCCGACCATCTGGCAGGGCGTGCTCCCCCACCTCGCCGGCCAGCCGCACCAGCTGCGCGACATCGGCTGCGGCGGCTCGGCGGTGCCCAAGGCGCTGAGCGAGGCCTACCGCGAGCAGGTCGGCATCCCCATCCTGCAGGCGTGGGGCATGACCGAGACCCACCCGGTGGCGTCCTCCGGCGTGCTGCCCAAGCGGTTCCAGGACGCCGACGACGAGACGAAGGCGACCCAGCGTGCCCGCGCCGGGATCCCGTTCCTGGGCGTGGAGGCCCGCATCGTCGACGCCGACACCCTCCAGGCGCAGCCCTGGGACGACACCGCCACCGGCGAGCTGCAGGTGCGGGGCCCGTGGTGCGCGAAGGACTACTACAACCCCGACGCCGGCGTGGAGCTCACCACCGAGGACGGCTGGATGAAGACCGGCGACGTCGCGGCGATGGACGCCTACGGCTCGATCCGGATCGCCGACCGCACCAAGGACCTCATCAAGTCCGGCGGCGAGTGGATCAGCTCGGTGGACCTGGAGAACGCGATCATGAGCCACCCGGCGGTGAAGGAGGCCGCCGTCGTCGGCATCCCGCACCCCAAGTGGGACGAGCGCCCGCTGGCCGCCGTCGTCCTCAAGGAGGGCGAGACCGCGACGGCGGAGGAGATCCTCGACCACATCCGGCCGCTGGTGGCCAAGTGGTGGATGCCCGACGCCGTGGAGTTCATCGACGAGGTGCCCAAGACCAGCGTCGGCAAGTTCTCCAAGAAGGACCTGCGCGCCACGTTCGCGGAGTACCAACTCCCCAGCTAGCAGCCAGAATCGCGGTTTCGGCACCTGTCCGGAGGTGCCGAAACCGCCATTTCGGCTCTCGGGTCAGCGGACGAAGGGCTCCTGGCCGGTCTCGCTGACCATCGGCTTGCCGGCGGCCTGCCAGTCGCCCATGCCGCCGGCGACGTTGACCGCGTCGTAGCCGTTCTGGTTGAGCCAGGCGGCCACCCGCGCCGACCGGCCGCCACCGCGGCAGGTCACGTAGAGCACGTCGGCCTCCGGTACCTCGTCGAGCCGCGAGGGGACGTCGCCCATCGGGATGTGGGTCGCGCCCTCGATGTGGCCGTGCACCCACTCGTCGTCCTCACGGACGTCGAGGACCACGGCATCCTCGGGGATCTGGTCGACGGACACGGTCGGGACCTGCTGCGGCATCACGCGCTCCATCGTGGCACGCGCGGGCCGGGAGGCGGTCACTGCGAGGATGAGCGGGATGACCACCGCCCCTGCCCCAGTGCGCGAGCCGGCCTGGCAGCTCTCCCGGTCCGCGATCGGCCTGTGGGTGACCGGAGCCGTCATCGAGTCGCTGGTCATGGCGGCCGCCACCGCCGCGTTCCTGCTGTTCGTCCCGGCCGACGTCGGCGGCCCGGTCCCCGCGCTGCGCTGGCTCGTGCCGATCACCGTCGCGATCGAGGCGGTGGTGATCATCGCCCTGCGTCCCCGGCTGCGGTACCGGGTGCACCGGTGGGAGATCACCGACGAGGCGGTCTACACGCAGACGGGCTGGCTCACCCGCACCTGGACGCTGGTGCCGATCTCCCGCATCCAGACCGTCGACGTCACCCGCGGGCTCTTCCAGCAGCTGTTCGGGCTGTCCACGGTCGCCGTCCTCACCGCCTCGTCGCAGGGAACCGTGCGCATCTGGCACCTGGAGGCCGACGTCGCGCAGCGGGTCGCCGACGACCTCGCGCACCGGGCCGAACAGGTCCGCGACCAGGCGACGTGAACCCCGAGCTCGACGGCCGGCGCACCTCGCCGCTGGTCGTCCTCGTGCACACGGTCACGTTCCGCCAGGCACGGCGGTTCGTACCCGCGGTCATCCCCCTGGTGGCGGCCACCGGGTTCGGCGGCGGGACGACGACCGTCGTCGCCCTCGTCGTCGGCGTCACCCTGCTGTCGCTGGGCACCGCGGCCCTGTCCTGGTGGCGGTTCCGCTACGCCGACGGCCCGACCTCCGTCGTCGTCGCGCGCGGCCTCGTCTCGCGGTCCGTGCGCACCGTGCCCAACGACCGGATCCGCGGGGTGGAGGTCGAGGCACCGCCGCTGCACCGGCTGTTCGGGCTGGTCCGGGTGCGCATCGACGCCGCTGCCGGGTCCGCGGGCAAGGACGAGGAGGTGCTCGTCGACGGCGTCTCCCGCGCCGAGGGCGACCGGCTGCGCACCGCCGTCCTCACCCACCGCGCGACCACCGTCCCGGCTGCGGACGGCGAACCGGCGCCACCCCCCGCGGAGGAGGAGTTCGGCCGCTTCGACAACCGCTGGCTGCTCTACGCGCCTCTCGTCGGCGGTTACCTCGCCGTCCCCCTGGCGGCCGTGGGGGCGCTGTTCCGCCTGCTCGACGAGCTGCCGCGCCGGTTCCAGCCGGACCTCGACGGGCCCGACCTCTCCGCCGGCGGCATCGCGGTCGTCCTGCTCGGAGTGGGGTTCCTCCTGCTGCTCGTCGTCGGTTCGGTCGTCGGCGCCGCCGTCGTCAACTGGGGCTTCCGCCTGGTCCGCCGGGGCGGCTCGCTCGTCGCCACCCGTGGACTGCTCACCCGCCGGCACACGGAACTGGAGATCGACCGGATCCGCGGCTGGACGCTGACGGAGGGCCTCGGCATGCGCTGGGTGCGGGCCGCCCGGCTGAGCGCGCTGGTCACCGGCCTCGGCGACGCCACCCGGCGGGGGCAGCTGCTGCCGCTCGGCCCGCGCGCGGAGGCGGAGACTCTCGGGCGGCGGCTCGTCGAGGACCCCCGCCCGCTCACGGCGCACCCCCTCGCCGCCCGCCGCCGACGGATCGTGCGGGCCGTCGTCGGCGGCCTGGTGGTCGCCGGGGCCGGTGGCGTCGCTACGGCGACCCTGGGCTGGTGGTGGGTGCTGGCACTGGGCGTCGCGCTGACCGTGCTCGGCGTCCCCATCGGGCTCGGCCGGTACGCCGCGCTCGGCCACGCGACCGGTCCCGGGTCCTTCACGGTGCGCAGCGGCTGGCTGGTGCGCGAACAGGCCGTGCTGCAGCGCCGCGCGGTGGTGGGCTGGCAGGTCCGGCAGTCGTTCTTCCAGCGCCGGGCCGGGCTCGCGACCGTGCTGGCCTGCGTCGGCGCCGGACGCGGGGGCTACTCCGCCATCGACCTCGCGGCCGACGAGGTCGCCGGCTTCACCGCCGCGGCGTCCGGGGACTGGGCGGGCACCTTCCGGTCCTGACCTGGCGATCGGCGTCGGTGGCCGGCGGTATCTTCCGGTCCCGCTGAGAGGAGTCGCCATGGACGTCGACACCAACCAACCGCTCGGGACGCCGACCTGGATCGACCTGGGGGTGCCCGACCTCGACCGGGCCCTGGACTTCTACGGCGCGGTCTTCGGCTGGGAGTTCTCGATCGGCCCGGAGGAGTACGGGCGGTACACGACCTGCCTGCTCCGCGGCCGCCGGGTCGCCGCGATCGCACCCACCACCGATGAGTCGGCGGGCCGTTTCTGGAACGTCTACCTCGCGACGCCCGACTGCGACGCCACCACCGAGCGCACCCGGCGGGCCGGCGGCACCGTGCTCGCCGAGCCGGACGACGTGATGACCCAGGGACGCATGGCCCTCGTCCGCGACCCCGTGGGGGCTCAGTTCGGGCTGTGGCAGGGGCGCGACCACATCGGCTGCCAGGTGGTCGACGAACCCGGGTCCCTCGTGCGCAACGACCTGGTCACGCCCGATCCCGAACCGGCGCGGGCGTTCTACGCGGCCGTCTTCGACTTCAGCCTCGACCGCAACGACGACATGCCGGAGGCGAACTTCACCTTCCTCCGCCGTCCCGACGGGCACGAGGTCGGCGGCATCATGGGCACGCCGGGCGGTGCGTCGGCATGGAGCACCACGTTCGAGGTGGCCGGCACCGACGAGGTCGTGCGCCGGGCCGTCCACGCCGGGGGCAGCTGCGACGGGGCGACCGACTTCCTGTACGGCCGGCTGGCCACGATCACCGATCCCTTCGGCGCCGAGTTCGCGGTGATCACCCGACCCGAGGGGTGACCAGACCTCGCGCGAGCGCCGCGGCCGCGTCCGGGTGGTCGGCGGCCAGCAGCCCCACGGCCGCGAGGACGTACTGCCGGTCGACGACCACCGGGGTGCCGTCGAGGATGCTGCCGGCCCCGCCGGCGTCGGCCGCCACGCGCGCGACCACCCCCGCCACGGCGGCCGGCGTCGCGTGCCGGAACACCCCGCCCGAGAGCACCACGAGCCCCGCCGACCGGGCGCTGGCCCCGCCGGGCCCGTAGCCGGCCTCGGCCCGCAGGTGCCGGCGGAGGGCGATCGTCGCCGCGGCACCGCCCAGCTCCAGCGGCTCGTCCCCCGGCACGGGCAGGCCCTCGGCCGCGGCCGCCGTCCGGAGCGCGTCGAAGCTCCACGAGACCCCGAGATCGCCCTCGACGGTCCGCCGCCGGGCGGGCACCCCGACGGCCTCGCGGCCGAGCGTCGCCTGCTCCGCGTCGGGATCGGGGACGCAGTAGACGTCGGTGGTGGCCCCGCCGACGTCCAGGACGACGACGGAGACGCGGTCGGGGGCCAGCTCCCGGGCCAGCACGGTGACCCCCTCCAGGACGGCGTCCGGCGTCACGGCCCGCACCCACGCGCGCAGCCGGGGATCGGTCGAGAGCCGGTCGCCGCCGATGACGTGCTCGAGGAAGACCCCGCGGATCGCCGTCCGGGCCGACTCCGGCGCCAGCCGGCCGATGTCGGGCAGCACGTTGTCCGCCTCGGTGACCGGGAGCCCACCGCCGCGCAGCACCGCGGCGACCTCCTCGCGCACCGCCGCGTTGCCGGCCAGCACGACCGGGACGGACCAGTCCGCTCCCGCGAGCGTCGCCGCGTTGGCCCGCAGCACCGATGCCTCACCGCCGTCCGTGCCGCCGACCAGCAGGACGACGTCGGGCGCGCAGCTGCGCAGTGCGGTCAGGGCCGCCTCGTCCAGCACGCCGGCCGCGACGTGGACCACCCGGGCGCCGGCCGACAGCGCGGCCCGGTGCCCGGCCTCGGCGCTGATCAGCTCCTCGTAGCCGACCACCGCCAGCCGCAGCCCGCCGCCGGCGCTGGAACAGGCGAGAACCGGTGCGTCGGGGAACTCCGCCGTCGCGGCCAGCACGCCGGTGACGACGTCGTCGAGGGTGGTCGGGGACTGCGCCGTGGCCAGCAGCGCGCCGGTGGCGGGCTGCGGCTGGCGGTGGTCGGCTACGAGGAGCTGATCAGCGCCGAGGCCGGGCACCGGGCCGCGCTGTCGGCCGGCGCCCGGGTGGTCCACGTCGCGGCCGGCGTGCTGGACGAGGCGGCCCTGACCGCACTGCGCAGCTGCGCGCCCGACGTCGTCCTGCTGGTCGGCGGCACGGACGGCGGTGAGGCATCGGTGCTGCGGGCCAACGCGGCGACGCTCGCGGGAGCGGACTGGTCCGTCCCGGTCGTGCTGGCCGGCAACGCGGCGGTGCGCGAGGAGGTCGCCGCGGTGCTGCGCGGCGGTGGGCTCCCGGTCACCGAGGCGGACAACGTGCTGCCCGACATCGGCCGGCTGGCGCCGGAGTCGGCCCGGACGGCGATCCGCGGGGTCTTCCTCGAGCACGTCATCGGCGGCGACCGGCTCTCGACCGATCCCCGGCTGCGCGCGTGGGTGCGGGCCGTGACGCCGGACGCCGTCCTGGAGGGGGTCACCGTGCTGGCCCGGGAGCTGGCCCCCGACCGCGTCTCCGTCGTCGTCCTGGACGTCGGCGGGGCCACCACCGACGTCTACTGCGTCCCCGATCCCGACGCGGAGCAGGCGACGCTCGGCCGCGAGGCCGTCGGGGTGCCCGCCCGGCGGCGGACCGTCGAGGGCGATCTCGGGGTCTCGTGGAGCTTCGACGCGCTCCGGACGGCGGCCGCGGCCGAGGGCCTGCCCGTGCCGGGGGACGAGCCGCTGGAGCTGGGCGGTGCCGCGGCGACGATCGCCCTCCGCCGGCACCTGCGGGCCGAGGCCGGCTACGGGCCCGGCGGGGCCAGCGCCCGGTCGGCGGGGCTCGTGGTGCTCTCGGGCGGGGTGTTCCGGCACGCGACGCCGGCCGCCGTGGCGGGGGTGGTCGCGCGCGTGGCGGCCGACGCCGGCGGGGCCGGCAGCATCCTCGACGGCACCCCGGTGGTCGTCGACCGGCAGTACGTCCTCGCGGCCGTGGGGCTGCTGGCCGCCGACCACCCGGACGCGGCCGCGGCGCTCGCGCGAGGTCTGGTCACCCCTCGGGTCGGGTGATCACCGCGAACTCGGCGCCGAAGGGATCGGTGATCGTGGCCAGCCGGCCGTACAGGAAGTCGGTCGCCCCGTCGCAGCTGCCCCCGGCGTGGACGGCCCGGCGCACGACCTCGTCGGTGCCGGCCACCTCGAACGTGGTGCTCCATGCCGACGCACCGCCCGGCGTGCCCATGATGCCGCCGACCTCGTGCCCGTCGGGACGGCGGAGGAAGGTGAAGTTCGCCTCCGGCATGTCGTCGTTGCGGTCGAGGCTGAAGTCGAAGACGGCCGCGTAGAACGCCCGCGCCGGTTCGGGATCGGGCGTGACCAGGTCGTTGCGCACGAGGGACCCGGGTTCGTCGACCACCTGGCAGCCGATGTGGTCGCGCCCCTGCCACAGCCCGAACTGAGCCCCCACGGGGTCGCGGACGAGGGCCATGCGTCCCTGGGTCATCACGTCGTCCGGCTCGGCGAGCACGGTGCCGCCGGCCCGCCGGGTGCGCTCGGTGGTGGCGTCGCAGTCGGGCGTCGCGAGGTAGACGTTCCAGAAACGGCCCGCCGACTCATCGGTGGTGGGTGCGATCGCGGCGACCCGGCGGCCGCGGAGCAGGCAGGTCGTGTACCGCCCGTACTCCTCCGGGCCGATCGAGAACTCCCAGCCGAAGACCGCGCCGTAGAAGTCCAGGGCCCGGTCGAGGTCGGGCACCCCCAGGTCGATCCAGGTCGGCGTCCCGAGCGGTTGGTTGGTGTCGACGTCCATGGCGACTCCTCTCAGCGGGACCGGAAGATACCGCCGGCCACCGACGCCGATCGCCAGGTCAGGACCGGAAGGTGCCCGCCCAGTCCCCGGACGCCGCGGCGGTGAAGCCGGCGACCTCGTCGGCCGCGAGGTCGATGGCGGAGTAGCCCCCGCGTCCGGCGCCGACGCAGGCCAGCACGGTCGCGAGCCCGGCCCGGCGCTGGAAGAACGACTGCCGGACCTGCCAGCCCACCACCGCGCGGCGCTGCAGCACGGCCTGTTCGCGCACCAGCCAGCCGCTGCGCACCGTGAAGGACCCGGGACCGGTCGCGTGGCCGAGCGCGGCGTACCGGCCGAGCCCGATGGGGACGCCGAGCACGGTCAGCGCGACGCCCAGTGCCAGCACCCACCACCAGCCCAGGGTCGCCGTAGCGACGCCACCGGCCCCGGCGACCACCAGGCCGCCGACGACGGCCCGCACGATCCGTCGGCGGCGGGCGGCGAGGGGGTGCGCCGTGAGCGGGCGGGGGTCCTCGACGAGCCGCCGCCCGAGAGTCTCCGCCTCCGCGCGCGGGCCGAGCGGCAGCAGCTGCCCCCGCCGGGTGGCGTCGCCGAGGCCGGTGACCAGCGCGCTCAGCCGGGCGGCCCGCACCCAGCGCATGCCGAGGCCCTCCGTCAGCGTCCAGCCGCGGATCCGGTCGATCTCCAGTTCCGTGTGCCGGCGGGTGAGCAGTCCACGGGTGGCGACGAGCGAGCCGCCCCGGCGGACCAGGCGGAAGCCCCAGTTGACGACGGCGGCGCCGACGACCGAACCGACGACGAGCAGCAGGAGGAACCCCACTCCGAGCAGGACGACCGCGATGCCGCCGGCGGAGAGGTCGGGCCCGTCGAGGTCCGGCTGGAACCGGCGCGGCAGCTCGTCGAGCAGGCGGAACAGCGCCCCCACGGCCGCCAGGGGGACGGCGAGGTAACCGCCGACGAGAGGCGCGTAGAGCAGCCAGCGGTTGTCGAAGCGGCCGAACTCCTCCTCCGCGGGGGGTGGCGCCGGTTCGCCGTCCGCAGCCGGGACGGTGGTCGCGCGGTGGGTGAGGACGGCGGTGCGCAGCCGGTCGCCCTCGGCGCGGGAGACGCCGTCGACGAGCACCTCCTCGTCCTTGCCCGCGGACCCGGCAGCGGCGTCGATGCGCACCCGGACCAGCCCGAACAGCCGGTGCAGCGGCGGTGCCTCGACCTCCACCCCGCGGATCCGGTCGTTGGGCACGGTGCGCACGGACCGCGAGACGAGGCCGCGCGCGACGACGACGGAGGTCGGGCCGTCGGCGTAGCGGAACCGCCACCAGGACAGGGCCGCGGTGCCCAGCGACAGCAGGGTGACGCCGACGACGAGGGCGACGACGGTCGTCGTCCCGCCGCCGAACCCGGTGGCCGCCACCAGGGGGATGACCGCGGGTACGAACCGCCGTGCCTGGCGGAACGTGACCGTGTGCACGAGGACGACCAGCGGCGAGGTGCGCCGGCCGTCGAGCTCGGGGTTCACGTCGCCTGGTCGCGGACCTGTTCGGCCCGGTGCGCGAGGTCGTCGGCGACCCGCTGCGCGACGTCGGCCTCCAGGTGCCAGATGCGCACGGTTCCCTGCGACGAGGCGGTGAGGACGGCGACCGTGGACAGCCCGAACAGCTGCTGGAAGAGCCCGCGGGTGACGTCGACGGTCTGGATGCGGGAGATCGGCACCAGCGTCCAGGTGCGGGTGAGCCAGCCCGTCTGCGTGTAGACCGCCTCGTCGGTGATCTCCCACCGGTGCACCCGGTACCGCAGCCGGGGACGCAGGGCGATGATCACCACCGCCTCGATCGCGACGGTGATCGGCACGAGCCAGCGCAGCGCGGGGACCGGGCCGCCGACGTCGGCCGGGACGAACAGCAGGAACGCGGCGGTGGCGGCCGCCATGACCAGCGACTCGATGACGGCTCCGGTCACCCACAGGCCGATCGCGGACCGGGAGAGCTGCCAGGCCGGCTCGCGCACTGGGGCAGGGGCGGTGGTCATCCCGCTCATCCTCGCAGTGACCGCCTCCCGGCCCGCGCGTGCCACGATGGAGCGCGTGATGCCGCAGCAGGTCCCGACCGTGTCCGTCGACCAGATCCCCGAGGATGCCGTGGTCCTCGACGTCCGTGAGGACGACGAGTGGGTGCACGGCCACATCGAGGGCGCGACCCACATCCCGATGGGCGACGTCCCCTCGCGGCTCGACGAGGTACCGGAGGCCGACGTGCTCTACGTGACCTGCCGCGGTGGCGGCCGGTCGGCGCGGGTGGCCGCCTGGCTCAACCAGAACGGCTACGACGCGGTCAACGTCGCCGGCGGCATGGGCGACTGGCAGGCCGCCGGCAAGCCGATGGTCAGCGAGACCGGCCAGGAGCCCTTCGTCCGCTGACCCGAGAGCCGAAATGGCGGTTTCGGCACCTCCGGACAGGTGCCGAAACCGCGATTCTGGCTGCTAGCTGGGGAGTTGGTACTCCGCGAACGTGGCGCGCAGGTCCTTCTTGGAGAACTTGCCGACGCTGGTCTTGGGCACCTCGTCGATGAACTCCACGGCGTCGGGCATCCACCACTTGGCCACCAGCGGCCGGATGTGGTCGAGGATCTCCTCCGCCGTCGCGGTCTCGCCCTCCTTGAGGACGACGGCGGCCAGCGGGCGCTCGTCCCACTTGGGGTGCGGGATGCCGACGACGGCGGCCTCCTTCACCGCCGGGTGGCTCATGATCGCGTTCTCCAGGTCCACCGAGCTGATCCACTCGCCGCCGGACTTGATGAGGTCCTTGGTGCGGTCGGCGATCCGGATCGAGCCGTAGGCGTCCATCGCCGCGACGTCGCCGGTCTTCATCCAGCCGTCCTCGGTGGTGAGCTCCACGCCGGCGTCGGGGTTGTAGTAGTCCTTCGCGCACCACGGGCCCCGCACCTGCAGCTCGCCGGTGGCGGTGTCGTCCCAGGGCTGCGCCTGGAGGGTGTCGGCGTCGACGATGCGGGCCTCCACGCCCAGGAACGGGATCCCGGCGCGGGCACGCTGGGTCGCCTTCGTCTCGTCGTCGGCGTCCTGGAACCGCTTGGGCAGCACGCCGGAGGACGCCACCGGGTGGGTCTCGGTCATGCCCCACGCCTGCAGGATGGGGATGCCGACCTGCTCGCGGTAGGCCTCGCTCAGCGCCTTGGGCACCGCCGAGCCGCCGCAGCCGATGTCGCGCAGCTGGTGCGGCTGGCCGGCGAGGTGGGGGAGCACGCCCTGCCAGATGGTCGGGACGCCGGCGGTGAAGGTGACGCCCTCCTCGACGATCAGCGTGGCCAGGTTCTCCGGCTGCATCATCGCGCCGGGCATGACCAGTGAGGAGCCCGCTGCCGGCGCGGCCTGCGCGATGCCCCAGGCATTGGCGTGGAACATCGGGACGACGGGCATCGCGACGTCGCGGACGCCCAGCCCGAAGGCGTTGGGCTGCATGACGCCCATCGTGTGCAGGAACGTCGACCGGTGGGAGTAGACGACGCCCTTCGGGTTGCCGGTGGTGCCGCTCGTGTAGCACATGGAGGCGGCCAGGTTCTCGTCGGTGACGTGGAAGTCCACCGGCTCGGCGTCGGCGAGCAGCGTCTCGTAGTCCAGCACCCGGGCGTCGTCGGGGATCTCGGCGTCGCCGCCGTCGTCCATGATCACGACCTGCTTGACGGTCGTCATCGTGTCGATCAGCGGCCACAGGATCCCGAGCACGCTGCGGTCGACGAAGATGACCTCGTCCTCGGCGTGGTTGGCGATGTAGGTCAGCTGCTCGGGGAACAGGCGCACGTTGAGCGTGTGCAGCACGCGGCCGGTGCACGGCGCGGCGAAGTACAGCTCGAGGTGCCGCTGGCTGTTCCAGCCGAACGTGCCCACACGGCCGTCGCCGCTGATCCCGAGCGCGTCCAGGACGCCGCCGAGCCTGCGGGTGCGTTGCGCCCACTCCGCGTAGGTCGCGCGGGTGATCCCGCTGGGGTTGTTGGTCACGATCGTGCCGTCGCCGTAGTGCTGCTCGACGTGGCGGAAGATCGCGTCGACGGTCAGTGGGCTGTCCTGCATGAGGCCGCGCATGGCCGGATCCTGCCAGTGACCCGGCTCACCTTCCAGGCGGGATGATGATCAGGTCACCTGATCATCAGGGGTCCTGGCTCGGTGTCGACGGTGAGCCAGGACCCCACCGGGTGAGCTGGGACGGAGCTGCGCCGCCCCGACTGCCGAGCCGGGCCTGCACGGCGGGACTGCTCAGCTCGCGCATCGCGTCGGTGCCGACCCACCGGGCCCCTCCGCCGCGCGCACGGAGTTCCTCCGCGGTCTCGATCGCCCGCCGGTTGAGGTCCCGGCTCCGCTTCCCGATCGCGCGCAGGGCCCAGCTGGCGCCCTTGCGCACCAGCGGCCGGTCGTCGTCCGCGCCGGCGGCGAGCGGGCCGAGCAGGGCGGCGAACCGCTCGTCGTCCGCCCTCTTCTCCGCCACGGCCAGGCCGGCCATCAGCGTGAAGCCGGCCCGCTTGACGAAGGGCTCGGGCCGCGTCGTCCACTCGGTGGCCTTGGTCCAGGCGGCCGGGGCGTACCGGAAGAGGTTCTGGCAGACCTGGTCGCACAGGTCCCAGGAGTCGAAGCCGGCCCCCCAGCGCTCGAACTGGGCGTCGTCGACGAGCGCCGGGTCGTCCACCAGCGAGGCGAGGATCCGCGCCTCGTGGATCCCGCTGTCCCAGAGCCCGCCCGCGAGCTCGTGGTCGCGGCCGATCCCCCTCGCCACGCCGCGCAGTTCGGTGACCGTCACACCGAGGGCGGTCCCGGTGCCGATGCCGTAGCGGGCCATGCCCGGCAGCCGGGAGGGGTCCGCGAGCGCCCGCAGACCGGCGATGACCTCGTCGGCGGTCACGTGAGGACGACGGGCAGCTCCGCGAGGCCGCGGATGACGAATTCCGGACGGCGGACCGGCTCCCCGCCCAGCTCGAGGGACGACGTCCGGTCGAGCAGGGCACCGAAAGCGGCCTGCAGCTCCACCCGCGCCAGCGGTGCCCCGATGCAGAAGTGCACCCCGGCGCCGAAGGAGATGTGCGGGTTGTCCGAGCGGCCGAGGTCGAGCACCTCCGGCCGGTCGAACGCCGCGGGGTCGTGGTTGGCCGACCCGAGCAGTGCCGCGATCTTCTGGCCCTCCTCGACGACGACGCCCCCGACCTCGACGTCCCCGGTGGCCGTGCGTTCGAACAGCTGCAGCGGCGAGTCGAACCGCATCAGCTCCTCGATCGCGGTCGGCAGCAGCGACCGGTCCGCCCGCAGGCGGGCCAGCTCGCCGGGGTGGCGCAGCAGCGCCAGCGTGCCGTTCCCGGTGACGTTGACCGTCGCCTCGTGGCCGGCATTGAGCAGCAGGATGCAGGTGGTGACCAGCTCGTCCTCCGTCAGCCGGTCACCCTCCGCGTCGCGGATCTCCACCAGGGAGCTGACCAGGTCGTCGCCCGGGTTCCGGCGGCGGTCGGCGGCCAGCCCCCGCAGGTAGGTGACGAACTCGTCCGCCGCCCGCTCGGCCGCCTCCTCCCGCTCGCGGGTGCGGTCGTACTCGTACATCTTCACGATCGCGTTCGACCACGGCCGCAGCAGCGGCCGGTCGGCCTCGGGCACCCCGAGCAGCTCGGCGATCACGGCCACCGGCAGCTGCTCGGCCATGGTCAGCAGGTCGACCGGACGGCTGCCCGCGGACTCCTCGAGCAGCTCGTCGACCAGCCGCCTTGCCAGTTCCTCCACCCACGGCCGCAGCCGCTCCACGTGACCGCGGGCGAACGCCGTGCTGATCAGCCGCCGCAGGCGGGTGTGGTTCGGCGGCTCCATCTCCAGGATCGCGTTGCGATGGATGAGGTTGAAGCTCTCGAAGCGCTCGGCCGGGTCCTTGTCCTTCCAGATCCGGCCCAACCTCCGGTCGCGCAGCACCGCGTTCGACTCGGCGTGCGTGAACGCCAGCCACAGGCCCAGGCCCTCGTGCCACTGCACGGGGGCGACCTCGCGCGCGTGCGCGAAGGCGGGATAGGGGTCCGCGACGACGGCCGGGTCGGCGAGATCGAGGAGAACGGCGGCCACGGCCGGAGCCTATGGCGGTCGAAGACAGCGGGAGGACCCACATACGCTGCAGAGCATGTCGTCCCGCAAGCGCTCCTCCGCCCCGACCGCCGACGCGCCGGAGGGGATCAACCCGAAGGCGCCGTGCCCCTGCGGCTCCGGACGCCGCTACAAGCACTGCCACGGCTCCGGTTATGCCCCGCCGGTCACCCGGCCCTTCGAGGGCCTGCCCGGCGAGGCCGACTGGGTGGCGCTGCGGGAGCTGGTGCCGGCGGCGACCGCTGCCCTGCGGACGGCGGACGGGCGCGACGTCACCCTGGCCAGCGTGCTGCCCGGCGGGACCCCGGCGCTGGTCCGGGCCAACGGCGAGATCGTGCTCGGCGTCCAGCTGCAGACGTCGTCCGACGACGTGAGCCGCGACCTCGGGACGGCGCTGGCCGCCGCCCTCGAGGCCCCCGCGGGCGCGCCGGTCGACCCCGGGCCGATCGGTGCCGCGGGTTCGTCCGGCCCGCGGCTGCAGGAGCTGCTCGACCTGAGCGCGCCGTTCGAGGTGACCGTCCACGACGACTACGGCTTCTGGCTCGAGGGCACCGACGCCGGTCCGGCGGCGCACGCCGGGCTGGAGCAGGCGAACCAGGCCATCCTGCCCACCGTGCGGCTGCCCGGGCTCGAGGCCGCCTACTGGGTTCGGCCCGGCAACGAGCGGGCACACCTGCGGTGGGTGCGCCCCGAGCCGGAGGAGGCCCTGCTCGACGCGCTGGCCAGGCTCGGCGCCTCCGACCAGCTGCTCCTCGGCGAGGGCACCCGGTACGCCGGCGCGTTCCGCGCCCTCGGTCTCGTCGTCCCGGTGTGGGATCTGCCGGCCGACACCCCCGCCGAGGACTGGGTGACCCCGGCGACGGAGTTCCAGACCCGCCTGGAGCAGGCCCTGTCGGTCACCGGGCCGCTGAACGCCGACGAGCGCCGCACCCGTGCCGGGCTGCTGTCGCGGCAGGTCACCCTGCGCTGACGGATCGGTCTCTTCGCCCCTGATCGCGGGCGGTGGAGGCGTGGCGCCACGGCATGCAGCCGTGTGCACACGGAGGTGACGGGAGCGTTACGCGACCGTGACGTCGAATGGGCGACGAGGCCTTGACGCGGTGCCTTGTTAGCGCTCACATTGGGGCGCTCGCACAGCCGCGAGCCTGCGCCGGGTCGACCGGGTCGAGTGGCGGCAGATGTCTCGAAGAGGAGATCAAACGTGAGCAGGAAGCTCGGCTTGACCGCCGCCAGTGCCGTTCTGGCGCTGACGCTGGCGGCCTGTGGTGGAGAGGGCGCCGGCAGCGGCTCCGGTTCGGGCGGCGGCGGTTCCGACGAGGAGCAGTCGATCGGTGTCTCGATGCCGACCCAGACCTCGGAGCGCTGGATCGCCGACGGCGACGCCGTCAAGGAGCAGCTGGAGGCCGAGGGGTACACCGTCGACCTGCAGTTCGCCGGCGACGACATCCCGACCCAGTCCCAGCAGGTCGACCAGATGATCACGCAGGGCGCCGACGCTCTGATCATCGCCGCCATCGACGGCACCGCGCTGAGCAGCCAGCTGCAGGCCGCGGCCGACGCCGGCATCCCGGTCATCTCCTACGACCGGCTCATCCGCGACAGCGAGAACGTCGACTTCTACGTCAGCTTCGACAACTTCAAGGTCGGGGTGGCGCAGGGCAACGCGCTCCTGACCGGCCTCGGCATCGCCAACGACGACGCCCCCGACGGCACCGCCACGGGTCCGTTCAACATCGAGCTGTTCGCCGGTTCGCTGGACGACAACAACGCCTTCTTCTTCTTCGACGGCGCCATGTCGGTCCTCCAGCCCAAGATCGACGACGGCACCCTGGTCGTGAAGTCGGGCCAGACCGACATCGAGCAGGTCGCCACGCTGCGCTGGCAGCAGGAGACGGCGCAGAAGCGCATGGAGGACCTCCTCACCTCCAGCTACAACGACGGCTCCAAGGTCAACGGCGTCCTGTCGCCCTACGACGGCCTGTCCCGCGGCATCATCACCGCGCTGCAGAACGCCGGCTACGGCCCGACGATCGACGCCGCCAACCCGATGCCCATCGTGACCGGCCAGGACGCCGAGATCGCCTCGGTCAAGCTCATCGCCGACGGCGTCCAGAGCTCGACGATCTTCAAGGACACCCGACTGCTGGCCGAGCAGGCCGTCATCGCTGCCCAGGCGTTCCTCGAGGGCAACGAGCCGGAGGCCAACGACACCGAGTCCTACGACAACGGCGTCAAGGTCGTCCCGTCCTACCTGCTGCCCGTCGAGACGGTCTTCACCGACGACATCCAGTCGGTCCTGATCGACTCGGAGTACTGGACGGCCGACGAGGTCGCCTCCGGACAGGCCGACTGACTCACCGGCC
>NZ_SPQM01000343.1 GCF_004570345.1 Blastococcus sp. CT_GayMR20 | reverse complement strand
AATGCCGACGTCCGGCAGCTCGTCACGTTCCTCAAGGACGAGCACGCCCAGATCATCGCGCTGGTCCTGGCCCACCTCACCGCCGGCCAGTCGGCCGAGGTGCTCTCCGGGTTCGCCCCCGAGCAGCAGGCCGAGGTGGCGCACCGGATCGCCACGATGGACCGGACCTCGCCGGAGATGGTCCGCCTCGTCGAGGAGGAGCTCGGCCGCCGGATGGGCTCGCTGCTGGCGCACCAGGACATGACCACCGTGGGCGGCGTCGAGACCCTCGTCGAGATCATCAACCGCTCGCCGCGGCCCACCGAGCGCTCGATCCTCGAGTGGCTGGACAACACCGACCCCGAGCTCGCCGAGCAGGTCCGCTCCCAGATGTTCGTCTTCGAGGACATCGTCACGATCGACGACCGCTCCCTGCAGCAGGTGCTGCGCGAGGTCGAGGCCAACGACCTGGCCACCGCGCTCAAGGGCGTCCGGCCCGACGTCCGCGACAAGGTGGTCCGGAACCTCTCCGAGCGTGCCGCCGAGAACCTCAACGAGGAGATCGAACTGCTCGGCCCGGTGCGCACCCGCACCGTCGAGGAGGCCCAGGCCAAGGT
>NZ_SPQM01000085.1 GCF_004570345.1 Blastococcus sp. CT_GayMR20 | reverse complement strand
GGTCACGTGCACGCCGATCGGGCGGTCGCCCACGTGACCGGCGCCGAGGTCAGCGAGCGTGACCGGGAGCAGCAGCGCGGCGAAGGTGCCGAGGAACGGCAGCGCGCCGACGGCGAGCCGCGGTCCCGCGGCGACCGCTCCGAAGGCCACCGCCACCGCGAGGTTCCACGCGCCGGTCTCGTGCGCCATGTGCACCGGCGCACTCATCGCCGCCGTCCCGGAGGCCAGCGCCGGCCACGCCAGTCCCGCCTGGGCCACGGCGACCGCGACCAGGGCGAGGCGCAGGGCAGTGCCGGCCAGGCGCGACCGCGCGGCGACGGCCGCACCCGGCAGCTCCCGGGGCAGCGCGGCGAGGACGGCGGCCGTGAGATCGGGCACAGGCGGGGCCGGCGCCAGCCGTGCACGCCGGGTCACCCGGGCGGCCGCCTCCGCCCACGAGGAGCACGCGGGGCAGACCGCGAGGTGCTGGTCGAGCGCGCCGGCGGGCATCCCGAGCGGCTCGCCGTCGAGCCGCGCGGAGGCCGCCTCACGGAATTCGGGGCAGGGCATGTCCTATTGGTCGTCGCCCGACCGTGTCTGGTTCCCGTCCGATCCCAGATCGATGGACGAACATGGGGGCGTGGACGAGTTGCAGGGCATCGCAGAGGACGCCGCCGCCGGCGATCCGCTGGCCGCCGCGGCGCTCGTCCGCGCCACCCAGTCCGACGTCTGGCGGCTGTGCGCCGCACTCGGTGACCGCGAGGCGGCCGACGACCTGACCCAGGAGACGTATCTGCGCGCCTTCGGGTCGCTGCACCGCTTCGAGCACCGGTCGTCGGTGCGGACCTGGCTGCTGGCCATCGCGCGCCGCGTCTGCGCCGACGCCGTCCGCTCGCGCCGCCGACGCCGGCTGACGCTGGTCCGCGACACCGCCGACCTGGAGGCCCTGTCCGCGGGACCGGGGGCCCCGACCGACGCCGTCGCCGAGGGCGCCACCGTGGCCGACCTGCTGTCCCGGCTGGACCCCGACCGGCGGGAGGCCTTCGTGCTCACCCAGCTGCTGGGTCTGCCCTACGCCGAAGCCGCGGAGGTCGCCGACTGCCCCGTCGGCACCATTCGCTCCCGCGTCGCCCGCGCCCGCGCCGACCTGCTGGAGTCCCTCGCCGGAGTGGACGACGACGACGCGAAGGGCGACGCCGCCCACGCCTGAGCACGTGGCGCGCTGAGCGGCCCGGTCGGCCACCTATGCTGCCCGACGGCCGTGCGTTCACCTCCAGGACGCCGTCCGTTTCCCCTCCCGATACGGAGCCGACGCGTGCCCTTCAGCCTGACCCCCAAGGACTCGAGCTTCTACCCGCTGTTCACCGCCTCGGCGGAGAACCTGGTGGCCGCCACCGACGTCCTCAGCGAGTTCATCCACGACCACGCCCGCCGGCCCGAGCTGAACGACCGGCTGCGGGACCTCGAGCACGCGGGTGACCAGACGACGCACGCGATCTTCCGCCAGCTCAACACGAGCTTCGTCACGCCGTTCGACCGCGAGGACATCTACAACCTCGCCAGCGACCTCGACGACGTCATGGACTTCGTCGAGGCCGCGGCCGACCTCGTCATCCTCACCGGCCTGGGAACCCTGCCCGCCGAGATGAGCCAGCAGGTGTCGCTGCTGCAGCGCTGCGCCCAGACCACCGCCGAGGCGATGCCCCGGTTGCGGACCCTCAAGGACCTCGCCGACTACTGGATCGAGGTGAACCGGCTGGAGAACGAGGCGGACAAGCTGTACCGGCGACTGCTGTCGCGGCTCTACAGCGGGGAGTTCGACGCGCTGGAGATCCTCAAGCTCAAGGAGGTCGCCGACCAGCTCGAGGAGGCGGCCGACGCGTTCGAGCACGTGGCCAACGTGGTCGAGACGATCGCCGTCAAGGAGTCCTAGACACGTATGGATCTCTGCTGATGGACGCGGCCTTCATCGGTCTGATCGTCATCGTCCTGGTTGCTCTGGCGTTCGACTACACCAACGGTTTCCACGACGCGGCCAACGCGATCGCCGTCGCCGTCTCGACCAAGGCGCTGACCCCCCGCGTGGCGCTCGCGCTGGCCGCGGTGATGAACCTGGTCGGGGCGCTGCTCTCGACGGAGGTCGCCAAGACCGTCGGGGCGGGGATCATCGAACCGCCCGAGGGCACCGACGGGCTGGTGATCGTCTTCGCAGCCCTCATCGGGGCGATCACCTGGAACCTGATCACCTGGTGGTTCGGCCTGCCCTCGTCGTCGTCGCACGCCCTGATCGGCGGGCTGGTCGGCGCCGCGTTGGCAGCGTCCTGGGGCGTGCAGTGGATGGGCGTCCTCGACAAGGTCATCATCCCGATGGTCCTGTCGCCCCTGGTCGGCTTCGGCCTGGGCTACCTGTTCATGCTCGCGATCCTGTGGACCTTCCGGAACGCCAACGTCTCCAAGGCCAACCGCGGGTTCCGCACCGCGCAGATCTTCAGCTCCGGGACGATGGCCCTCGGCCACGGCATGCAGGACGCCCAGAAGACGATGGGCATCATCACCCTGGCGCTCTTCACCGCCGGCGAGATCGACACCTTCGACGTGCCGTTCTGGGTGGTCCTGGCCGCGGCCGCCGCCATCAGCGCCGGAACGTACGCCGGCGGCTTCCGCATCATGCGGACCATGGGACGACGCATCATCCAGCTGACGCCGGCCGGGGGGTTCGCCGCGCAGACGGTCGCCTCCAGCGTCATGGTGACGACCGCGACGGTCTTCGCCGTCCCCGTGTCGACCACGCACATCACGACGACCTCGATCATGGGCGTCGGGTCCACCCGCCGGTTCTCCGCCGTGCGATGGGGCGTCGCGGGCAACATCGTGGTGGCCTGGATCGTGACCCTGCCCGCGGCGGGTGGGGTCGCGGCGGTCGCCTACTTCCTGACCGATCTCGCCGTCGGCTGAGAAGGTGGTGGCCGAGGCCGCGCGGTCACGTTAGACAGAGCACCCATGGGAGACGACCGCCGGCCAGCAGCGCCCGTGGCCGGCGGTTCCGCCAGCGAGCCGGTCGCGCTCGGCACCGCACCGGGCCGCTGGCTCGTCGTCGTCACGGTGCTGGCGTCGGGGATGGCGTTCCTCGACGGAACCGCGGTCCAGGTCGCGCTGCCGGCCATCGGCCGCGAGCTGGGATCCACGCTGTCAGGACTCCAGTGGACGGTCACCGGCTACACGCTCACGCTGGCCGCGCTCATCCTGCTCGGCGGCTCGCTCGGTGACCGCTACGGCCGCCGTCGCGTCTTCCTGATCGGGGTCGGCTGGTTCGCCGCCGCGTCCCTGCTCTGCGGGCTGGCGCAGAGCACCGGTCAGTTGGTGGCCGCCCGGGCCCTGCAGGGAGTGGGCGGGGCGCTGCTGACCCCGGGCAGCCTGGCGCTGATCCAGTCGTCGTTCCGGCCCGGTGACCGGGCTCGGGCGATCGGCATCTGGTCGTCGCTGGCCGGGATCGCGGGTCTCGTCGGCCCCTTCCTCGGCGGCGTCCTGATCGACACGGTGAGCTGGCGGCTGGTCTTCCTCATCAACGTGCCGATCGCCGTCCTGATCGTCCTCGTGGCCGGCCGCCACGTGCCGGAGAGCCGCGATCCGGCCCACCACGGCCGGTTCGACTACGCCGGTGCGGTGCTCGGTGCACTGGCCCTGGGCGGGGTGACCTACGCGCTGATCGAAGGGGGCGAGAACATGCTGCGCCCCGACGTGGTGACCGCCGCGGTGACCGGGCTGGCGGCCGGCGCGGCGTTCCTCGTGCGCGAACGGAGGGCGGCCGACCCGATGCTGCCGCCATGGTTGTTCCGCGACCGGCAGTTCAGCGGGGCCAACCTGTCCACGCTGGCCGTCTACGGGGCGCTCGGCGGCAGCAGCCTGTTCCTGGTCCTGCAGCTGCAGACGGTCCTGGGCTACGACGCGACCGGGGCGGGGGCGGCGCTGCTCCCCTCGATCCTGCTCATCACGCTGCTCTCGCCGCAGGGCGGGGCACTGGCCCAGCGGATCGGCCCGCGGCTGCCGATGACGCTCGGACCGCTGATCGTCGCCGCGGGCACGCTGCTGCTGGCCGGCGTGGACGGCGGCCGTCCCTACGTGCTCGAGGTGCTGCCCGGGTCGCTGCTGCAGGGGCTCGGGATGGCCCTGCTCATCGCCCCGCTGACCGCGACCGTGCTGGCCGCCGCGCCGGACGCGCTGGCGGGCATCGCCAGCGGGGTGAACAACGCCGTGGCCCGTGCCGCGCAGCTCCTGGCCGTGGCCGCCCTACCGGTCGCCGTGGGGCTGTCCGGGGACGACTACGCCGAGCCCCTCGCCTTCACCGACGGCTACCGGACGGCGATGATCGCCTGCGCGGCACTGTTCGCCCTGGGGGGCGTGGCAGCCTGGCTGACCATCCGGAACGACGTGCTCCACCACTGATCCCGCAGGGTGGGACACCCTTTGGGCATATCTCGATCGATCTGGTAGACATAGCGCCGTGGCGGCGACGGCGGTGCTCCTCGTGGGGCGGATCCACGTCGACCTGCTGCGCGTCTGCGCCAGTCGCTGTCCGGGCTGCTGACTCCCGCGCCTGAGGCGCTCCCCCATCGTTCTCCCGCAGCGCTGCGGCCTGTTCCCGCGCGCTGCGGTTCCTGAGACTCGGAGTTCAGTCCCGTGAAGACCCTTGTTCTGCTCGCCCTCGTCGGTCTGGGCGCGCAGCTGGTGGACGGCAGCCTCGGCATGGCCTACGGCGTGACGTCCACCACCCTGCTGCTCGCCATCGGCACCAACCCGGCCGCCGCGTCGGCCACCGTGCACCTCGCCGAGATCGGCACGACCCTCGCCTCGGGTCTGTCGCACTGGAAGTTCGGCAACGTCGACTGGAAGGTCGTCGCCAAGATCGGCCTGCCGGGCGCGGTCGGCGCCTTCGCCGGCGCTACGTTCCTGTCCTACCTCTCCACCGAGGTCGCCGCCCCGGTGATGTCCCTGATCCTGCTCACCCTCGGCGCCTACATCCTGATCAGGTTCACGCTCCGGGGGATCGATCGCCGGCACCTGGGCAAGCCGATGCGCAAGCGCTTCCTCGGCCCGCTCGGCCTGGTGGCCGGTTTCGTCGACGCCACCGGTGGCGGCGGCTGGGGGCCGGTCGGCACGCCGGCCATCCTGGCCAGCGGCCGGATGGAGCCCCGCAAGGTCATCGGCTCGATCGACACGTCCGAGTTCATCGTGGCCCTGGCCGCGAGCCTCGGCTTCCTGCTGGCGCTGGGCTCGCAGGGCATCAACGCGGTGTGGGTCGCCGGCCTGCTCGCCGGCGGGCTGGTCGCTGCTCCCATCGCTGCCTGGCTGGTGCGGCACATCCCGCCGCGGCTGCTCGGCTCGCTCGTCGGCGGGATGATCATCCTGACCAACACCCGCACGCTGCTGAAGAGCGACTGGATCGATGCGGGCGACGCGACGCGCTACTCCGTCTACGCCGTGCTGTACGTCGTCTGGGCTGCGGCCGTCGTCCACTCCTACCGCGCGTACCGCAGGGACCGGGCGCTGGAGTCGGCCGACGCGATCGCGGCGGTGGCCGAGCGCAACGTGGTCGCCGACGTCCGGAACGACGGCTTCGACGAGGCGCTGGCGGACGGTCAGCTGTCCGCCGGACGCCCGAGCGCCCCGCGCGACTGACACTGAGCGCACCGGGGCTCGCCCGTCGTCCTGGCTCACCGTGTGGGGTCCTGGCTCACCGTCGATGGTGAGCCAGGACCACTGGTGATCAGGTCACCTGATCATCAGCGATTCGGCCGAGGAGCTTCGCCTCCAGCTCGGCGGGGAGCCCGGGCTCCGGGCGGTGGGCCAGCTTCTGCATCGGTGGGCGCCCGTTCACCCGCAGCCACGCCCACGTGTCCGCGACGGACTCGGCCAGCGGCCGGCTCGGCAGCCCCAGCTCGCGCGCACGCGTGGTGTCGACGTCCCACGCCGTCCGGGCGACGTCGGCCGGAAGCCACAGGGGCAGGTGCACCCACGGCTCGACGCCGGCCGACAGCAACTCCTCCTCGGGCACCGGGACCCACTCCGCGTCACTCCCGGTGACCTCGCGGCAGAGATCGAGCAGGCCGCCGAGGGTCGTCATGCCCACCGGTCCGGTGGCGTTCACCGCCCCGGACAGCCCGCGCTCGGCGGCTCCCACGAGCCAGGCGGCGAGGTCGCGGGCGTCGACGGCGGCGATCGGCTGGTCCAGCGCATCCGGCACGACGACCCGGCCGCCACGGGAGATGCGGTCGAGCCACCAGCCGAGGCGGTGGATGGGATCGTGCGGGCCGATGATCAGACCCGCCCGCGCGGTGAGGAACCCGTCGCCGACCGCGGCGCCGATCGTGCGCTCGGCGAAGGCCTTGACCGGCCCGTACTCGTCGTCGTCGGTGCTCCACGTCGGCTCGGCGTCCTCCGGACCCAGGGGCCCGGGCGGCCAGTTCGCGTAGGCGTTGAGGCTGCTGACGAAGGCGTATCCGCGGACCTCGCTCAGCGCGGCGGCCGCGTTCTCCGCCGCGGCGCGCGTCTGGCACGAGGTGTCGACGACGAGCTCGGGCGCCCAGCCGTCGAGGGCTGCCGGCAGCGCGGCGGGGTCGTCCCGGTCGCCGTGCAGGGCGCGGACGCCGTCGGGCGGATCGCCGGAGACGCCCCTGGTGAACGTGGCGACGTCGTGACCGCGGTCGAGCGCCGCCGTGACCACATGCCGGCCGAGGAAGTGGGTGCCACCGAGGACGAGAAGCCGCATGGCCTCACTCCAGCCGAGCCGCTCCCCCGCCGTCCAGCCGGTTCGCGGCGGGCGGAACTACACGGCCCGGCGGTACTCCGGCACCTGGGGCAGCGGCGTGGAGCGGGCGGCGGCGAGGACCATCTGCGGCGAGCGCGGCAGGCCGCGCCGGGTGCACAGGCGCAGTGCCCGCGCACCGGTGAGGACGTCGGTCTCCGGCGGCACGACCAGCAGGTCCGCCCGCCGGGCACCGCCGTCCCACGTCAGGCAGACGACGCCGGGATCCATGCTGCGGAACCCACCGGTGCGCACGATCCGGTCGGAGACGACGAGCTTGCGGTCGACCGACGACCAGGCATCCAGCGGATAGGTGAAGCGCTCGACGCGCACGCCGCGGCGGTCGAGCTCGGCGATCAGCTCCGGCAGCTCGACGGCGAGGTCGCGCGTGCGGGGGAACCAGGCGCCGTCGAAGTGCGAGCTCCCGTCGCCGGCGTTCGCTCGAAGACTCACCCGGACGTCGATGCCGCCCCGGAACCCCGCATCCAGAGCCGTTCGGGGAATCGTCGTCATCAGCGCTCGGCCGCCTCTCGTTCGCTCGACCGGGCCCGCGGCACACGGACCCACCGGCAACGTACGTCGAGGTGGACGCGCGGTTCGGGGAGGCGGAGGCGGGCGGGTCGCCGTCCTCCGGCCCGTCGTCACGACCCGTGCCCGACCGGCCACCCGGCTTGCGGCGGGTCCTCCGTCAGACGGGCTTCGGCTTGCGGTTCTTGGCCTTGCCGCGCTCGGTCTGGTCGAGCACCACCTTGCGGATGCGGACGGTCGCCGGCGTGACCTCGACGCACTCGTCCTCGGCGCAGAACTCCAGCGCCTGCTCCAGGTTCAGGATGCGCGGCGGGATCAGGCGCTCGAGCTCCTCGGAGGTGCTCTTGCGCATGTTGGTGAGCTTCTTCTCCTTGGTGATGTTCACGTCCATGTCGTCCGGACGGGAGTTCTCACCGACGATCATGCCCTCGTAGACCTCGGTGCCGGGCTGGACCATGAGCTGGCCGCGCTCCTGCAGGGAGAACATCGAGTAGGTCGTCGCCAGGCCCTGCCGGTCGGCGACCAGCGAGCCGGTCGGGCGGGCCCGCATGTCGCCCAGCCACGGCTCGTAGCCCTCGAGGTTGTGGTTGAGGACGCCGGTGCCGCGGGTCTCGGTGAGGAACTCCGTACGGAACCCGATGAGGCCACGCGAGGGGACGATGTACTCCATCCGCGCCCAGCCGGTGTCGTGGTGGACCAGGTTCTCCAGCCGCGCGCGACGGGTGGCCAGTGCCTGCGTCAAAGTGCCGACGTACTCGCCGGGGACGTCGATGGTGACCCGCTCGACCGGCTCGTGCAGCTTGCCGTCGATCTCCTTGGTGACGACGGTCGGCCGGCCGACGGTGAGCTCGAACTCCTCCCGGCGCAGCTGCTCGACGAGGATCGCCAGCGCGAGCTCGCCGCGGCCCTGCATCTCCCAGGTGTCGGGGCGGTCGGTGGGCAGCATCCGCACCGAGACGTTGCCGACCAGCTCCTGGTCGAGGCGGTTCTTGATCAGCCGGGCGGTGAGCTTCTTGCCCGACTTGCCCGACAGCGGCGAGGTGTTGATCCCGATGGTGATCGAGATCGACGGCTCGTCGACGGTCAGCGGCGGCAGCGGGCGTGGGTCGTTCGGGTCGGCGAGGGTGTCGCCGATCATGATGTCCTCGATGCCGGCGATGGCCACCAGCTCACCGGGGCCGGCGCTGTCGGCCGGGGTGCGCGTGAGGCCCTCGGTGACCAGCAGCTCGGTGATCTTGACGTTCTTGATGGTGCCGTCGACCTTGCACCAGGCGACCTGCTGGCCGTTCTTCATCGTGCCGGAGTGGATGCGCAGCAGCGCGAGCCGGCCGAGGTAGGGCGACGCGTCGAGGTTGGTGACCTGCGCGCGCAGCGGCTCCTCGGCGTCGTAGACCGGCGGCGGAACGGTGTCCAGCAGCGTCTTGACCAGCGGCCCGAGATCGGGGCTGTCGGGTGAGGTGCCGTCCTCGGGCCGGTTGAGCGAGGCCTGGCCGGTCTTGCCGTTGCTGTAGACGATCGGGAAGTCGAGGTTGTCCACATCCATGCCGGAGTCCTCGAGCAGTTCCATGAAGAGCTCGTAGGTCTCGTCGACGACCTCGGCGATGCGGGCGTCGGAGCGGTCGGTCTTGTTCACCACGAGGATGACCGGGAGGCCCTTGCCCAGCGCCTTGCGCAGCACGAAGCGGGTCTGCGGCAGCGGACCTTCGGAGGCGTCCACGAGCAGGACGACGCCGTCGACCATCGACAGGCCGCGCTCGACCTCGCCACCGAAGTCGGCGTGGCCCGGGGTGTCCACGATGTTGACGACGACGGGGTTGCCGTTCTCGTCGGCCAGGTGGATCGCGGTGTTCTTGGCGAGGATGGTGATGCCGCGCTCGCGCTCGAGGTCCATCGAGTCCATGACGCGGTCCTGCGTGGAGTCGTTGTCCGTCCCCTCGCCCTTGGACCGCCCGAGGGCGCCCGCCTGGCGGAGGAGGGCGTCGACCAGGGTCGTCTTGCCGTGGTCGACGTGGGCGATGATCGCCACGTTGCGCAGGTCGTCGCGGGTGGGCATGCGAGAAGGCACCTCAGGGAACTCGGGGATTCGGCGCTCTGGTGCGCCCGTCATCTGGAGTAACGGTCGCCGGCACGGCGACCTTCCCATGGTAGTCGCTCAGGCGACGGGGGCGTCCTCGCGCGAGCCGTCGACCACCGCGAACGTCACTCCCGCGGCGGTGAGGGTGACCAGACTCACCGCCAGCCAGGCGGGCAGCCCGACGCCGATGGCCAGCACGTGCGCGAGCACGAAGGCGGCGACGTAGAGCGCGGCGAGTCCCACCGCGACCGGGACGCTGCGCCGGCGCACCCACAGCGCGCCCGCGGCGAGGCCCGCCGCGGCGAAGACGGCGCCGCCGAGCGCACGGACGCCGGTGCCCTGCGCGACACCGAATCCGGCGGCCAGCCCCACGGCCACGAGGACGGCGGAGGGGAACCTGGTGCGCATGAGGGAGGCGGTCGACACGTCGCCCAGTCTCCCCCTCGACATGTCAGCTCCACGATCACGCCCGGATCCGCACGGCGGTGGTCATCCAGGGCCCGAATACCGCCGCCATGCGCATCCCGGCGGTCACCGGAGACAGCACGAGGGCCCCGGACGAGTCGTCCGGGGCCCTCGGCCCCCTGCAGGGCCCCGCCGCGAGCTTGCGAGCGGTGGGGGGCAGGGGGTGTTTCTCAGGCGGTGCGGAGCACGGCCTCGATCTCGAGCTCGACGGTGATCTTGTCGCCGACGACCACGCCGCCGCCGTCCATCGGCATGTCGATGTCGACGCCGTAGGCCTTGCGGGAGATCTCGGTCTTGGCGCTGAAGCCGGCCCGCGTGCCGCCGTAGGCGTCCGGGCCGAAGCCGTTCAGCTCGAGCTCCAGCGTGACGGGCTTGGTGATGCCCTTGATGGTGAGGTCGCCCTCGATCGTCCAGTCGGCGCCGTCGGTCTCGACGGCGGTCGAGCGGAAGGTCATCTCGGTGTGGTTGCCCACGTCGAAGAAGTCAGCGGAGCGGATGTGCGCGTCACGCTGCTCCTGGCGGGTGTCGATCGAGTCCATGTTCACTGTCGCGGTGACGGAGGACTGCGCGGGGTCCTGGGCGGTGACGATCTCGCCGGAGAACTCGCGGAAGTAGCCGCGGACCTTGCTGACCATCATGTGGCGCACGGAGAAGCCGACGGTCGAGTGCGACGCGTCGATGTCCCACGTGCCGACGACGTAGCCGGGGATCTGGACGGCGGTGGAGCTGGTCATGGAAGTTGCCTCCGAGTAATTGAGCGTTTGACCTTCTGCCCGACCGTAGCGTAGTTGATGGCTCAACTATTCCGCCAGTACGATGGGCCCATGACGTCGCAGGTGTCGGATAGGTCACACGGGGATCGGGCGGCGGATGAGCCACGCTGGCTCGACGCCGAGGAGCAGAAGGCCTGGCGCGCCTGGCTCTACAGCACCCAGCTCCTCCAGGACCGCCTGGACCGGGAGCTCACCCACCAGACCGGCATCTCGCACGCCTACTACGAGATCCTCGTCGCGCTGTCGGAGACCCCTGGCCGGATGATGCGGATGAGCGAGCTCGCCGACCGCTGCCTCTCCTCGCGCAGCCGCCTCTCGCACGCGGTGTCCCGGCTCGAGGAGCGGGGCTGGGTCCGGCGGCAGGTCTGCGCCGAGGACGGCCGCGGTCAGCTGGCGGTGCTCACCGACGAGGGCTTCGCCGCGCTCGAGGCGGCGGCGCCGGTCCACGTCGAGAGCGTGCGCACGCACCTGTTCGACCAGCTCTCCCCCGCCCAGGTCGCGGCCATGCGCGACATCGGCGAGACCCTCCTCCGCCACCTCGATCCGTCCTCCTGAGCGGAGCGCCCCGTCAGGTCGGGCCGAGCTCGCGGAAGTACTTGTCGGGAGTGATCGGCAGGTCGCGGATGCGCAGTCCCGTGGCGTGCCAGTAGGCGTTCGCGACGGCCGCCGCGGCCCCGGTGATGCCGATCTCGCCGATGCCCTTGAGACCGAGCTCGTTGGCCCGCTCGTCCTGGACGTCCAGCCACGAGATGTCGATCTCGCCGATGTCGGCATTGGTCGCGACGTGGTACTCGGCGAGGTCGTGGTTGACGTAGTGGCCGTACCGCTCGTCGGTCACCGACTCCTCGTGCAGCGCCATCGACAGGCCCATGCAGAACCCGCCGAGGAGCTGGGAGCGGGCGGTCTTCGCGTTCACGATCGTGCCGGCGTCGTAGACGCTGGTGGCCCGCGGCACCCGCACCTCGCCGGTGTCCCGGTCGACCCGCACCTCCACGAAGTGGGCGCCGAAGGCGTGCATCGAGTGGGTCTTCGCATGCGGGGACTCCCCCGCCACGCCGCCGTCGACGGTCATCCCGTCGGCCGGGAGCCGGCCGCCGTGCTGCTCGTCGAGCCGCCGGCGCAGGTCGCGAGCCGTCAGCACGATCGCCGAGCCCCATGACGCCAGGCCGGTCGACCCGCCGGCGCCCCCCGCCTGCGGCAGGCGGCTGTCGCCGATGCGCAGGTCCACCGAGCCGAGGTCGGTACCCAGCGCGTCGGCGGCGATCTGCGTCAGGGCCGTCCAGGCGCCGGTGCCGATGTCGGAACCGTCGATCTCGACGGTGTAGCGGCCGGCCCTCGGACCGGAGCCGTCCACGGAGATCCGGCAGTCGGCCTTGCGCCGCCGGGTCGGGTACGTCGCCGCGGCGACCCCCGTGCCGACCAGCCACCGGCCGTCGGCCCGCACTCCCGGACGGGGGTCTCGCCCCGCCCAGCCGAACCGCTCCGACCCGGTGCGCAGGCACGCCACCAGCTCGCGGGTGGACCACGGAACGTCGCGCTCGGGATCGCGTTCGGGCTCGTTCCGGATCCGCAGCTCGACCGGGTCGATGCCGAGGGCCACGGCGAGCTCGTCCATCGCCGACTCCAGCGCGAACATGCCCGGCGTCTCCCCCGGCGCCCGCATGATCGTGGGCGGGGGGACGTCGAGCCGCGCGAGCCGGTGCGTCGTCCGGCGGTGCGGCGCCGTGTACAGCACCCGGGTCGGTGTCGCGGTCTGCTCGGCGAAGTCGTTGATCCGCGAGGTGTGCTCGACGACCTCGTGACTGATCGCGGTCAGCCGGCCCTCCGGGTCGGCGCCGAGCCGGACCCGCTGGATCGTGGGCGTGCGGTGCCCGACGAGGGAGAACATCTGCTGCCGGGTCAGCTCGAAGACCACGGTCCGCCCCACCACGCGGGCGGCCATGGCGGCGAGGATCTGGTTCGGGTGGGTGAACGCTTTCGAGCCGAAGGCGCCCCCGACGTACGGCGAGATCACGCGGACCTGGTCCGCCTCGAGCCCGAGGCCTTTCCGCAGGTCCCGGACGATGGTGTGCGGACCCTGGTTCGCGTCCCACAGGGTGAGCGAGTCGCCGTCCCACCGGGCCATGGACGTGTGCATCTCGATGGGGTTGTTGTGCTGCGTGGGCGTCTCGTAGGTCGCGTCGATGCTCACGGCGGCGGCCGCCAACGCACCGTCGACGTCACCGATCACCGAGTCCGTCTCGAACCCGGCCATCAGCTCGCCGGGCGCGTAGAGGTCGGCGCGTCCGGTGCTCAGCGCGACGTCCGGCGCCTCGGCGGCGTACTCCACCAGCACGGCGCCGACCGCCGCCCTGGCGATCTCCGAGGTCTCCGCGACGACGGCCGCGACGATCTGCCCCTGGTAGTGCACGTCGAGGGTCTGCAGCACCGGGAGGTCCGACGTGAGCCCGTCGCCCAGCCGTGGCGCGTTCGCCGGGGTGAGGACGGCGATCACCCCGGGCATCGCCTCGGCGCGGGCCGGGTCGAGGCGGCTGATCCGGCCCCGGTTGACCGTGCTCTGGACGACCGCGAGATGGGCGATCGGCTCGCCCGGGTCCTGCTCGTAGGCGTAGGGCGCGGTGCCGCGGACCTTGGCCGGTCCGTCGATGCGGTCGATACCCGCACCGACGATGCGGTCGACGGTGGTCATCGGGATCCCTCCGCGAGCTCCAGCAGCGTGCGGACGACGACGTTGCGGGCCAGCGGAACCTTGAACCCGTTGTCCCGGAGCGGACGGGCCGCGGCGAGCTCGGCCGCCGCGGCCGCGGTGAAGGCCTCCTCCGTCGCCGGCCGACCGAGCAGCGCCTGCTCGGCGGTGGTCGCGCGCCAGGGCCGGTGCGCCACTCCCCCGAGGGCCAGGCGGACGTCGCGGACCACGCCGTCCTCGACGCGGAGCGCCGCCGCCACGCTGACCAGCGCGAAGGCGAAGGACGCCCGGTCGCGCACCTTGCGGTAGCCGGAGGCCAGGTCCAGGGGCGGGAGATCGACGGCGGTGATCAGCTCGCCGTGCCGCAGCGTGCTGTCGCGGGACGGGTCGTCGCCGGGCAGGCGGTGCAGGTCGGCGACCGGCATCACGCGCTCCCCGTCGGGCCCCAGCAGGCGGACGGCGGCGTCGAGGGCGAGCATCGCGACGGCCATGTCCGACGGATGGGTCGCCACGCAGGTGCCGGGCCCGTCCAGCGTCTGACCGAGGATCGCGTGGTTGCGGTGCACCCCCTCCAGCGCACCGCACCCCGTGCCGGGAGCGCGCTTGTTGCAGGGCTTGGTCACGTCGGTGAAGTAGCCGCACCGCGTGCGCTGGAGCAGGTTGCCGCCGGTCGTCGCCCGGTTGCGCAGCTGACCCGAGGCGCCGGCCAGCAGCGCCTGCGCGAGGACCGGGAAGCGCTCCCGCACCCGCCGGTCGGCGGCGAGATCGGCGTTCGGTACCCCCGCGCCGATCCGCAGCCCGCCGTCCGGAAGGTCGGTGACCTCGGTCGAGGTCAGTCGCCGCACGTCGACAAGGACGTCGGGGGTGGCGACCCCGAGCTTCATCAGGTCGACGAGATTGGTGCCGCCACCGAGGAAGGCACCGTCCGGGGCATTGGTCAGCAGGGCGACGGCGGCGCGGGCGTCGGCTGCGCGCTCGTACCGGAACTCCCTCACCGACGCACACCCTCGGCCTCGGCGACGGCGGCCACCGCCGGCACGATGTTGGCGTACGCGGCGCACCGGCAGAGATTGCCGCTCATCCGCTCGCGGATCTCCGCGTCGGTGAGGTCCGGCTCGTCGGTGACGGTGCCCGTGGCGGCGCTGGGCCAGCCGCGGCGGACCTCCTCGATCATCCCGGCCGCGGAGCAGATCTGGCCGGGGGTGCAGTAGCCGCACTGGAAGGCGTCGTACTCGACGAAGGAGCGGTGCAGCGGGTGCGGGTCGCCGTCGTCGGCCAGCCCGTCGGAGGTGGTCACCTCGGCGTCCCCGACCGTGACGGCGAGGATCAGGCAGCTGTTGACCCGTCGGCCGTCGAGCAGCACGGTGCAGGCGCCGCACTGCCCGTGGTCGCAGCCCTTCTTCGGGCTGGTGTTGCGCAGGCGCTCGCGGAGCGCGTCGAGCAGGGTCGTCCGGGTGTCGACCGTCAGCGGGTGCACCACCCCGTCGACCCGCAGCGTGATCTGGGTGTCCACGCAGCGGTCCTGCCCCGGCACCGGGTGTGCACAAACGATCTAGTGCGCAACCGACCACCGGGCGGACGGCCGGGAAGAACTTCCCTGCCGAGCGGTGATCCGGCTCCCTGGTTCCTGGGAGAGCCGGAGCAGCAACCTCGTCGTCGACACCGATCCACTCCCGGAAGGACGACTCCCATGTCGACGACAACCGCCCCCCGCACCGCGACGGCCGGACTGGTCGGCGGGGCCCTGTGGGCCCTCCTGCCGATCGCGTCGAACGCGGCCGACGTGAACGACGTCGAGTTCGGGACGCTCCCGTTCGTGGCGGTCATGGCCACGTACTGGGCGTTCGCCGTGCTCGGACCGGCCTTGATCGTGGCCGGCCTGGTGGCACTGCGACGGTCGCTCGGTACGGACGCCGGACGGGTGGGCGCCCTCGGCCTGGTCCTCGCCATGGTGGGGACGGCCGCCATGTCCCTCGGCGTCGGCATCGAGGCGGCGTCGATCAGTCTCGGCGGCGGCGAGGTGCCGCTCGGCCACGCGATGCTGCTGATCGGCTTCCTCGTCAGCATCGTGGGCGGGATCGTCGTCGGCATCGTCCTCGCGCGGCGACGCCGCGAGGGTCTCTACCGCGCCGCGGGCCTGCTCCTGGCCTTCGCCCTCCCCCTGGGGATCGGCCTCGGATTCCTGGGCTCGAGCCTCGACCCCGACAACGACGCGTGGTTCTGGGCCGCCATCAGCGTGCCCACGGGCATCGCCTGGGTGCTGCTCGGCACCGCGCTCCGGTCGGTCCGCCGGGCGCCCACCGCCGAGTTCGCGACGGCGTCCTGAGACCGTCCGTCCGGAGGGCCGCACCGGCTGGTGCGGCCCTCCGTTGACGGCCGGATCCCCGGCGCGCAATCGTGCCCACGCAGACCGAGGAGGAGACGGTGACCAGCCAGCTCGTGACGCCTCCCGGAACGGTGGCGCCCGAGCCGGCCCGGAGGGGCTGGGTCTCGCGCGCGGTCGCCTGGTCGGTCGTGCCGGTCTACCTGTTCGGGGTCGGGTCGAACCTCGTCCTTCAGCGACGGCTCGGCTCGCCGGGCCTGGACCCCGTCGAGGGCATGCTCCTGTGGCTCGGCTTCGGCATGTTCGCGGCCATGGGGGCCCTGCTCATCGGGAAGCGGCCGCGCAACGCCGTGGGGTGGGTCATGGCGGGGGCCGCAGTGCTGCTCGCGCTGGCACCGGCCGGTGACCACTACGCCGCCTGGGTCCTGACGACGTCCGGCCGGGCCGACCCCCTCGCCGTGCTCGGCGCCTGGGTGCAGGGGTGGTACTGGCTGCTGATGCTGTGGCTGGTGTTCGCCGTCCTCCCGGTGATCTTCCCCGACGGCCGGCTGCCGTCCCGACGCTGGCGGCTACCCGTCGGGGCCGGGGCGGTCGGGGCGGTCGCGATCGTCGTCTCCGGCATGCTGCCTGACACCCTGACCGGCCAGGACGTCGACTACCGCATCGCGAACCCGATCGGCATCGACGGTCTCCCCGGCGCCGAGGAGCAGGCCCTCTTCCCGGTGTTCAGCGGCCTGTCCCTCATCGGCATCGTCACCGCGGTGGCGGCCGTCGTCGTGCGGTTCCGCCGGTCGCGCGGGGCCGGGCGGCAGCAGATGAAGTGGTTCCTCTTCGCGATCGCCCCGGTGCTGGCCCTGCCGGTCACCGAGAGCCTGCCCGGGTGGGTCGGTGGAGGGCTCCTCTTCTGGGTGCTGCTCGGCACGCCGGTCGCCGTCGCCGTGGCCGTGCTGCGCTACCGGCTCGACGGCATCGACGTCGTCATCGACCGCACCCTGGTCTACGGCACCCTGACCGTCCTGGTGGTCGGGATCTACGTGCTCGTCGTCGGCTACCTCGGCGTAGCACTCCGCCGCGAGGACGACCTGCTCGTCTCCCTGGTGGCCACCGGCATCGTGGCCGTCCTGTTCGCGCCGTTGCGGGACCGGCTGCAGCGGGCCGTCAGCCGACTCCTCTACGGCCAGCGCGCCGAGCCGTACGCGGCGCTGTCCCGGCTCGGCGAACGGCTGGAGAGCACGCTCGCCCCCGACGCCGTCCTGCCCGCCATCGTCTCCACCGTGCGGGAGGCGCTGCGGCTGCCGTACGCCGCGATCCGGATCGAGGACCGGATCCCCGTCTACACCGGGGATCCGCCGGCGCGCACCCTCGATCTGCCGCTGCTCTACCAGAACCGGCCGGTGGGCGAGCTCGTCCTGGGTCTCCGCCCAGGAGAGGAGGGTTTCGCCCCCGCCGACCGGCGCCTGCTGGCCGACCTCGCCCGCCAGGCGGGGGTCGCGGTCTCGACCGTGCGGCTCACCGCGGATCTGCAGCGCTCGCGGGAACGGCTGGTCGCCGCGCGCGAGGAGGAACGGCGGCGGTTGCGCCGCGACCTGCACGACGGACTGGGCGCCCAGCTCGCCGGGCTGACGGTGCAGACCGGGGTGCTGCGCGGCCTCATGACCCGCGACCCGGAGGCGGCCGACGCCCTGGTGGCGGAGCTGCGGGCCGAGCTGAAGGCGGCCATCGCCGACATCCGCCGGCTGGTCCACGGCCTGCGGCCGCCGGCGCTGGACGAACTCGGCCTGGTGGGCGCGCTGGAGCAGCTCGCCGAGCGGATCGGCTCGGAGGACGGCGGCGTGACCGTCTCCGTCGAGGTCCCCGACGACCTGCCCGACCTGCCGGCGGCCGTCGAGGTCGCCGCCTACCGCATCGTCTCGGAGGCACTGACCAACGTCGTCCGCCATGCCGGAGCACGGGCCGCGGCGGTCCGGCTGACCGCCGGGACGGACTCCCTGACCGTCGAGGTCACCGACGACGGTGCCGGCCTGCCCGCGGCTCCGACAGCGGGCGTCGGGCTCTCCTCGATGCGGGAACGGGCGGCGGAGATGGGCGGCAGCTGCTCGGTGGAACCGGGGCCGGACGGGGGCACCCGTGTGCTGGCCCGGCTGCCCTTCCCCGGAGGCGCCTGATGGACCCGTTGCGCGTGCTCGTCGTCGAGGACCACCCACTGTTCCGCAAGGGCGTGGTCGCGCTGCTCGACGCGGTCCCGGACCTCACCGTGGCGGGCGTGTGCGTCTCCGGCGAGGAGGCGGTGGCGCGCGCGGCGGAGCTGCGGCCCGACGTCGTCCTCATGGACCTGCAGCTGCCCGGCATGAGCGGCATCGAGGCCACCCGGGCGATCGGAACGGCCGATCCCGACATCCGGGTGCTGGTGCTCAGCCTGTTCGAGGACGAGGACTCGGTGTTCCTCGCGCTGCGCGCCGGCGCCCGCGGCTACGTGCTCAAGGACGCCGACGAGGAGGAGATCACCGGCGCCATCCGGGCCGTCGCGCGGGGTGAAGCGATCTTCAGCCAGGCCGTGGCGGGGCGGGTCCTCGCCTTCTTCGCCCTGCCGCGGCCGGCGCCGAAGGTGTTCCCCGAGCTCACCGAGCGGGAGCGGGAGATCCTCGGGCTGATCGCCCAGGGCCAGCCCAACCCCGCGATCGCCCGCCGGCTGTCGCTGAGCCCGAAGACGGTGGCCAACTACGTGTCGGCGATCTTCGCCAAGCTGCAGGTGGCCGACCGCGCGGAGGCGATGATCCGCGCCCGCGAGGCCGGCCTCGGCAGCTGAGACATCAGGCGAAGGCCGGTTCGGGCCTCGCGGCCGTCCGGCCGCCCCGCGCCAGGAGCCAGCCGCTGATCACCAGCAGCCAGCCGTAGAACAGCAGCTGCACCGCGTCCAGCGCCGGGACGGCGATCGACAGCAGGAGCCCGGCCCCCGCGACGACGGCGAGCGCCGCCAGCCACCGCGGCAGCGCCCCCACGGCGAGCGCGCCGAGACCGAGCAGCAGGACGAACGCGCCGTCGAGGGCGGCGGCGACACCGACGGCGGCGTCGTTGATGCCCAGCAGCGCGGTGACGGTGCCGGCGTCGTAGCGGTCGACCTCCAGGGCGGCCAGGCCGGGCGCGAACGACCCGACCTTGACGGTCACGCCGGCCACGGCCAGCCCGACCACGGCCGTCGGCAGCCACCAGCCCGGCTGGACGCGCAGCCGGGAGGCGACCCGGGCGGCGAGCAGCACCAGCATGAGCAGTCCGGCGCCCTCCAGCCAGATTCCGGCCCAGAACGCCGTCGTCGGCGGGTGCTCCCGCAGGTGCGCCAGCGCCGCCTCGGGTGAGTCCAGCGACGTGGGCATGAACGGTGCGACGAGGAAGACGTAGCCGCCGAAGACCAGCAGGACGTGCAGGATGCCGCCGGCGTCGGCGACGCGGTCGAGGATCGTGGACACGGGAACCTCCGGAGGTGAGTGGACCGGCTGAGCGTGCAGCCGGCCCGCCCCCGTGCACGTCACCTCCCGATCGGTATCGGATCCACCCGTCGGTGGAACGGGGTCCACCCGCAAGAGGACGCCGTCGAGCGCGCGACGGCGCTAGCTTTCCCGCCATGGCTCCCCGGCCGTCCCGCCTCGACGTCTTCTTCGCTGCCGGCTCGGCGGTGATCACCGTGGCCGTGCTGTTCGGGGAGGGCCTGGCCGAGACGAGCGACACGCACATCCCCGGCAGTCGCTGGTGGGTGCTGCCGCTCCTGCTGGTGCCGTCGGCGGCCCTGCTGTGGCGGCGCAGCAACCCCCTCATCACGGTGATCGGCGTCTGGGTGCCCATCGGGCTGCACGCCCTGTTCAGCGGCGAGGGCGGACAAGGTCTCTACGTCGTGTGGCCCGCGTGGGTGAGTCTCTACGCGCTGGCCGCCTACGGCTCGCGCCGCCAGCTCGTGGCCGGCCTCGGTGTGGCCGTCGTCTGCCTCGTCGTCCACGACGTCAACGACCCGCACGCCTGGGGTGCGGACTCCGAGGCCTGGTCGACGGCGTGGTGGGACCTGTTCCTGTTCGTCGCCCCGCTCATCGGCGGCGTGGTCGCGGGCTCCCGCCGCACCCGCACGCTGGCCACCGAGAAGGCGCTGGTCGAGGCGGAGGCACGCGTGGCGGTCGCCGAGGAGCGCGCCCGCATCGCGCGCGAGCTGCACGACGTCGTCACCCACCACGTGAACCTCGTCGTCCTCCAGGCCATGGCCGCCTCGGGCATGCTCGACCGCGATCCCGAGCAGGTCCGCGAGCCGCTGCGGGTGATCGAGGCCAGCGGCCGGGAGGCCCTGACGGAGATGCGCCGCCTGCTCGGGGTGCTCCGCGAGGAGGACGCCGAGCGCCAGTTGGCGCCGCAGCCGGGGGTCGACGACGTCGAGGAGCTCGTCGGCACGGCACGCACGGCCGGTCTGGACGTGGGGTTGGCGGTGTCCGGGACGCCCCGCCGGCTGCCCGCAGGGCTGGCCCTCACCGTGTACCGGATCGTGCAGGAGGCGCTCACCAACGCCGCCCGGCACGCCGCCGGCTCCCGTGTCGGGGTGAGCCTGCGCTACGAGCCCGACGCGGTGGACGTCGCGGTCGTCGACGACGGCGGGGAGCCGCGCGACGACGTGCCGCACGGCGGGCGTGGGCTGCTCGGCATGCGGGAGCGGGTGGCCGTCTTCGCCGGCACGCTGGAGACCGGCCCCTCGGCCGACGGCGGGTTCGCGGTGCACGCCCGGCTCCCCGTGCCACCGGAGGAGCCGTGATCACCGTGCTGGTCGCCGACGACCAGGCACTCATCCGCGACAGCTTCCGGCTGCTCCTCGACCTCGAGCCGGACATGGAGGTGGTCGGGGAGGCACCGGACGGCGCGGAGGCCGTCGCGCAGACGCAGCGGCTCCGGCCGGACGTCGTCCTGATGGACATCCGGATGCCGGTGCTCGACGGCCTCGCCGCCACCCGTGCCCTCACGCGGGCCGGGTCGACCGCGCGCGTGCTGATCCTGACCACCTACGACGCGGACGAGTACCTCTACGACGCGATGCAGGCCGGCGCGTGCGGCTTCCTGCTCAAGGACGTGCGCCGGGAACAGCTGGCCGGGGCGGTGCGGACCGTGGCCGCCGGGGACGCCCTGCTGCACCCGGCCCTGACCCGCCGGCTGGTCGAGCGGTTCGTGCAGGGGCCGCCGCCGGGTGGCCGGCCGGCCGCGCTCGCGGGCCTGACCGAGCGGGAGACCGAGGTGCTCACCCTGGTTGGGCGCGGGCTGTCGAACACCGAGATCGCGGCCGAGCTCTTCCTCGGCGAGGCGACCGTCAAGACCCACCTGGGCCGCGTGCTCATGAAGCTCGGGCTGCGCGAC
>NZ_SPQM01000342.1 GCF_004570345.1 Blastococcus sp. CT_GayMR20 | reverse complement strand
GCCGGGTGCCATCGGGGCCGGCTTGATCTCGTAGGAGACCGCGAAGGCCTCCGTCGTCTCCCCGTAGTTGTAGCCCGCCCGGAACGCGGCGATGTTCGCCGCCGCGATCTCCGGCTTGCGGCGGAACGTCCGCTCCAGGAAGCGGATCGTCCCCTCGGTCGGCCGGTGGTACATCCACGACAGCAGACCGAGCGTGAACATGTTCTTCGACCGCTCGGCTTCCTTCTTGCCGAGCCCCGAGTCCGCCAGCGCGTCGAGGGTCATCGAGGTGAGCGGCACCGCGACGGTCTGCCAGCCCTCCAGCGAGCCGTCCTCGACCGGGTTGGTGGCGTAGCCGACCTTGGCCAGGTTCCGGGGCGAGAACTCGTCGGAGTCGAGGATCAGCAGGCCGCCGCCGGGCAGATCGGAGAGGTTGGCCTTCAGGGCCGCCGGGTTCATCGCGACGAGGACGTCGGGGGCGTCCCCCGGCGTCATGATGTCGTGGTCGGCGAAGTGCAGCTGGAAGGAGCTGACACCCGGCAGCGTCCCCGTCGGCGCGCGGATCTCGGCGGGGAAGTTGGGCAGCGTCGAGAGGTCGTTGCCGAAGGACGCCGTCTCG
>NZ_SPQM01000084.1 GCF_004570345.1 Blastococcus sp. CT_GayMR20 | reverse complement strand
AGGCGGCGGCCGTTGAAGTTCTTCAGCCGCCAGAGGTCCAGCCGCTGCGCGGTCAGCGGATGCATGCCCCGGATGACGTCCTCCTCGGCGAGTCCGCCGTCGGAGGGCCGGAAGGTGAGCGTCTCGACGTCGCCGTCCGGGGTGGAGACCGTCACGGTCACCCGCCGCACGGACCGCAGCACCGCGACCTCCGCCAGCTGGTCGCGCAGACGGCCGGCCAGCTCGTCGGCGTCCGACGGACGGTCCGGCCAGGAGAGGTAGAGGTCGACCACCGCGTGCGTCGGGTCGGCCAGCCCGGCGACGAGCTCCGCGAGTGAGGACAGCGCCGCGGGCAGGTTGTCGCTCTGCGCCATCAGCGCCACCAGGTGCAGCTGCTCGCCGCTCAGCTCGTAGTCGCCGGTCACGGCCGTGCGCCCCTCGAGCAGGAACGACCGCAGGTTCTCCAGGCTGCGCCGGCGGTAGTAGCGGCGGGTGAGCACCTCGAGGACGGGGTCGGCGTTCGAGCTCGGCGGGGACGCGAGACGCCGCCCCAGGAGCCGGATCAGCGGTTCCGGGCTCTCGACCAGCGCCTGCACGCGCTCCATGTCCGCAGCGCCGCCGGGGGACTCGGTCAGCTCGGTGAGCAGCCGCTCCGCCCGGTCGACGACCTCCCGGCGGGCCTGCTCCACGAGCGGCTTCTCGAAGTACCGGAAGCGCACCGCCCGTGCCACGTCACCAACGGACGGGTAGCGCAGCTGGGTCGCGACGATCAGCCGGTCGAGCACCTCGGCCAGCTCCTCGCGGAGGGCGCCGGCGGGCAGCTCGCCCGCGGTGAGCCAGCGGTCCAGCAACGCGAGGACGACCGGCAGCTGGTCCGCCGTCCGCTGCTGGGCCAGGAAGATGCGGAAGACCGCCTCCTCGAGCGCCGGACCGGGCTCCAGGCCGCCGACGCCGTAGTGCAGCAGCGCCCGGCCGAGCCGCCCGCGAAAGCTCTCCGGCAGCGCCTCGCGCTCGATGTCGAGCGAGTGCAGGTAGGTGTGGAAGTGCTCGCGCGGACTGTGCACCTGCTCGTCGGACTGCTCCTCGGCGCTGGTCGGCCGGTTGCGCGACAGCTCGCTGAGGTCGGCGAAGGTGGTGAGCAGCGCCAGCTCGCCGTGCAGCAGCTCCGGCTCGTCCACGGGGAGCTTGGCGCGCGCCGTCTCGTACTCGGAGACGAGCTGCCGGCCGCGCTCGGCCGTGACGTCGTAGCCGGTGATCAGCGCCTGCATGGCGCCCAGGACGTCGAGCGCACGGCCGGTCTCCGGTGCGGCCTCTGCCCCCGGGAGCGCCACCCGCTCGCCGACGACCTTCTCCGCCTCGTCGCCGGCCGGGTCGACCCGCATCAGGGCAGCACCCGCGTCGACCTGGGCGTTCACCACGGCAAGCACCTCGCTGACCCGCCCGGTGTGCGGCGCGCGCACCGCCGTCTCCATCTTCATGCTCTCGAGGACGACGATCGTCTGGCCGGCCTCGACCTCGTCCCCGACCGAGGCGCGGACGGCGACGACGACGGCAGGCGCCGGCGCGCGGACCACGCCCTCCTCGTCGCGGGTGATGCGGTGCGTGACGCCGTCCACCTCGACCAGGTGCGAGGTGGCGGCATGACTGGAGACGACGGAGAAGCGCTCCTCGCCGACGGTCAGCCGGCTCTCCAGGACGCTGAGCCGGTCCACGGCGACGTCGACGTGCCGGTCGTCGAGGACGACGCGGTAGCGGTCGGGATCGACCTTCGCGACGGTCAGCTTGTACACCTGGCCGCGGTAGCCGAGCTCGACCGTGCGCCCCACGTCGTGCGAGACGCGGGGACGGCCGCCGCGGGCCGACGCGAGGAAGGCCGCCCGCTCCAGGGCCTCCTCGGCGTCGGACACGTCGATCGCCACCTGGATCAGGGCGACGCCGGCGTTCCGCTCGGCGTCGGCATCGGCGCCGACACCCGTGCGGTCCAGCCACGCGGTGTCGGCGGTGCCCGCCACGACCTCCTGGCGCTCCAGCAGGGAGAGCAGGAACGACTTGGTCGTCGTCCCGCCGCGGATGACGACCGTGGTGTCGCGCAGGGCCACCCGCAGGCGGGCGAGCGCCTCGGGCCGGTTCCGGCCCCAGGCGATGATCTTGGCGACCATCGAGTCGTAGGTGGGCGGGATGGTGTCGCCGACGGACATGCCGGTGTCGACCCGGACCCCCGGCCCGGTCGGCATGCGCATGAACTCGACGGTGCCGGGCGCGGGCGCGAACTCCTGGTCGGCGTCCTCCGCGTTCAGCCGTGCCTCCACGGCGTGACCGAACTCGGCCGGCGGGTCGCCCTCCAGCCGGCCGCCGGAGGCCACGTGCAGCTGGAGCTTGACGATGTCGAGCCCGGTCGTCGCCTCCGTCACCGGGTGCTCGACCTGCAGCCGGGTGTTGACCTCGAGGAAGGTGAACAGCTTCTCGGTCGGCTGGTAGAGGAACTCGACGGTGCCCGCGTTGACGTAGCCGGCCGCCTTGACCAGGGCCTTGGCCGACTCGCGCAGCGACGCGTCCTGCTCGGGGCTGAGCGCGGGGGAGCTGGACTCCTCGATGAGCTTCTGGTTGCGGCGCTGGACCGAGCAGTCCCGCACGCCGGGTGCCCACACGTTGCCGTGCTGGTCGGCGATGACCTGGACCTCGATGTGCCGTCCGCCCTCGACCAGCCGCTCCATGAAGATGACGGGGTCGCCGAAGGTGCGCTGCGCCTCGATCTGCGTGCGCTCGAGGGCGTCGGCGAGCTCGTCCTCCGACCGGACGATGCGGATGCCGCGTCCGCCCCCGCCACTGCGCGACTTGATGATCAGCGGGTAGCCGATGGTCGCCGCGTGCCGCAGTCCGTCGTCCAGCGTCCGGACCGGCCCGCCGCTCCACGGGGCGACCGGCACACCGGTCTGCTCGGCGAGCACCTTGGCCTCGATCTTGGCGCCCAGCAGGCGCATCGCCTCGGGCGGTGGCCCGATGAAGGTGACGCCGAGGGAGGCGCACAGCTCGGCGAACGCCGGGTCCTCGGCGACGAAGCCCCAGCCGACCCAGGCTGCGTCGGCCCGGCTCTCGCGCAGCGCGCGGCCGAGCTCCTCGTGGTCGAGGTACGGGATGCCCGTACCGGTGTCCCTGAGGACGACGCCCTCGTCCGCGGCGCGCACGAAGGTCGCGTGCCGCTCGTCCTCGGTGTGCAGCGCGATGACGCGGATGCCGTGGTCGTGCTCCTCGTTGAGCTCGCGCACCGCCCTGATCAGGCGCATGGCGGGTTCTCCCCGGTTGACCACGGCGATGCGTTCGAACACGCGAGCAACCCCCTGTCGGCGAACCCCGTCTCAGGTCGAGACGTTATGGCAGCGGCGCCGCAGATGCTCTACCGCATCTCACCGTCGGGCGTCGTACACCAGGTGGGTCACCCGCTTGCCCTGCACCACCACGGGGTCCTCGAACCGCAGCGGCTCGGCGATCCCACCCGTGCCGAAGAACGGCCGTCCCGTGCCCAGGACGGCGGGCACCAGGTTCAGGACCACCTGGTCGATCAGGCCCGCGCGCAGTGCCTGGCCGCCGACGTCGCCGGCGGTGACCGAGACGTCGCGGTCGCCGGCGAAGGCGCGTGCCTGCTCGATCGCACCGCGGACCCCGTCGGTGACGAACGTGAAGGGCGCTGTGTCGCGGTACTCCCAGTCCACCGGCGGCTCGTGCGTGACGACGAAGACGTGCTCGCCGTTGGCCGGGACGCCGTTCCAGCCGTTGGTGATGTCGAACAGCCGGCGTCCGATCACGCTCGTCGCGATGCCCGGCGCGAACGACCGGAGGAAGTCCGCCGTCGCCTGGGTGGTGCGGAAGACCCGCTCCTCGTCGCTGAAGGTGACGGCCACGTCGCCGTTGCCGTACCAGTCGAACAGCGGCCCGATCGTGTCGTCGTCCCTGGCGATGAAGCCGTCCAGCGACACCGCCGCGAAGATGCTGGTCGTGCCCATGTCCCTGCCTCCCTCGTGCCGGCTCCCGGGTCGGGAGCTCCTGGGATCCGACCGGCGGGGCGCGTTCACCTCATCGGTTGATCAGTGGAGCAGGAGGCCCTTGCGCCAGACGTCGCCCTTGGCACTGCGCCAGGCCGTGGGGCTGAACACCCGGTCGACCCGGCTCTCCCCGCGCTCGTCGACGAGGATCACCAGGGAGCCACCGGCGGCCAGGTGGTAGCAGTAGGTGCCACCGCCGCCGGGCGGCAGGTGGGCGTCGTCGAACACCTCGACGGTGTCGGCGTCAGGCGTGTGGTGGTGCAGTTCCACGTGGACGCTCATGCCGGCCCCTCACCGCGGCCACCCCTGACCGCTGGCCGCGACGGTAGCGCCGACGACGGACGGATAGCGTCGGGGAGGTGGTCTCCCTCCTGCGCCGGTCCCGCCGGGTGCTCGTCCTCGGTGGGGCGCGATCGGGGAAGTCCTCGTACGCCGAGCGACTGGTGGCGCGCGAGCGGGACGTCGACTACGTCGCCTGCGGCGCGCCCCCGGAAGACGACGTCGAGTGGGCCGACCGGATCGCCCTCCACCGGGCCCGGCGACCCGCCTCCTGGCGCACCCTGGAGACCATCGATCTGCCCGCCGTCCTCGGCTCCCGCGGGGCGCCGGTCCTCGTCGACTGCCTCACCACCTGGCTGGCCCGCACGATGGACGACTGCGGGACCTGGACCGAGGAGACCGGTGCCGACGAGCGTCTGGCCGCGGCCGTGGACGGCGTGGTCGACGCCTGGACCCGCTCGAGGCGGCGCGTGGTCGGGGTGAGCAACGAGGTGGGCTCGGGCATCGTCCCGGCCACTCCGTCCGGACGGCGGTTCCGCGACGAACTGGGCGTGCTCAACGCGCGCATCGCCGCGGCGTCCGACCGCGTGTGGCTGGTGACCGCCGGGATCCCGCAGCGGCTCAGGTGAGGGCGACGACCTCGCCCTCGGTCGCGCTGCGGCGTGCCGCGTCGAGCACCGTCGCCGTCGCCACGGCGTCCCGAGGGTCGACCGGCACCGGTCCGAGGCCGCGGACCGCCCGGGCGAACGCCGGATAGAAGGTGTCCCAGGCGCCGTTCGCCGTCGGCACGGTCTCGCCGGAATCGCCGCGGTACACCCTGCCCCAGCGCTCGGCCGGCTCGGCGCCCCACTCCTCGCCCAGCGTCGCCGGCGTGTGCCCGGCGAGCAGCAGCTCCTCCTGGATGTCCATGAGCGTGCGGTTGACGTAGCTGCCGCCCGTCCCGGTCACCCGGAAGCGCGGGCCGGGAGCGCCCTGGCTCCAGCTGCCCCAGAGGTGCGACCGCGCGCCGCCGGTGTGCGTGAGGGCGACGAACACGTCGTCGTCCAGGCCGCTCTCACGCAGCCGCCACTCGGCGTAGACGGACCCGACCGGCCCGAGCAGGACCAGCGCCTGGTCGACCAGGTGGCTGAAGAAGTCGCGCAGCGTGCCGCCGCCGGCTGCCCCAGGGCCGGCCTCCGGGTCCAGGCGCTCGAACCGCGACTCGAAGCGCGTGACGTCGCCCAGCCTCCCGTCGTCCACCAGGGCGCGCAGCGTGAGGAAGTCGGAGTCCCACCGACGGTTCTGGTACGGGGACAGGGTCAGGCCGAGGCGGTCGGCCAGGTCGACCGACCGCTGCGCCGCCGCGGCGTCGAGCGCGAACGGCTTGTCGCAGGCGACCGCGAGGCCGAGCTCCAGCGCCCGGTCGGTGAGCTCGGAGTGGGTGTCGGCCGGGGTCGAGATCGCCACGGCCTCCGCGCCGGCGGCCGCGAGCTCCTCGAGGGTGCCGTAGGTGGCCAGACCGGGGTGGTCGTCAGCCACCTGCCCCCGCCGCTCGGGGGAGGCGGTGACCACCCCGAGGAAGTCGCACCCGGGTGCGGCGGCGAGCAGGGGCGCGTGGAACCAGCGCCCGCCGAAGCCGTACCCGACCAGGCCGATCCGGACAGCGGTCATGTCGGTTCCAGGAGTCACCGACGCATTCTGACGTGCCTGTCGACCGGGCCTCGGCGAGCGACCTCAGGCGTCCCGGACGAGCGTCCGGATCCGGTCGGCCATCTCCGGCGTCACGTCGACGCCGTGCGCATCCTTGGCGTGCGGCCCGGCCTGCGCCATGACCTCGTCCACCGACTCTCCCCGGACGACGGCGTCGCAGTCGAAGCCGACGTCGCGGCACGGAAGTTCCTTCATGGTCGCCTCCTCGGGTGCACAGGGGCCTCATCGTGGCCCCGATGCGGCCCCTCGGCCAGATCCGCGGTCGCCACGCCGACACCGGCTTGCGCCCCGCCGTGCAACCGTGGTTGCATCGCAGGCGTGCCGGCCGGGGAGTGGGTGATGCTGAGCTACCGGCTCCCCCGGGAGCCCTCCGGCCCACGGACGACGCTCTGGCGGCGGCTCAAGCGGCTCGGTGTCGCGCAGCTGTCCGACGGCCTGGTCGCCCTGCCCGCCGACGCCCGCACGCGTGAGCAGCTCGAGTGGGCGGCCGACGACGTGATCGGGGCCGGGGGCACCGCCGGCGTGTGGCTCGCCCGGCCCACGACCGTCGCCCAGGAGCGGGAGCTGGCCGAGGGCATGGCCGCCGCACGGTCGGCCGAGTACCGCGAACTGGCCGCTCGGTGCTCGGCCGTCGCCGCCGCGGAACCGGCGGACCGCCGTCGGGCGCTGCGACGGCTGCGTGCCGAGTGGCGGGCCATCGGCCGGCGCGACTACTTCCCGCCGGCGGCACGGGACGAGGCCGCCGCCGCCCTCCGCGAGCTGGAGCGCTCGCTGACCGCCGAGCCCGTGCGATGAGGTGGGCGACCCGTGCCGGCGTGCACATCGACCGCGCCGCCTGTGCCTGGCTGATCCGGCGCTTCGTCGACCCGGCCGCGGAGTTCGTGTTCGTCGGAGACCCGACCGAGGTCCCGGCCGACGCGACGCCCTTCGACATGCGCGGGGTCGAGCTCGGCCACGTCGGTGGTGACTGCTCCTTCGAGACGATCCTCCGCCGGTACGAGCTGACCGATCCGGTGCTCTGGCGGATCGCGGAGATCGTGCACGTCGCCGACCTCGACGACGACCGCTTCGACGCACCCGAGGCGCCGGGGTTCGACGTCCTGCTCCGCGGGCTGTCGATGACCGGCACGGACGAGCAGACCCTCGCCGTGTCCGGCCCGTTGTTCGACGGGCTGTACGAGTACCACCGCCGCCGTACCCTGCTCGGCCGCGAGCCGGCCTGATCCGGGAGATCCCGTGACCAGTGACACCGAGCGCCGGGACCCCGCCGGCGTCATCCCGTTCGGCACGGCCGTGCGCGCCTGGTTCACCATCTCGCTGCAGACGTTCGGCGGCCCGGCCGGCCAGATCGCCGTCATGCAGCGCACGCTGGTCGACGAGAAGCGCTGGATCGGCCAGCGGCGGTTCCTCCACGCGATGAACTACTGCATGCTGCTGCCCGGTCCCGAGGCGCAGCAACTGGCCACCTACGTCGGCTGGCTGCTGCACGGCACCCGCGGGGGACTGGTCGCCGGCGGTCTGTTCGTGCTGCCCGGCGTGGTGGCGCTGCTGGCCCTGTCGGCGATCTACGTCGCGTTCGGGTCCACGACCGCCGTGCTCGCCCTGTTCGCCGGCCTGGCCCCGGCGGTGCTCGCCATCGTGGCGCAGGCCGTCGTCCGCGTGGCCAGGCGGGCCCTGAACAGCCGGGCGCTGGTCGGAATCGCGGTGCTGGCGTTCCTGGCCCTGGCGCTGTTCGGCGTGCCGTTCCCCGTCGTGGTCGCGGTCGCCGGCCTGGCGGGCTGGGCGCTGGGCCGCTGGTGGCCGGCGGCGCTGCCGCAGAAGGGCACGGCCGAGGCCGCCGAGACGGGGCCTCCCCCGGTCGTCTCCGACGACGTCCTGCACACCGAGCGCCCGTCCACCCGCCGCACCGTCCGGGTGTTGCTGATCGGACTGCTCGTCTGGGGGATCCCGGTGGCGGCGGTGGCGCTGCTCACCGGCTCTGGGAGCGTCTTCACCCAGCAGGGGCTCTTCTTCTCCGGGGCAGCGGTCGTCACCTTCGGCGGCGCCTACGCCGTGCTCGCCTACGTGGCACAGCAGGCCGTCCAGGTCTACGGCTGGCTGGCGCCGGGGGAGATGGTGCGCGGTCTGGCGCTGGCCGAGACGACCCCCGGCCCACTGATCATGGTCGTGCAGTTCGTCGCCTTCCTGGGCGCGTACCGGGCACCCGGCGACCTCGACCCGTGGGTGGCCGCCGTCCTCGCCTCGCTGCTGGTCACCTGGGTGACCTTCGTGCCCAGCTTCCTGTTCGTGCTGCTGGGTGCCCCGTACATGGAACGGCTGCGCGGCAACCGGTCGCTCTCGGCCGCGCTCACCGGGATCACGGCAGCGGTCGTCGGAGTCATCGCGAACCTCGGCGTCTACTTCGCGGTGCACACCCTGTTCTCGGAGACCCGCGCCGCGGACTGGCCGGTCCTCGCGCTCGAGGTCCCCGACCCGGGCACGCTGCGCCCGGTCGCGGTGGCGGTCGCGCTGATCGCCGCCGTCCTCGTCTTCCGGCTGAAGTGGTCGGTGCTGCGCACCCTCGGCATCTGCGCGCTGTTCGGGCTGGCCGCCGGGCTCGCGGGTCTGCCGGTGTCCTGACGGGGGCTGTGCGAGGGTGACCGCCGTGCCCCCCGTCGTCCCGATGTCCCGGTGACCGCGCTCGTCGCCGTCGCCGCCGGAGGACTGGGCATGCTGGTGGGGGTACTCCTGAGCCGCATGGTGGCGCGCTTCCCGGACCGGACGAGCAGCCGCCCCGTCCGGCCGCCGTTCATCGAGGTGGGGACGGCGGTGCTGTTCGTGCTCGCCGCCCTGCGCTTCGGGCTGTCGGTGGAGCTGCCCGCCTTCCTGTTCCTGGCCGCCGTCGGAACACTGCTGGGCGTGATCGACCTGCAGCACCGGCTGCTGCCCAACCGGATCGTCGTCCCTGCCTCCGGGATCGCCGCGGCCCTCCTTCTCGTTGCCTCGATTCCTGACCAGCACTGGGGGGCCCTGCTCCGGGCCGCGCTCGGGGCCGCCGTCCTGTTCGCCGCGTTCCTGGTGCTGGCGCTCATCGCCCCCAGCGGGCTCGGCATGGGGGACGTGAAACTGGCCGCCCTCATCGGCCTCTACCTGGGCTGGATCGGGTGGGCGGCGGTGGTCATCGGCGCCGCCGCAGGTTTCGTCGTCCAGGCCCTCGTCGCGCTGGTGCTGCTCGCGACCCGGCGCATCGGACTGCGCGGGGAGCTGCCGTTCGGGCCGGCGATGCTGTTCGGCGCCGTGCTGGCCATCGCCTGGAGCGGAACGCTCCTTCTCTGATCGCATCTTCGACTACTCAGAGTCAGATGAGCGTCGGCACGTCACCCGTTCGACGGGCCGCTGTCGGCCATCCGGCTGAACCACCCTCAAGTCGGTTCGAGCTGCTCCCGACAACCGCTGTCAAGCCGCAAGGCCGGGTCATCCGATCCGGACCGGCACGGCCGGACAACACAGGGAGCCCCCCATGCTCAATCCCTTCGCCACCGTCGTCACGCTCATCTCCCTCGCTCAGGACCGCCTGAAGCGCGAGGAGAAGGGCGCCACCGCCGTCGAGTACGGCCTCATGGTGGGTCTGATCGCCGTCGTCATCATCGCTGCGGTGACGCTGCTCGGTCAGGACCTCAAGGCGCTCTTCGAGAGCATCACCGCCAAGATCTGACCCCCTTCGCGGCTGCGCGGCGCAGCGGTCCCTCCCCCGGGGACCGCTGCGCCGCTGCACGCATCGGCCCCACTGCACCCCCATGACGAGGATCGAGGTGAGCACGACATGCGCAAGCGACTGAGCGAGGAACGAGGCGCCACCGCGGTGGAGTTCGCCTTCATCGTGCCGCTGCTCCTCGTCCTCGTCCTGGGCATCGTCGAGTTCGGCCACGCGTTCCAGGTGCAGGGAACCCTGTCGGCCGCAGCCCGTGAGGGCGTGCGCCACATGGCGCTGCAGAACGACCCGGCGGCCGCCCGCGCCGCCGTCCGCAACGCCGCGTCGTCCCTGAACCCGGGGGTCACCGACGCGCAGATCGCCATCTCGCCGGCGTCCTGCCCCGAGCTCAACGACGGCAGCACGTCCGTCCGCCTGACCATCAGCTACCCCATGCCCTACCTCACCGGCTTCTTCGGCTCCGGCGTGAGCCTGTCCGGGACGGGGGTCATGCGATGCAACGGCTGACCCTTCGACGCAGGGCCCAGGACGAGCGCGGGGCCACCGCGGTCATGTTCGCCCTGCTGCTCGTGCCGATGCTCGGCTTCGCCGCCATCGCGGTCGACGTCGGAGCGCTCTACGCCGAGAAGGCGCGCCTCCAGGTCGCCGCCGACGCGGCGGCGATCGCCGTCGCCCAGGACTGCTCGCGGGGGGCCTGCGGCGACATGCTGGCCACGGCCCAGGCGCTCATCACCGCCAACGACGGCGAGGGCACGGCGTCCTACCCGGTCCTGAGCAACGACCCGCTCAGCGTCACCGTCGTCGGCAGCACCCCGAAGGAGCACTGGTTCGCCCCGGTGCTCGGCCACGACTCCACCGCGGTCTCCGCCACCGCGACGGTCGGGTGGGGCAGCCCCAGCGCGGGCACCGCCGTCCTGCCGCTGACCTTCTCGTGGTGCTCGTTCAAGGCCCAGACCGGCGGCGGGCTGCCGTCCACCACGACCGTGCACACGATCAACCTCAGCAAGACCGACGAGGTGGGGCAGTGCACCGGCCCGTCCGGGAACTTCGTCCCGGGCGGGTTCGGCTTCCTGGAGGCGGACTCCGGCGCCTGCGAGGTCACCTCGGCCATCGGCGAGCCGCTGCAGTCCGAGCCCGGCGAGTCGCCCCCGCAGGGCTGCACGTCGGCGGACTTCGCGGCCTTCGTCGGCCAGACGGTGCTCCTGCCGATCTTCGACGAGTACGGCGGAACCGGGAACGGCGCCTGGTACCGGGTCTACGGCTACGCCGCCTTCAGGCTCACCGGTTACTCGTTCACCGGCCAGTTCAAGACCGACCCGAAGCCGTGCAGCGGCAACGTCCGCTGCGTCACCGGCTACTTCACCCGCTTCGTCGAGCTCTCCGACGCCTGGAACTACAGCCCCACTGCGCCGCAGATGGGCTCCTCCATCCTCCGACTGATCCGATAGGGGGTCTGACACGTGAGACGCCGACTTCTTGCCGCGTTCGCGGCACTGATCCTCATCGTCGCCGGCAGCTTCGTGCTCCTCGCCTACGTGCGTGGGGCCGAAGACCGCGCCCTGGACGGCGTGCGCACAGTGGAGGTGCTGGTCGTCGAGCAGCCCGTGCCCGCGGGAACGGCCGGCGAGGACCTGGCCGACCTGGTCACCATCGAGACGCTGCCCGCCAAGGCCGTGCTCCCGGGGCGGGTCACGGACCTGAGGTCGCTGACCGGCCGGGTCGCGACCGTGGACCTCCAGGTGGGCGAGCAGCTGCTCGGCAGCCGCTTCACGCGGCCCACCGACCTGCAGGCGCCGGGCACCGTCGAGGTGCCCGAGGGACTCCAGGAGATCAGCGTCCTGCTCGAGCCCCAGCGGACCAACGGCGGCCGGCTGACCGCCGGCGACACCGTCGGCGTCTACCTGTCGCAGGTCCTCGCCGACGACACCCGGCAGACCTCCGCCGTCCTGCACGGGGTCCTGGTCAGCCAGGTCCAGGGCGCCCCGTCCGCGGCCGGACCGGCCGAGGACGGCGCGGAGACGGCGGCGGCCGGCACGCCCCTGGCGAGCCTGATGGTGACCCTCGCGGTCAGCGCCAAGGACGCCGAGACGGTGGTCTTCGGCATGGAGCACGGCACCCTCTGGCTCTCCCTCGAGACCACGGGCGACGACAACAGCGGCACGCGAGTCCTCGACCAGGGCACCATCTACACGGGAGTGCAGCGATGAGCCGCGTCGTGCTGGCCGGTGCCGCCGGCGAGGAGCTGATCCTGCGGGTGAAGCAGGCGACCGACGGCGACGTCACGGTCCTGCCCCCGGGCCGCCTGCCCGCCGACCCGGCGCGGCTGTTCGAGCAACTGGTGGACGGCGAGCTGCCCGACGTGCTGCTCGTGGGACCGCACGCGCCGGCGCCGGAGGTGCTGACCCTGGCCTCGCGGCTCGACGTCCAGAGCCCCGGGATCGCCGTCGTCCTCATGGCCGACCCGTCCCCGGAGATGTGGCAGGCGGCGATGCGCGCGGGGATCCGCGACCTGCTGCCGCCCACGGCGGAGGTCGCAGACATCCGGGCCGCCGTCGACCGCGCCGGCCAGGCGGCCGCGAGCCGTCGCCGGGTCCTCCGCCCGGTGTCGGAGACCGAGCGCTACACCGGCCGGGTCATCACCATCGCCTCGCCGAAGGGCGGGGTCGGCAAGACCACGGTGTCGACCAACCTGGCCATCGGGCTGACCGCCGCCGCGCCGCAGTCGACCGTGCTGGTCGACCTCGACGTCCAGTTCGGGGACTGTGCCTCCGCGCTCGGCCTGGTGCCCGAGTACACGCTGCCCGACGCCGTCCGGGGCCCCGCCAGCGAGGACACGATGGTGCTGAAGACGTTCCTCACCCAGCACCCGAGCGGCCTCTACGCCGTCTGCGGGGCGGAGTCCCCGGCCGCCGGCGACACCGTCAGCGGCGAGGACGTCACGCGGCTCCTGGCCTCGCTGGCACGGGAGTTCCGCTACGTCGTCGTGGACACCGCCCCCGGGCTGTCGGAGCAGACGCTGGCCGCGCTCGACCGGGCGACCGACGTCGTGATGCTGACCAGCATGGACGTCCCCGGCGTCCGCGGGCTCCGCAAGGAGCTCGACGTGCTCCGCGAGCTCTGCATGATCCCGGCCGGTCGGCACGTGGTGATGAACTTCGCCGACCCCAAGGGCGGGCTGTCGGTGCGCGACGTCGAGACGACGATCGGCGCCGGTGTGGACGTCGTCCTGCCGCGCTCCAAGGCGGTGCCGGCGTCGACCAACCAGGGCGTCCCCATCATCTCGAGCAGCCGCCGCGACCCCATGGCCAAGGAGCTGCGCCGGCTGGTCTCCCGGTTCGCCGCGACACCGCTGATGAAGCCGGGCAAGTACCGGGCCAAGCACCGGGCAGCCGGCTGATGAACCTCTACGAGCGGCTCGAGGCCGCGAAGGGCCGCCCGGTCGAGGCGCCGGTCGCCGGTGCGCCCGCCGTCCCTCCCGTGCCCGCCCCCCGGCCCGCGGTGGTTCAACAGCCCCCGCCGACCGATGCCCTCGCCCGGCTCAAGGACCGGGTCGGCAAGGCGCTGTTCGAGCGCATGGGCAGCCGGATGAACGACCCCAGTCTCAGCGAGGACGCACTGCGCACCATCGTGCTGGGCGAGCTCGACGAGGTCGTCGAGGAGGAGAACGTCCCGCTCAGCTCCGAGGAGCGGCAGCGGCTCACCTCCGAGCTGGCCGACGACGTCCTCGGCTACGGGCCGCTGCAGCGGCTGCTGGACGACGCGGCGGTCACCGAGATCATGGTCAACGGGCCGGAGTCGATCTACGTCGAGCGCGGCGGCAAGCTCGAGCGCACCACCACGCGCTTCACCTCCGAGGAGCACCTGCGCCGGGTCATCGACCGCATCGTCTCGCGGGTGGGACGGCGGATCGACGAGTCCTCGCCACTGGTGGACGCCCGCCTGGCCGACGGGTCGCGCGTCAACGCGATCATCCCGCCGCTGGCCTTCAGCGGGTCGACGCTGACGATCCGCAAGTTCTCCAAGGACCCGTTCACGGTCGACGACCTCATCTCCTTCGGCACCCTGTCGCCGGAGATGGCGGAGCTGCTGAACGCCTGCGTCGACGCGCGGCTCAACGTCATCGTCTCCGGCGGCACCGGCACCGGGAAGACGACGCTGCTCAACGTCCTGTCCTCGTTCATCCCGGAGGGCGAGCGGATCGTCACCATCGAGGACGCCGTCGAGCTTCAGCTGCAGCAGGAGCACGTCGTCCGGCTGGAGTCGCGGCCACCGAACATCGAGGGCAAGGGCGCGATCACCATCCGCGACCTCGTGCGCAACTCCCTCCGCATGCGCCCCGACCGGATCGTGGTGGGGGAGTGCCGTGGGGGTGAGTCGCTGGACATGCTCCAGGCGATGAACACCGGGCACGACGGCTCGCTGTCGACGGTGCACGCCAACTCGCCGCGCGACGCGATCGCACGCCTCGAGACCCTCGTGCTCATGGCGGGGATGGACCTGCCGCTGCGGGCGATCCGCGAGCAGATCGCCTCCGCCGTCGACGTCGTCGTCCAGCTGACCCGGCTGCGGGACGGCACCCGCCGGGTCACCCACGTGACCGAGGTCCAGGGCATGGAGGGGGAGACGGTCACCCTCCAGGACGCCTTCCTCTTCGACTACTCCGCCGGCGTCGACGCATCCGGGAGGTTCCTCGGCAAGCCGGTGCCCACCGGCGTCCGCCCGCGGTTCACCGACAAGTTCGACGACTACGGCATCACGCTCTCGCCCCGCGTGTTCGGGGTGGCCGAGCCGGTCGGCGGCCGCTGGTGATGACGTCGTCGGCGTTGCTGGTGCTCGGCGTGGTCGCCATCGGTGCCGCGCTCCTGGTGCTCGCTCTCGTCGTCCTGCCGGCGGGTCCCTCCCGCGTGCCGCTGTCCCGGTTGGACCCCTCGGCCGCGCCGTCGGCGTCCGCCCTGGCCGGCGTCGGGTCGGTGGCCGGTGCCGCCGTCGAGAAGGCGCTGGTCAAGCGTGGCCGGCTGGCCTCCGGGGCCGCCGCGCTGGAGCGGGCGGGGATGGCCATGAGCCCTCCCGACTACGTCCTGCTCGTCGCCGTCGTCGCCGTCGTGGGGGGCGCGCTGGGCGCGGTCCTGGGCGGTCCGCTGGTGGCCCTGCTGTTCCTGGTCCTCGTCCCCTTCGGCGCCAAGCTGCTGCTCGGGTTGAAGGCGTCGCGGCGGCAGGCTGCCTTCGCCGACCAGCTCGACGACTCGCTGCAGCTGATGGCCGGCAGTCTGCGGGCCGGGCACAGCCTGCTGAGGGCGGTCGACTCGGTCGCCTCGGAGGCGGACGTACCCACGTCGGAGGAGTTCTCGCGGATCGTCAACGAGACCCGTGTCGGCCGCGACCTCAACGATGCCCTCGACGAGGTCGCGGCGCGGATGGGCAGCGACGACTTCACCTGGGTCGCCCAGGCGATCGCCATCCATCGCGAGGTCGGCGGCAACCTCGCCGAGGTGCTCGACGCGGTCGGCCACACGATCCGCGAGCGCAACGGCATCCGCCGGCAGGTGAAGGCGCTGTCGGCCGAGGGGAAGCTCTCGGCGATCGTGCTGATGGCGCTGCCGTTCGGCGTCACCGGGTTCATCTCGCTGACCAACCCCGGGTACCTCGCGAAGTTCACGGAGAGCCTGACCGGCTACGCCATGCTCGGCGTCGCCGCGGTGATGCTGCTGGCCGGCGCGCTGTGGCTCAAGAAGACGGTGGCGATCAGGTTCTGATGACTCCTCTTCCGCTCCCCGTCGTCGCCGCGGCCCTGGCCGTCGCGCTCGCCCTGCCGGTGTTCGGCTGGGCCCTGTTCGCGCGCCCCCAGGCGGTCGTCGTCCAGTCCCGCGACAACCTGCTGCGGGGCATCGCGCTCCCCACCGACACCGGCGCCGAGGGCCCCGGCGTCCTCGCGCGGCTCGCCGGCGTGCTCACGCCGGGCGGGACCGTCGCCCGCCTCAACCGGCTGGCGGGGACCGCCGGCCGGCCGGCGGCCTGGCCGGTGCCGCGGCTCGTGGCCGCCAAGCTGGTGCTGGCCCTGATCGCCGGCGCCCTCGGGCTGCTCGTGGTGAGTGGCGGCCCGAGTCCGCTGACGGTGCTGACGGCCGTCACTGTCACCGTCGTGGCGTACTTCCTGCCCGAGCTGCTGCTGCACAGCCGCGGCCAGGAGCGGCAGGAGGCGATCGCGCTCGAGCTGCCGGACACCCTGGACCAGATGACCATCGCGGTCGAGGCGGGACTCGGCTTCGAGTCGGCGATGGCGCGGGCCGGCGCGAACGGCAAGGGGCCGCTGGCGGCCGAGCTGGTGCGCACCCTGCAGGACATCGCGGTGGGGCAGCCGCGCCGTGAGGCCTACCTCGCCCTGGCCGAGCGCACCGGCGCCCCCGACCTGCGCCGGTTCATCCGTGCCGTGGTGCAGGCCGACGCCTACGGCGTCTCCATCGCCGACGTCCTGCGGACCCAGGCGGGGGAGATGCGGCTCAAGCGCCGTCAGCGGGCCGAGGAGAAGGCCATGCAGATCCCCGTGAAGGTGATCTTCCCGCTGATCCTCTGCATCCTCCCGACGCTGTTCATCGTGCTGCTCGGACCGGCCGTCATGGACATCGCCGCCGCCTTCGGCGGGTGACCCGTCGCATTCCGCCGCGACGAGTTCCGGCCGCGGCGTGGGTCTCTTCTGGTGTCCTGGGACGTCGTACGACGCTGCCCGGCTCGAGATCTCACGGAGGACACCATGACCACCACGCCGGACGCCTCGACCCCCGCGCTACCCGGCCGCCCGCCCGTCGTCGACCTGGCCACCTGGCAGGCCGCCCGGAACGAGCTCCTGGTCCGCGAGAAGGCGCACACCCGCGAGGGTGACGCCCTCGCCGCGGCGCGCCGCCGGCTGCCGATGGTGGAGGTGGACGGAACGGTGGAGGTCGTCGGACCCGACGGCGCGGTCCCGTTCCTGGACCTGTTCCAGGGCCGCGAGGAGCTCGTGGTGTACCACTCCATGTGGTACGACGGCGCGCCGCACCAGGGCCAGTGCGAGGGCTGCACGTTCAACCTCTGGCACATGAGGGACGCCGTCTACCTCAACGCCCGCGGCGTCTCCTTCGCCGTCCTGACCTCGGGCCCGTGGCACGAGGTGGCTCCCTACGTCGAGTTCATGGGGTACACCCAGCCCTGGTACTCGGTGCGTGGGGTGGAGGCGCCGATCGCCACGGACGAGGGCCACATCGTCTGCTACCTGCGCGACGGGGACCGGGTGTTCCTGACCTACTCCACGACCGGCCGGGGCAACGAGCCGGCCGACGGGTCGCTCGGGCTGCTCGACATGACCCCCTACGGCCGGCGCGAGGCATGGGAGGACGACCCCGAGGGCTGGCCGGAGGCCCCGGAGGTCGGTGCACCGGTCGGTGGGCACGGCGCGCCGATCTGCTGGTACTGGCGCTCGGACGCCGACGGGAACGCCGGCTGGGGCCCGACCAGCCGCCCCGTGCCGCAGTGGACCCGCCCCGGCGCGACACCCGTGCAGTCCCTCGGCCGGCAGAGCCACTCCCACTGACGCGCCGTCATCGACGGCGTCGGCAGGAGGGACCGCTCAGTCGTGGATCCGGCTGGTGCCGAGCCTGCTGACCATGGCGGGGTCGCGGTGGTCGAAGAACACGCTGGCGCCGGTGTCCATGGCCGCGATGCGGGCCATCTCGTCGTCGGTGAGCTGGAAGTCGAAGACGTCGATGTTCTCCGCCATGCGCTCGGGACGGACCGACTTGGGGATGACGACGACCTCGCGCTGCACGAGCCATCGCAGCACCACCTGCGCCACGGACTTGCCGTGAGCGGCACCGATCTCGCCCAGGGTCGGGTCGGTGAACAGGCCGTTGCGGCCCTCGGCCAGCGGGCCCCAGGACTCGATCTGCACCCCGCGCTCCCGCATCAGGTCCTGGTCGGCCCGGCGCTGGAAGAACGGGTGTGTCTCGATCTGGTTGACCGCCGGCGCATCTCGTTGTGGTCGATCAGGTCGACGAGCCGGTCGAGGTGGAAGTTCGAGACCCCGATGGCCCGGGCCGAGCCCTCCCTGGTCAGGGCCTGCATGGCGCGCCAGGAGCCGTAGAGGTCGCCGTAGGGCTGGTGGATCAGGTACAGGTCGACGTGGTCGAGGCCCAGCCGCTGCAGCGACAGCTCGAACGCCCGCTTGGTGTTGTCCTCGCCGGTGTCCTGGACCCACAGCTTCGTGGTGACGAACAGGTCCTCGCGGGCGATGCCGCTGCCGGCGATGGCCCGGCCGACCGCCTCCTCGTTGCCGTAGGCGGCCGCGGTGTCGAAGTGGCGGTAGCCCGCGGCGAGGGCGTCGGCGACGGCCTGCTCGGTGTCCTCCGGGGGGATCTGGTAGACGCCGAAGCCCAGGATCGGTATCCGGACGCCGTTGTCGAGGGTGACGGTGGGGACCTGGACGGGCACGGGGGACCCTCGTCTCGTGAGGTGAGAACGGGGCCGGCCTGGTGGCCGGCCCCGCCCGGCGGCGCTCCGGTCAGCGCGGCTGAGCCGGGTTCGTGGGATCGCCGTGGGACGGCGGGTTGACCGGCGGGCCGCTCGTCGCCTCGGACGCCTTCGCGCCGGCCGCTGCGGCGGGCGGTGCATCGGCTCCGGTCGCGGACGGGTCACCGCCGGACGGCTGGGCGCCCTCCGCGAGCCCGGACAGCCGGTGCTGCATGGCGCTGACCACCTGGATGCGGTTCGCGTGGGCCTTCTCGTAGGCGAGCAGCGTCGTCAGGTCGTCGGAGCCCAGCGTGCGGATGCGGGACGTCAGCGAGCCGACGGGCAGGTGGTCGTAGTCCTCCAGGGGCAGATCCCCGCGTTCACTCATTCGCTCGTCCTCTCGGTCGTCGGCGTCCTCTGGTCCGCCTACCCCTGCCCTCCGTCTTCACACCGCGTGTGAGGACCCGGTCGATGGGTAGGCGGCCAGAGCGGAAGCCGCCCGCTCTTCCTTGCCCGTTTCGAGCGACCGAGGAGATGTCAGCCCCTCATGGACCTGTCCTTCCTGGAGCCGGTCTTCGCCGCGTCCGGTCCGTACGCCACCGTCTGCGCCGACGTCACGCACACCACCGAGAACGCCGACACCGAGCTCGACCTGCGGGTCCGTGCGATCGCCGGGCGGCTCTCCGAGCAGGGCGCCCCCGAGATGGTCGTGGAGGCAGTACGCGGCCGGCTGCTGGAGGGCAACGAGGGTGGTGCGGCCGGCACCCTCAGAGGGCGGGCGCTCGTCGTGGCCGCCGACGGCTCGGTGGTGCTGGATTCCGCGCTGGCCGACGCGCCCCGGCGCGAGGTGGCCGAGTGGTCGCCCCAGCCCGACCTGATGCCGGTGCTCCGCCAGCTGCCGGGCCGGGTGCCGCACATCATGGTGGTCATCGACCGGGTGGGTGCCGACATCACCTTCATGGGCGCCTCGGGGGAGATCGAGGCGGAGGAGAGCGTCGACGGGGACGACTTCCAGATCCAGAAGGTGCGGGTCGGTGGCTGGGCGCACCACCGCTACCAGCACAACGCCGAGAACAAGTGGGTGCACAACGCCGACGACGTGGCCTCCTCCATCGAGTCGATGGCCCGCCGGCTGTCCCCCCGGTTCGTCCTGGTGGCCGGCGACGTCCGGGCCCGGCAGATCCTGACCGACCGTGCGAGCGGCGTGTGGTCCGATCTCGTCGTCACGATGGACGAGGGCGGTCGCGCCGCCGGCGCCGACCGCGAACCGGTCGAGCGGCGGATGAAGGAACTCGTCGCCGAGCACGAGGCCCGCGAGTGCGCCGAGGTGCTCGAGCAGGTGCAGGCGGCCGCTGCCCACGGCCTGTCGGTGACGGGCCGCAACGCCGTCGTCGAGGCGCTGCGCAAGAGCCAGGTGGAGACCCTCGTCATCGTCGACGATCCCGCCGAGGACACGCTCCTCGTGGGCCGCTCGCCGCTCGAACTGGGCGTGGACCAGCAGGAGATGGACGCGCTGGGCGTGCACGGCGAGGTCGTGCCCGCCGACCGTGCGCTGCTCGCCGCCGCCGCGGCCAGCAGCGCGGGCGTGGTGATCGTCCCGCGTTCGGCGATGCCGGGCGAGGACGAGGTGGCCGCCGTCCTGCGGTACACCGACGCATCGACCCCCACCGAAGGAGGAACCGACTCGTGACCGACCCGCACCAGCCCGGCACGCCCGCCGGCACCGATCCCGGCGACATCGACCGCCGCGCGGCGCTCGCCGAGGTCCTCGGCAAGGAGGTCTGGCCGGCCGATCGCGACACGCTCGTCGGGAAGGCGTCGGAGGCCCACGCGCCGGACGCCGTCCTCGCGCAACTGCGCCGGCTTCCCGAGGGCCAGGAGTTCACCAACGTCCAGGACGTCGCCGAGGCGCTGGGCCTCGGCACCGAGCAGAAACGGTTCTGACATGCCCTCGATGAAGGAACCGTCGCCCGAGGCCCTGGCCAACGTCACCGAGGAGAACGTCGAGACCCGGTCGCACCTGCTGCCGGAGGAGGTGGCGGTCGAGGGTCATCCCGACCCGTCGAAGGGTGAGCTCGACCCCAAGGTGCAGGCCGCGGTGATCCTCGCGGAGTCCGAGGAGCGCACGGTGCACGCCGACCCGGACGACGCCCAGGGTGGGCACCGGCAGTCGTCGGACACCGCCGACCTGCCCTGACGTGCGGCACGAGCACCCGGTCCAGCTGCGGTGGTCCGACCCGGACTCCTACGGGCACGTCAACCACGCCCGGGCCCTGAGCCTCCTCGAGGACGCCCGCCTCGCGATGGCGAGCACCGCGTCAGGAAGCTCCGAGGGACGGCCGCCCGACATCATCCTGGCGCGGCTCGAGGTCGACTACCTGCGGCAGCTGTACTACCGCGTCGGTGAGGTGCTGACCGTCCGGAGCTGGGTCGCGCGGATCGGGACGAAGTCCGTGACCGTCCGCCAGGAGCTGATCCAGGACGACGCGGCCGCGATCCGGGCGGACGGCGTCTGCGTCATGTTCGACATGAGGACCCACGCCAGCCGCGCGCTCACCGACGACGAGCGCGCCTACTGGTCGAAGCACCTGGAGGGGGTCACCTGAGCTGCTCGGCCAACGCGACGATGACCCCCTCGGGGCCGCGGACGTAGCAGAGCCGGTAGCTGTCCAGGTACTGCGCCACCTCTCCGACGAGTTCCGCGCCGCGGGCCCGCAGGCCGGCGACCGTGGCGTCGATGTCGTCGACGGTGAACATGACGCTGCGTAGGCCCAGCGTGTTCCCCAGTGCGTTCTCCGGCTCCGCGCTGACCGCCTCCGGGGAATGGAACTTCGTCAGCTCGAGCCGGCCGTGGCCGTCCGGGGTCCGCATCATCGCGATGTCGACCCGGACGCCGTCGAGCCCGTTGA
>NZ_SPQM01000341.1 GCF_004570345.1 Blastococcus sp. CT_GayMR20 | reverse complement strand
GTTCGCCGTGCCCAGAGCGTTGTTGACGGCGGTGTTGACCGTCGCCAGACGCGTCGCCACGGTGTCCGCGGCGCCGTGCTTGATGCTGGCCAGGTCGATGCTCTTGTCCCCGACCGTGATCGTGCCGGTCAGGGTGTCGAACGCCGCCGCCGTGGTGAAGTCACCCACGTTGGTGGTGAACGTGCCCGGCGTGCCGGCGGAGGCGTTGACCGTGTTGCCGTTGGTCGAGCCGGTGGCAGGTGCGGTCACGTCCACACCGGCCACGTTCAGGCCGGACGCGTTCATGGCGGTCGCGATGCCGACGCTGATGGTCTCGCCGGCGTTGGAGCCGACCTGGAAGTTCGCCGTGAAGCTGCTGTCGAGCAGCTTCTTGCCGTTGAAGGTGGTGGTGTTGGCGATGCGGTTCAGCTCGGACTTGAGCTGGCTGATCTCCGACTGGATGTTCTTCTTGGCCTCGGTGTTGAGCCCGCCCTCGTTCGAGGCCTGCACCGACAGGTCACGCATGCGCTGGAGGATGCTGTGCGTCTCGGTGAGCGCACCTTCAGCGGTCTGCACGACCGAGATGCCGTCCTGGGTGTTGCGGACGGCGACCTTCAGGC
>NZ_SPQM01000340.1 GCF_004570345.1 Blastococcus sp. CT_GayMR20 | reverse complement strand
GTTCGCCGTGCCCAGAGCGTTGTTGACGGCGGTGTTGACCGTCGCCAGACGCGTCGCCACGGTGTCCGCGGCGCCGTGCTTGATGCTGGCCAGGTCGATGCTCTTGTCCCCGACCGTGATCGTGCCGCTGAGGGTGTCGAACGCCGCCGCCGTGGTGAAGTCACCCACGTTGGTGGTGAACGTGCCCGGCGTGCCGGCGGACGCGTTGACCGTGTTGCCGTTGGTCGACCCGGTGGCAGGTGCGGTCACGTCCACACCGGCCACGTTGAGACCGGACGCGCCCATCGCCGTGGCGAGAGTCACGCCGATGGTCTCACCCGCGTTCGCCCCCACCTGGAAGGTGGCGTTGAAGCTGCCGTCGAGCAGCTTCTTGCCGTTGAAGGTGGTGGTGTTGGCGATGCGGTTCAGCTCGGACTTGAGCTGGCTGAGCTCCGACTGGATGTTCTTCTTGGCCTCGGTGTTGATGCCACCGTCGTTCGAGGCCTGCACCGACAGGTCACGCATGCGCTGGAGGATGCTGTGCGTCTCGGTGAGCGCACCTTCAGCGGTCTGCACGACCGAGATGCCGTCCTGGGTGTTGCGGACGGCGACCTTCAGGC
>NZ_SPQM01000083.1 GCF_004570345.1 Blastococcus sp. CT_GayMR20 | reverse complement strand
CTGAGGTTGGCGATGCTGACGATCACCGCGGTGACGATCAGCGGCGGGACGAGCGTCTTCAGCAGGGTGACGAAGGTGCCGCCGATGGTCTGCAGGGTGCTGGTCAGCCAGTTGGGCGAACCGTCGGCGACGGTGCCCATCTCACGGGCGACGAGACCCAGGGCGACGCCCACGACGAGGGCGAGGAGGACCTGCGCCGCGAACGGGACGCGGCGGAGAGTTGCGAGCACGAGAGGGAGAGGCCTTTCGGGGGACGGCGAGGGGACGGCGGACGCGGCAGGCGTCAACAGCCGCTCGTCGTCCGCCGTCCGAAGTCCAGGGCACGCCGACGCGTGAGCCCCCACAGGTTCTGCACAGGTTGGTCAATGCAATCGGGCCCCGTGGGCCATCCCGGGTGTGCGCAGGCTCACGCGCTCAGTCGATCCAGACCGCCGGCCGCTTCTGAACGAAGGATTCCGACCACTCCCGGGCCCCGGGCGTCTGGCTGGCGTCGGCCATGACCGCGAGCGCGATGTCGTATGCCTCGCGTTCGGGCCGGTCGAACTGCGCGTACAGCGTCTGCTTCCCGAGGGCCTTGCTGGCCCGCGAGCCGCGGGTCGCACGGTCCATCAGGTCGGCGACGGCGTCATCGAGGTCGGCATCAGGCACCACGCGGTTGACCAGTCCCCAGTCCAGGGCCGTCCGCGCATCGATGACGTCACCGGTGAGTGCGAGTTCCATCGCTCGCTTCCTGCCCACGTTGCGGGCCACGGCCACCATCGGGGTGTGGCAGAACCACCCGAACTTGCCGCCGGGAGTGGCGAACCCGGCTGATTCGGCGGCCACGGCGAGGTCACAGGAGGCAACCAGCTGGCAGCCGGCGGCGGTGGCGAGCGCATGCACCCGCGCGATCACCACCTGGGGCACCGCCTCGACGGTCTGCATCAGCTCCGTGCAGAGCTCGAGCAGGCTGCGCACCTCTGCGAGGGGGCGGCCGCCGACCTCGCCGAGATCGTGACCGGCGCTGAACACGGGTCCCTCGGCTCCGAGCACGATGCCCGTGGCGTCACTGGTCGCCACCTCGTTGAAGGCGCCGAGCAACTGCGTCAGGTGCTCGCGGCTCAGGGCGTTGCGCTTGGCCGGGCGCGCCATCGTGATCCGGACGACGTCACCGTCCCGCTCGACCCGGGGTGCTCCCTCGCTGCTCATGCCCCGACCCCACCACGCAGGCGGACGGCGGGGCAACAGCGGCACGAGTGCTCCGACCGCAGCGGGGAAGGGAGCAGGAGTGCGACCGGAACCCCTGACGGCGTCCCCACCGCGCCCGGTGCACCCAGCCCTGCTGCGGCAGGACTGGCGCGACGTCACGTTTCTGCACTGGGCACTGGACCCTGCGCCGGCGGCAGCGCTGTTGCCGGCCGGCACCCGACCGGACGTCCTCGACGGACGCACGTTCGTGGGCATCGTCGCGTTGCGCATGCAGCGCACGGCGCTGCTCGGCGGGCCCGCGCTCCCGTGGGTGGGCAGCTTCGGGCAGGTCAACGTCCGGCTGTACGCGGTGGACGGAGCCGGCCGGCGCGGCGTCGTGTTCCTGTCGCTCGACGCCGAGCGGCTGCCGCCGGCCGTCGGTGCCCGGTGGACCGCCGGCCTGCCCTACTCGTGGGCCCGCGTCGAGTTCGACCGGCACGGCGACCGCCGCACCTACGGGCTGCGCCGTCGGTGGCCGGTCCCCCCGCCGGGGCACGCGCGGATCGCCGTCCGTGTCGGGGCGCCGCGGATCCCCGGGCCGGAGGAGCTGTTCCTGACCGCGCGCTGGGGTTTCCACCACCGGCTCGCCGGGCGCACGGTGTACGGACAGGTCGAGCACGCTCCGTGGCGGCTGCGCACCGCGGAGCTGCTCGACCTCGACACCGACCTGCTCGCCGTACTGGGGCCGGGCGCGCCGACCGGTCCCCCGGTCAGCGTGCTCTTCTCCCCGGGGATGGACGACGTGCGGATCGGTCTTCCCGCGACATGATCAGGCCGGCTCGGGCACCTTCTCCTCGAGACCGTTCGCCTCGCGGATGACGTCGACGACCGAGCGCATGATGTCGGTCAGCCCGAAGTCCTTCGGCGTGAAGACGCGGGCCACTCCCTGCTCGCGCAGCCGCCGGGCGTCGCTGTCGGGGATGATCCCGCCGACCACCACGGGGACGTCGTCCAGGCCGGCCTCCTTCAGACCGCGCAGCACCGCGGGCACGACCTGCAGGTGCGAGCCCGAGAGCACCGAGAGCCCGACGACGTGCACGTCCTCCTCGACGGCGGCCGACACGATCTGGTCAGGCGTGAGACGGATGCCCTGGTAGACGACCTCGAACCCGGCGTCGCGGGCGCGGACGGCGATCTGCTCGGCACCGTTGGAGTGCCCGTCGAGGCCCGGCTTGCCGACGAGGAAGCGGAGCCGCCCGCCGAGCTCCTCGCCGGTGGCCCGCACGCGCTCGCGGACGTCGGTCAGCGTCGCGTCGGCCTCACCGCCGGCGCTGGCCGCCGCCACGCCGGTGGGCGCCCGGTACTCGCCGAAGACCTCGCGCAGGACGCCGGCCCACTCCCCCGTCGTCACGCCGGCGCGGGCGCAGTCGAGGGTGGCGGCCATCAGGTTGGTGTCGGTGCCGGCCGCCTCGCGCAGGGTGTCGAGCGCCTTGTCGCACGCGTCCTGGTCCCGCTCGGCGCGCCACTTCCGCACCGCCTCCTGGGCGGCGTTCTCGACGGCCGGGTCGACGGTCATGATCGCGGCGTCGAGGTCGGCGAGCAGCGGGTTGGGCTCGGTCGTCTCGAACTTGTTGACGCCGACGACGACGTCCTCGCCACTCTCGATCCGCCGGCGGCGCTCGGCCAGCGAGCCGACCATCGCGCTCTTCATGTACCCGGACTCGACGGCGGCGACCGCCCCGCCCAGCTCCTCGACGCGCGCCATCTCGGCCTTCGCGCCCTCGATCAGCTCGGCGACCTTCTTCTCGACGACGACCGAGCCGGTGAACAGGTCCTCGTACTCGAGCAGGTCGGTCTCGTAGGCGAGCACCTGCTGCAGCCGCAGCGACCACTGCTGGTCCCACGGCCGCGGCAGGCCGAGCGCCTCGTTCCAGGCGGGGAGCTGCACGGCGCGGGCGCGGGCGTCGCGGGACAGGGTCACGGCGAGCATCTCCAGCACGATGCGCTGGACGTTGTTCTCCGGCTGCGCCTCGGTGAGGCCCAGGGAGTTGACCTGCACGCCGTAGCGGAAGCGGCGGTGCTTGGGGTCCTCGACCCCGTAGCGCTCCTTCGTCAGCTCGTCCCACACCTGGGTGAAGGCGCGCATTTTGCACATCTCCTCGACGAAGCGGACGCCCGCGTTGACGAAGAAGGAGATGCGCGCGACGACCTCGCCGAACTTCTCCTGCGGCACCTGGCCGGAGTCGCGGACCGAGTCGAGGACGGCGATGGCGGTGCTGATGGCGTAGGCGATCTCCTGCTCCGGCGTCGCCCCGGCCTCCTGCAGGTGGTAGCTGCAGATGTTGATGGGGTTCCACTTCGGCATCGTCGTCACCGTGTAGGCGACCATGTCGGTGATGAGCCGCATCGACGGCGCCGGCGGGAAGACGTAGGTCCCCCGCGACAGGTACTCCTTGATGATGTCGTTCTGCGTCGTCCCCGCGAGCTTGCTGACGTCGTGCCCGTGCTCCTCGGCCACCGCCTGGTAGAGCGCGAGCAGCCACATCGCGGTGGCGTTGATCGTCATCGACGTGTTCATCTCGTCGAGCGGGATGCCGTCGAACAGCGCGCGCATGTCACCGATGTGCGTGACCGGGACGCCCACCTTGCCGACCTCGCCGACCGCGAGCTCGTCGTCGGGGTCGTAGCCGGTCTGGGTCGGCAGGTCGAAGGCGACCGAGAGGCCGGTCTGCCCCTTCGACAGGTTGTTCCGGTACAGCTTGTTCGACTCGGCCGGCGAGGAGTGGCCGGCGTAGGTGCGCATGACCCAGGGGCGGTCGCGCTCCTTCGGCTCTGAAGGGAACGGCATGCCCGCGGAGTCTAGGGCGGTTACTCACCGGTAGCAGCCCCGCGTCCGGGCACCCTCACCCGACTATGACCGGTGGCACACTCGAACGGCGTACGGAAGGGAGACGCCGATGCCGATCGGGGCGGGCAGCAGCCTGCACTACCTCGTGGGGCCGGTCATCGCGTTCGTCGTCCTGGCGCTGATCGCCCTGTTCATGCGGTGGGCCTTCGGCACCGGCTACGACCGGCAGTCGGCTCCCCCGCCCGCCGAGGACGGGCTCCTGACGCTGGTCGCCACCCTGTCGCGCCGCGAGTCAGCTCTCGCCCTGCGGGCCGTGCTCTCCGACGCGGGCATCCGCTCGACGATCCGCTGTCCCGCAGAGCACCGCGCCGACGTCCTGGTCTTCCCGGAGGACGCCGACCGGGCACGGACGCTGGCGGCGTCCTTCCCCGGCTGATCAGGCGGGCCGCTGGGTCCGCTCGACCTGGGCGCCGAGGCCGCGCAGCTGCTCCACGAAGTCGGGGTAGCCGCGGTCGACGTGGTAGGCGTCCTGAACCTCGGTGATGCCGTCCGACGCCAGCCCGGCGAGGACCAGTCCCGCCCCGGCCCGGATGTCGGTGGCCACGACCGGAGCGCTGGAGAGCCGCTCCCGACCGCGGACGACGGCGTGGTGGCCGTCGATGCGGATGTCGGCGCCCAGCCGGACCAGCTCGTTGACGAACATGAACCGGCCGTCGTACACGTTCTCGGTGACCAGAGCGGTGCCGGTGGACACCGCGGCCAGTGCCACGGCCATCGGCTGCAGGTCGGTCGGGAACCCGGGGTAGGGCAGCGTGACGACGTCGACGCAGCGCGGGCGCCGGTCCATCGCCACGCGGATGCCGTCGGGCTTCGCCTCGACCGTGGCGCCGGCGTCGGTCAGCTTGTCCAGGGCCACCCGCAGGTGGTCGCCGATCGCGCGCTCGATGAACACGTCGCCCTGGGTCATCACGGCCCCGATGGCCCACGTGCCGGCGACGATGCGGTCCGGCACGGTCGAGTAGGTCACCGGCGACAGCGCGTCGACGCCCTCGACGGTGATCGTCGAGGTGCCGGCGCCGTCGATGCGGGCGCCCATGCCGACCAGCATCGTGCAGAGGTCGACGATCTCCGGCTCGCGGGCCGCGTTGTCGACGACCGTCGTCCCCCGGGCGAGGACGGCCGCCATCACCAGGTTCTCGGTCGCCCCGACCGACGGGAAGTCCAGCCAGATCGACGCGCCGACGAGGCGCGGCGCGGTCGCGACGAGGAACCCGTGCTCGCTGACGATGGTCGCGCCGAGGCGCTCCAGGCCGGAGATGTGCATGTCCAGGCCGCGCGAGCCGATCGCGTCGCCGCCGGGCAGCGCCACCCGGGCGGAGCCGCAGCGGGCGACCAGCGGGCCGAGCACGTTGATGGAGGCACGCATCTTGCGGACCAGGTCGTAGTCGGTCTCGGTCGACGGCTTCTCCGGCACGTCGACGACGACGCGGCCGCCGCCACCACCGTCGCCGGTGCGCTCGTAGTCGACCTCGCAGCCGAGCCGCCGCAGCACCTCGCTCATGATCGCCACGTCGAGGATGTCGGGGACCTCCTCGATGGTGGTCCGGCCCGGCGCCAGGAGGGCCGCTGCCATGAGCTTCAGCGCGCTGTTCTTGGCACCGGTGACCCGCACCCGGCCGGTGAGGGCCGTGCCACCGGCCACCTCGAAGCACTCCACGCCGTCACCTTACGGAGTGGCCCCGATGCAGGGTTCGCGCCGCGAGCCTGCCGAGTGGTGGGGGCAGCGGGGTCCTTCTCCTAGGCTGCGGGGCATGACCGTCCGGCTCACCCGCATCTACACCAAGACCGGCGACGCCGGCGAGACGCACCTGGGCGACATGAGCCGGGTGTCCAAGAACGATCCCCGGCTGCACGCCTTCGCCGACGTCGACGAGGCCAACAGCGTCCTCGGGGTCGCGCTCGCCCTCGGGGCCCCGGACGAGCGGGTCGCCGAGCTCCTGCGCACCGTCCAGAACGACCTGTTCGACGTCGGCGCCGACCTGTGCACGCCGGTGACGCCCGACCCGGCGTACCCGCCGCTACGGGTGACGCCGGCCTACACCGAGCGGCTCGAGGCGGCCTGCGACGAGTACAACGAGACGCTGCCCAAGCTGAACAGCTTCATCCTGCCCGGCGGCACCCCTGCGGCGGCGCTGCTGCACCAGGCGCGGGTCGTCGTCCGCCGGGCCGAGCGGAGCGTCTGGGCGCTGCTGGCGGCCGACGCCGAGCGCACGAACCCGGAGACCGCCCGCTACCTCAACCGGCTGTCGGACCTGCTGTTCATCCTCGCCCGTGTCGCGAACCCGGGCGGCGACATCCTGTGGGAGCCCGGCGCCCACAGCGGCGCCCACGCCCAGCGGGCCGCCTTCGCCGAGCAGCCGGCCGAGAACAGCTAGGTCCCCGGAGGGGCCGACTCCATCCAGGAGAGGAAGCCGGTCACCGTCGAGGTGTCCATCGCCAGCTCCCGCGGACCCTCCGGGGTGGCGATGGTCAGGACGACGACGTCCGAGGGCAGCGCCAGGTCCTCGCGACCCGGGCTGCGGCGGGACTCGACGCGGATCTCGGCGCGGGAGAGCCGTTCGTTCGGGCGTACCGCCAGCGACAGCCCCCGGTACCAGAGCAGCATGTCGCCGCCGTACCAGGCGACCCCGACCGACCAGCGGGGCGAGCGGACCGGCCGCAGCCACATGGTGACCGCCCCGAGCCCGGAGAGGAGGAAGCGGCGGCGGATCTGGAAGGCGACCACCAGCACCACGATGAGCACGCCCAGCAGGACGAGCAGGACCGTGGTCATCGGGCGGACGGCTCAGCGGCGGGACGTCGGGAACTCAGGCGGACTCGCCGGCCGCCCTCAGCCGCGACTGGGCGCGCCGCGCCGCGTCGAGTGCACCCGGCTCGTCGCCGGCGCCCTCGGCCCGGCGCAGCGCCTCGCGGGCGCGCTCCACGTCGATCTCGGTGGAGATCTCCGCGGTCTCGGCCAGGATCGACACCCCGCGCTCGGTGACCGACAGGAACCCCCCGTGCGCGGCCACGACGACGTCCTCACCGGAGTCGGTGCGGATCGTCACGACACCGCCCTCGGCGAGCTGACCCAGCAGCGGCGCGTGGCCGGGGAGGACGCCCAGTTCGCCCTCGGTCGTCCGCGCGATGACCATGGAGGCCTCGCCGGACCAGATCTTCCGCTCGACGGCCACCAACTCGACCTGCAGGGTCGCCACGACACTCCTCGGGATCCACGGACGGGGCCCTCACTCTATAAGGACCCCCTCCTCCCCTCCCCTCGCAGGCTCGGCGGACCCGGGAGGGGGCCTAGGCGGCGCGACGGTAGAGGAGGGTCCAGCGGCCGACCCGCACCCAGGGACGGCGGACGCTGGACGCCGGCGCCCACTCGTCGATGCCGAACCGCTCGCCGTCCGCGGGCTCCCACGGCGCGTACGGGGGCCAGCTCCAGCCAGGATCGGCACTGCCGGATCCTGCGATGTCGTCGTCCACGTCGTTCCTCACCGTGCCCGGGGATCGGGCGTTGTCCTCGAGATGGTCGGCACGCGGGGCCCCGGCCAGCAGGCACGATAGCGCTGATCCACCCACACGGGTGACCGTCCGGTCGCCCGATCGGGCCGCCGGACCCACGAACGCGAGCGGCCGGGCCCCTCCGAAGAGGAACCCGGCCGCGGGGACGTGCTGGAACGGCCCCCCTGCGGGGTCCCGCCGCGAGCGTGCGAGTGGCGGGGGCAGGGGGGTCCTCTTACTGCTTCTTGAGCTTCTCCGCGTTCTTCTCGAGGTCCTCGAGCCCGCCCTGCATGAAGAAGGCCTGCTCCGGGAGGTGGTCGTAGTTGCCCTCGGTGAGCGCCTTGAACGCCTCCAGCGTCTCCGACAGCGGGACGAAGGAGCCGGGCTGACCGGTGAACGCCTCGGCCACGAACATGTTCTGCGAGAGGAAGCGCTCGATGCGCCGGGCCCGGTTGACCGTGACCTTGTCCTCCTCGCCGAGCTCGTCGATGCCGAGGATGGCGATGATGTCCTGCAGCTCCTGGTAGCGCTGCAGGATCCGCTTCACCGTCTGGGCGATCTCGTAGTGCTCCTGCCCGACGTACTGCGGGTCGAGGATCCGGCTGGTCGAGTCCAGCGGGTCGACGGCCGGGTAGATGCCCTTCTCCGAGATGGGCCGGGAGAGCACCGTCGTCGCGTCGAGGTGGGCGAACGTGGTGTGGGGTGCGGGGTCGGTGATGTCGTCGGCGGGCACGTAGATCGCCTGCAGCGAGGTGATCGAGCGGCCACGGGTGGAGGTGATCCGCTCCTGCAGCTCGCCCATCTCGTCGGCGAGGGTCGGCTGGTAGCCCACGGCCGACGGCATGCGGCCGAGCAGCGTGGACACCTCGGAGCCGGCCTGGGTGAACCGGAAGATGTTGTCGATGAAGAGCAGCACGTCCTGGTTCTGCTCGTCGCGGAAGTACTCCGCCATGGTCAGCGCGGAGAGCGCGACCCGCAGACGCGTGCCCGGCGGCTCGTCCATCTGGCCGAAGACCAGCGCGGTGGACTCGATGACGCCGGACTCGGTCATCTCGGTGATGAGGTCGTTGCCCTCACGCGTGCGCTCGCCGACGCCGGCGAACACCGAGACGCCACCGAACTCCTGGGCGACCCGGCGGATCATCTCCTGGATCAGCACGGTCTTGCCGACGCCGGCCCCACCGAACAGGCCGATCTTCCCACCGGCCACGTACGGGGTGAGCAGGTCGATGACCTTGATGCCGGTCTCGAGCAGCTCGGTGCGGCCCTCGAGCTGGTCGAAGCGCGGCGCGTGCCGGTGGATCGACCAGTGCGGGGCGTCCTCGCCGTAGCCGGGGGTGTCCAGGCACTCGCCGAGGGCGTTGAACACGTGGCCCTTGGTCACGTCACCCACGGGGACGGTGATGGACTCCCCGGTGTCGCGCACCTCCGCGCCACGCACCAGGCCGTCGGTCGGCGCCATCGAGATGGTGCGGACGACGCCCTCGCCCAGGTGCTGGGCGACCTCGAGGGTCAGGGTCTTGCCCAGGTCGGCCAGGGTGACATCGACCTTCAGGGCGTTGAACAGGTCGGGCATCGCGTCGCGCGGGAACTCGACGTCGACAACCGGCCCGGTGACCCGCACGACGCGGCCGGCGGCCTGCGTCTGCTGGTTGGACGGACGGTCCTCGGTGACGGTCATCTGTAGTGCTCTCCTGCCCTCGGGCTGTGTGCGCTGTGGGGTTCGTCTCGCGTCTTCGGGTGGAACATGTCAGTCGCCGGATCCGGCTCAGTCGCTGGCCCCGGCGGCGACCAGCGCCTCGGAGCCGCCGACGATCTCGCTGAGCTCCTGGGTGATCTCGGCCTGGCGGGCCTGGTTGGCCTGCCGTTTGAGGTTCTTGGCCAGCTCCTCCGCGTTGTCGGAGGCCGACTTCATCGCCCGGCGCCGCGACGCGGACTCCGAGGCGGCCGCCTCGAGCATCGCGGCGTAGATCCGGGTGGTGATGTACTTCGGCAGCAGGGCGTCCAGCAGCCCCTCGGCCGACGGCTCGAACTCGTACGAGGTGGGGACGCCCGAGTCGTTGCCGGTCTGGCCGTGCTCGCGGTCCTCGCGCTCGTAGTCGAACTCCTCGACCTCCTCGACCTCCAGCGGAGCCATCCGCTTGGCGACCGGCACCTGCGCCAGCAGGGAACGGAACTCGGTGTAGACGATGTGCAGCTCGTCCACGCCGAGGACGCCGTCGGCGCCGGCACCGCTCTCGTCGTCGTCCTCACCGGCGGTGAAGGCCGCGATCAGCTCCTCACCCACCGCCTGGGCGTCGGTGTAGTTCGGCTGCTCGGAGAAGCCGGTGAAGGTGTCGGCCATCTCTCGGTCGCGGAAGGAGTAGTAGGTCTCCCCCTTGCGCCCGACGACGTAGAGCACCGGCTGCTTGCCCTCCTTGCGCAGGAGGGCGAGCAGCTCCTCGGTCCGCCGCAGCACGTTCACGTTGTACGAGCCGGCGAACCCGCGGTCGGAGGTGATCACGAGCACCGCCGCGCGCTGCGGGTTCTGCCGCTCCGTGAGCAGCGGGTGGTCCAGCGACGCGGAGGAGGCGAGTGCAGAGAGCACCCGCGTGATCTCCCGGGCGTAGGGCTTGGAGGCCTCCACCCGGGCCTGCGCGCGCACGATCCGGGCACCGGCGATCAGCTCCTGCGCCGAGAAGATCTTCTTCGTCGACTGCGTGGAGCGGATGCGGCGCCGCAGCGCGCGGAGAGAGCCGGCCATGGATCAGCCCTTCTTCTTGACCTGGACGCGCTCCTGGCCGCGCTCGGACGCGTCCATGGCCTCGGCCTCGGGCTCGTTGACCTTGAGCGACTCGCCCTCGCTGGTCGTGAACTGACCGTAGAACTCCTCGACCGCCTTCTCCAGGCTCTGCACCGCGTCGTCGCCGAGCACCTTGGACTGGCGGATCTCGTCGAGGATGCCGTTCTCGCCGCGGGAGACGAAGTCGAGGAACTCGGACTCGAAGCGCCGCACATCGCTGACCGGCACCACGTCGAGCTTGCCGGTGGTGCCGAGCCACAGGGAGACGACCTCGCGCTCCACCGGGAACGGCGAGTACTGCCCCTGCTTGAGCAGCTCCACCAGGCGCTGGCCGCGGTCGAGTGTGGCGCGGCTGGAGGCGTCCAGGTCGGAGGAGAAGGACGCGAAGGCCTCCAGCTCACGGAACTGGGCGAGGTCCAGGCGCAGGCGGCCGGCGACCGAGCGCATGGCCTTGATCTGGGCCGAACCACCGACGCGGGACACCGAGATGCCGACGTTGATGGCGGGACGGACACCGGAGTTGAACAGACCGGTCTCGAGGAAGATCTGGCCGTCGGTGATCGAGATGACGTTGGTCGGGATGTACGCCGACACGTCGTTGCCCTTCGTCTCGACCAGCGGCAGGCCCGTCATCGAGCCGGCGCCGAGGTCGTCGGAGAGCTTCGCGCAGCGCTCCAGCAGACGGGAGTGGAGGTAGAAGACGTCGCCCGGGTAGGCCTCGCGACCCGGCGGACGGCGCAGCAGCAGCGAGACCGCACGGTAGGCCTCGGCCTGCTTGGAGAGGTCGTCGAACACGATCAGGACGTGCTTGCCCTCGTACATCCAGTGCTGGCCGATGGCCGAGCCGGTGTAGGGGGCGATGTACTTGAAGCCGGCGGCCTCGGATGCGGGAGCCGCGACGATGGTCGTGTACTCCATCGCGCCGGCCTCCTCGAGGGCGGTGCGGATGGCCGCGATCGTCGAGCCCTTCTGGCCGACGGCGACGTAGATGCAGCGGACCTGCTGCGCCGGGTCGCCGGTCGCCCAGGCTTCCTTCTGGTTGATGATCGTGTCGGTGACGATCGCCGTCTTGCCGGTCTGGCGGTCGCCGATGACCAGCTGGCGCTGACCGCGGCCGATCGGGGTCATGGCGTCGATGGCCTTGATCCCGGTCTGCAGCGGCTCCTTCACCGACTGCCGCTGGACGACGGTCGGTGCCTGGAGCTCCAGCGCACGGCGGCCGGTGGACACGATCTCGCCGCCGCCGTCGATCGGGTTGCCCAGCGGGTCGACGACGCGGCCGAGGTAGCCGTCGCCGACCGGTACGGAGAGGACCTCGCCGGTCCGGCGGACCTGCTGGCCCTCCTCGATGCCGGAGAAGTCACCCAGGACGACGACGCCGACCTCGCGCACGTCGAGGTTCAGGGCCAGGCCACGGACGCCGCTCTCGAACTCGAGCAGCTCGTTGGTCATGACCGAGGGCAGGCCTTCGACGCGGGCGATGCCGTCGCCGGCCTCCGTGACGATGCCGACCTCCTCGCGGGAGATGTCGGGGCTGTACTCGGTGACGTACGTCTGGATGGCACTGCGGATCTCGTCTGCGGAGATCGTCAGCTCGGCCATGGGTCTGAGTCCTCTTCCCTGCGGGGGTCGTGTCTTGGGGGGCTGTGGTCTGGGGCGGGGAGCCGAATGGGGGCGGTCAGCCGGCCAGCCGCCGCTCGGCGGCTTCCAGGCGGTGGGCGATGCTGCCGTCGATGACCTCGTCGCCCACCTGCACGATGAGGCCGCCGAGCACGCTCGGGTCCACGGTGATCTGCAGACCGACGGTGCGGCCGTAGATCCGCCGGAGCACGTCGGACAGCCGCTGTTCCTGGGCGGGGGTCAGCGCGACGGCGGTGGTCACCCGCGCCACGGACTGGCCGCGGCGCCGGCTCGCCACGTCGGACAGCCGCTCGATCGCGTTCTCCGCCGTGCCGACGTGCGGTCCGGTGAGCACGTTGCGGAGCAGCTGCTCGGTCACGGGGCTGACCCGGCCGGACAGCAGCCGGTCCAGCAGCGCGCGCTTGCCCTCCACGGAGGCCTTGCGGTCGCTCAGGATCCGGCCGAGCTCGCGGTCGCCGCCGATGATGCGGCCGAAGCGGAACAGCTCGTCCTCGACGCCGTCGAGCTCACCACGGGCGTCCGCGGCGTCCAGCGACGCCTCGATCCCCAGGGCCATGAATGCGTCGACCAGGTCGATCGGGTGCGACCACCGCAGCCGGGCGACGGTCTCGACCAGGTCGAGGGCCGTGCTCGACAGCTTCGAGGCGAAGAGCCGCTGGGCCAGGCCGGCCCGGTCCTCCGGCTTGCCCGCGGGGTCGGACAGCGCCCGGCGCAGCGAGAGCTGGCTGTCGAGCAGCCGCGCGACGGCGAACAGCTCGTCGGCCAGAGCCAGCAGCTCCGGACCGGTGGCCGCCCGCGCCGGCTGACCGGTCAGGCGGTCCTTCGCCCGCTCGAGCACGCCGGAGGCAGGACGGCTGAGCTGGTCGAGGCGCTCGCGTGCCTCGGCCAGTGCCGCTCGGCTGGAGGCCTCCATCAGCGAGTGGTCTCTCGCGCGCCGACGACGCCGTCGCCGGCTGCCATGCCGTCGAGCTCGGCGAGGAACCGGTCGACGGTGCCGCGCCGGCGGGCGTCGTCGGCGAGGGACTCACCGACCACCTGACCGGCGAGCTGCACCGCCAGGGTGCCGATCTGCCCACGGAGCTCGTTGACGACCTGCTGGCGCGCGGTGGCCAGCTGCTCCTCGCCGCGAGCGACGATCCGCGCGGACTCCTCCTGTGCCTGGGTGCGCAGCTCCTCGAGGATCTGCTGGCCCTCCGCACGGGCTCGGTCGCGGATCTGCGCGGCCTCGTTGCGCGCCTCGGCCAGCTGGGCGCGGTACTGCTCCAGCGACGCCTTGGCCTCCGCCTGCATCGCCTCGGCCCGCTCGATGCCGCCCTCGATCGCCTCCCGACGAGCGCGGAAGACCTGCTCGAAGCGCGGCACGACGAACTTGATCATCACGAAGGCGAGGATCGCGAACGTGATCGTGCCGACGATGATCTCGCCCACGGGCGGGATCAGCGGATTGTGTGCTTCCGCGGCGAGGATGCTCATGCTCTGGACTCCCTGAGTCAGCTGGACAGGACCGGCCGGCTCAGCCGTAGATGAAGGGCGCGACCAGGCCGATGAGCGCCAGGGCCTCGGAGAGGGCGGCACCGAGGAAGGCGTAGGTCCGGGTCAGGCCGGCGGACTCGGGCTGACGGGCGGTCGCCTGGATGTAGGCGGCCCACACGATGCCCACACCGATGCCGGGGCCGATGGCGGCGAGGCCGTAGCCGACCGCACCGATGTTGCCCTCGAGCTCTGCGAGTACCTCGATCATTAGGGGGTCTTCCTCCTGTGTCGGTCGCCCGGGTCGTCCCGGGCGGCTGGCGGGGGTGGAGCGGTCAGTGGGCGGGTTCGACGGCGCCGTTGAGGTATGTCGCCGTCAGCACGGTGAAGACGTAGGCCTGCAGCACGATGACCAGCAGCTCGAAGAACGTCATGGCCAGGGCCATGAGGAACGCGAACGGGCTGAAGATCACGGAGAAGTTGCCCACGGTGAGCAGGTAGACCGTGCCCAGGGAGAACACCGCCAGCAGCATGTGGCCGGCGAACATGTTGGCGAAGAGCCGGACGGCGAGGGTGAACGGCCGGATGACGAACACCTGCAGCAGCTCGATCGGCGTCACGAGGATCAGCGCCCCGATGGGCACACCCGGCGGCACGGCGGCGTCCTTGAAGTACCGCCCTGCGCCCTGCTCGCGGATGCCGACCCAGTTGTAGAGCACCCAGACGATGACCGCGAGGACCAGCGGGAAGGCGAACTTCGACATCGGGGAGATCTGCGCGAGCGGCACGATCGACATCGCGTTGTTCGCCAGGATGAAGAAGAAGAGCGAGGCGAGGAACGGGGCGAACGGAAGGCCCTTGGGCCCGATCACGTCGCGGGCCATGCCGTCGCGGATGAGGGAGTAGCCGCTCTCACCCATGAACTGGAGCTTCCCGGGCACGATCGACGGCTTGCGGACCGCGGCGACCATGAACCAGATCATCAGCGCGGTCGCGATCCACATGATCAGCGTGATGCGGGTGATCTCGAAGGCCACGCCGAAGACGTCGAACTCCACGAGGGGCTCGGGGTAGAACTCCTCGACGGTCGGAGCTTCGAAACCCTCGCCGTTGGCTGCGAGCACGCTGGCGAGCGCGGTGGCGCTGGAGGTCACCGTTGTCCCTTCTGCGTCGGGCCCTGCGTCCGGGGCCGGCTCCGCTGCCCGCCCGGGGTCCTACCGGTGGACCGGCCACCTCCCGGAGGCGGTGGAACAGCCCCGTACTTGACGACCACCAGGTAGATGGCCACCGTCAAGCCGAGAATCGTGCCGACCAGGGCGAGGAACCGTGTCTCCCACCAGCGGTCGAGCAGCAACCCGACCCCGCCCCAGACGATGATCCCCGAGAGCATGGTCCCGGTGATCCCCCAGCCGATGTCGGCCCCACTGGGCTGACGCGCCGGTTCGTCGGTTCGCGGTCGAGCTTCCCCGCGAGCAGGGCTGTCCTCGGCCATCGCCGGGACACTATCTCAGGCGCGGAACGTGGGCTTTTCCGGGTCTGTCGGCGAGACGTGCGCGGACTCCGGCGCCGGACCCGGACCCGTTCCCGGGGGTGCCGGCGGCGGCACGTAGTACAGCTGCCGGGTCAGCACCCAGCGGACCTGGACGCCGCTCCACAGCAGGGCGCCGGCGACGACGGCCCACGCCATCGCCCGCCGGTCGATCCACCCGTCCTCCGGCAGTGCCTGGAGGACGGCGAAGAAGATCAGCACCTTGACGAGGAAGGTGCCGAGCGCCGCGGGCAGCGTGAACGCGTCGTCGATCCGGCCGGCCCAGGCGATGACCACGCCGGAGATGCAGAAGAACGCCGTGACGACGGCGGCTCCGACCAGCACCCCCACGGCGGCCGGGCGGCCGGCGAGCAGCCAGACCACCGGGACGGCGAGGGCCGTGACCACGGCGGTCACGAGGGTACCGACGCGGAGGAACGAGACGTCCCAGGGGACGTCGCTGCGTGGAGGCCGGGCGCCGCGGGGACTGGTCGCCGTCACCGGAGCACCTGTCCCGCCCCGGCTGCGCGCGGCGCCGGCTCGGGGTCCGGTGCGCGGGCGGGGTCGGCGGCCGCGGCGGCCTGTGCCCGGAGCGCCCGGGCGGTGGGGTGCTCGGCCCGGCTGCGCTCGCGCTGCGCGACGATCTCGGCCTGGCGGGCCTCGCGAGCGGCCCGCCTGGCCCGCGGGCTGAGCACGACGACCACACCGACGACCAGCAGGACGGCGATGGCGACGAGGAGCTCCGCCTGCCCGCCGGTGATCGACAGCGCGACGGCCCCGAAGGACAGCAGGGCGGCCCAGAAGTACATGACGAGCACGGCCCGGCGGTGCGAGTGCCCGATGGAGAGCAGCCGGTGGTGCAGGTGCATCTTGTCCGGCGAGAACGGCGACTGGCCCCGGACGCTGCGCCGCACGACGGCCATGACCAGGTCGACGAACGGGATGAAGAGGATCGCGATCGGCACGAGGAGGGGCAGCGCCAGGGGCAGCAGGCTCGCGGCGGAGTCGAACGTCTGCGCGTCCACTCCCCCGGTCGCCGTCACCGCGGCGGCCGAGAGCATCAGGCCGACCAGCATCGAACCGGAGTCGCCCATGAAGATCCGGGCCGGGCTGAAGTTGTGCGGGAGGAAGCCCAGGCACGCCCCGGCGAGCACCGCGGTGATCAGCGCGGGGGCGCTGGCGACGTCGTCGTAGCCGACGATCCCGAGGTTGTAGCTGTAGGCGAAGAAGGCCAGCGCGGCGATGGCGGAGACCCCGGCGGCCAGCCCGTCGAGGCCGTCGATGAAGTTGAGCGCGTTCACCGTGAGGACCGTGACGAGGATGGTCAGCGGGACACCGGTCTGCGGGCCGAAGGAGATCGTGCCGATGTCGGCCACCGGCAGGAACAGGAAGGCCAGCTGCACCCCCTGCAGCACCATGACGCCGGCGGCCGCGATCTGACCGGTCAGCTTGGTGAGGGCGTCCAGCCCCCACTTGTCGTCCAGGACGCCCAGCAGGCAGATGAGCCCGCCGGCGACCAGCACCGCGAACGTCTGGGAGTCGTCGAAGGTCCGCTGCAGAGCGGGGAGGCGGGTGGCGACCAGGATCGCCGCGGCCACGCCGAGGTACATCGCGACGCCGCCGCCCCGCGGGGTCGGGATGACGTGCACGTCCCGGTCGCGGGGGGCCGCCATCATGCGCGCGCGGATGGCGACCATCCGCACCACCGGCGTGGCCAGGAAGGTGACCAGCGCGGCGGTGAGGAGGACGACGGCGTACTCGCGCACGGTCCCCCACTCGATCGACTCGCTGCGGCTACCCCTGACGCCCGGCAGGGCGGCGGGTGTAGCCCACGGTATCGCCTGGTTGCGGCCCCGTCCCGGGGCCCGCGCTGAGCGTGCGAAGCGTGGGGAGGACGGGGTCCTTCATCAGTCGGTGATGTCGGGGACGACGTCCCGCAGGCGGTCGACCGGGATCGCACCCACCCGCAGCACCCGGAGGACGGGGCCGGTGCAGTCGACGATCGTGCTGGCGGCCGACCCGGCACGGGGCCCGCCGTCCAGGACGACGGCCGCGTGGGTCCCCAGCTGCTCGACGGCGTCCTGCGCGGTGGCCGCGGCCGGGCGGCCGGAGCGGTTGGCGCTGGAGACGGCCAGCGGTCCCGTGCGGCGCAGCAGGTCGCGGGCCACGTCGTCGTCCGGGAGCCGGACGGCGACGGTCCCCTCCGCGTCCCCGAGGTCCCAGGCCAGGGACGGCGCGTGCTCGAGCACGAGGGTCAGGCCGCCGGGCCAGAAGGCGGAGGCGAGCTCGTTGGCCACCGGCGGCAGGTTGACCACCAGGCCGGCCAGCGTCGACGCCTCGCCGATCAGCACGGGGACCGGCATGGCCCGCCCGCGGTTCTTGGCCGCGAGCAGTCCGGTGACCGCGGCCGGCGTGAAGGCGTCGGCCGCGACGCCGTAGACCGTGTCGGTGGGCAGGAGCACCAGCTCCCCACGGCCGAGCGCGGCGGCCGCGGCGTCGAGGCCGGCGGCGCGTGCCGCGGGGTCGCTGCAGTCGAAGAGTTCAGGCACGGCAGAGGAGTCTCCCCCACCGGCGAGTCAGACCCTCCGGGCGGTCGTGAAGCGGGGGCGGTCGGCCAGGTCGGGATGGTCCTCCACCTCGGTGAATCCACCGTGGGCGCGGACGACGGCCGGCAGCGCAGTGCCCTGCTGGTCGGCGTGCTCGATGCCGAGCCACCCGCCGGGGTGCAGCAGCCGCGCGGCGACGGTCAGCATCCCGCGGACGACGTCCAGCCCGTCGGGGCCGCCCCAGAGCGCCGGCGGCGGATCGTGGTCGGCGACCTCGCGCGGCAGCACCGCGTCGTCCGGGACGTAGGGCGGATTGGAGACGACGACGGTGACCCGGCCGTCGAGCTCCGAGAGCAGGGCCGGGTCGGTCATGTCGCCCTCGACGACGCCGACGGGCGTGTCCCCCGCGGCGACGCGGGCGAGGGCGTTGTGCCGTGTCCACGCGACGGCACCGGGATCGCGCTCGACGGCGGTCACCCGGGCGCCGGGGTGCTCGTGCGCGATCGACAGCGCGATCGCGCCCGAGCCGCTGCCCAGGTCGACGACCACGGGGCCCTCGATGCCGGCCAGCCGCCCGAGGGCCCAGCCGGTCAGCTGCTCGGTCTCCGGGCGGGGCACGAAGACCCCGGGTCCGACGGCGAGCTCGAGGTGGCGGAAGGCGGCCCGGCCGGTGAGGTGCTGTAGCGGGACCCGGTCGGCCCGCTGCTCGAGGAGCTCCCCGAAACGCGCGGCCTCGTCCGCACCCACGTCGCCCGCCGTGATCAGCCGGCCGCGGGGCACCCCGAGGACGTGGGCGAGCAGCAGCTCGGCGTCCACCCGCGGCGACTCGACCCCGGCGTCGGCGAGGCGGCGCGCGGCGTCGGCGATCATGGATCGGACGTTCAGGAGCCGGCCGCCAGCAGCTCGGCGGTGTGCGCCGCGGCGAGCGCGTCGATGACGGCGTCGAGGTCGCCGTCGACCACCTGGTCGAGGTTGTACGCCTTGTAGCCGACCCGATGGTCGTTGATCCGGTTCTCCGGGAAGTTGTACGTGCGGACCCGCTCGCTGCGGTCCATCGTGCGCACCTGGCTGCGCCGCTGGTCGCTGGCCGTGGCGGCCGCCTCCTCGCGGGCGGCGGCCAGCAGCCGCGAACGCAGGACGCGCAGTGCGGACTCCCGGTTCTGCAGCTGGCTCTTCTCGTTCTGCGAGCTGACCACGATGCCGCTGGGCAGGTGGGTGATCCGGACGGCGGAGTCGGTCGTGTTCACGCTCTGACCGCCCGGCCCGGAGGAGCGGAAGACGTCGATGCGCAGGTCGTTGGGGTCGACGGTCACGTCGACCTCCTCGGCCTCGGGCAGCACCAGGACGCCCGCAGCGGACGTGTGGATCCGGCCCTGGCTCTCGGTGGCCGGCACGCGCTGGACGCGGTGCACGCCGCCCTCGAACTTCAGCCGTGACCAGATGCCCTCGTCCGTGCGGGACTTGATCGCGACAGCGACGTCCTTGTAGCCGCCGAGCTCGGCGTCCACGGCGTCGAGGACCTCGGTCGACCAGCCCCGGCGCTCCGCGTAGCGGAGGTACATGCGCAGCAGGTCGCCGGCGAACAGCGCCGACTCCGCGCCGCCCTCCCCCGCCTTGATCTCCAGGATGACGTCCTTGTCGTCGTCGGGGTCCTTGGGCAGCAGCTGCTCGCGCAGCCGGCCGGTGAGGTCCTCGACCTCGGCTTCCAGCGCCGACGCCTCGGCGGCGAAGGACGTGTCCTCCCCGGCGAGCTCGCGGGCGGTGCCCAGGTTCCCGCGCGCCTCGTCGAGCGCGCGGGCGGTCTCGACGAGCGGGGCGAGCTGCGCGTAGCGCCGGCTCAGCCGCCGGGCGCGGGACTGGTCGGCGTGCACCGCCGGGTCGGCGAGCTCGCGCTCCAGGGAGGCGTGCTCGTCGAGCAGGGCGGACAACCGGTCGGGGGAGCTCAACGCAGGACTCCTCTCACTGGATCGGGACATGACAACGGCGCCCGCCCCACTCCCCGGAGGGAGTGGCGCGGGCGCCGTCGGATGCGCTACTTGTCGGCGGTCTCGGCCCCGGCAGCGGCGCGCTTGCCGAACCGCTTCTCGAAGCGGGCGACGCGGCCACCCGTGTCGAGGATCTTCTGCTTGCCGGTGTAGAAGGGGTGGCAGGCGGAGCAGACCTCGACGGTCAGCTGACCGGTCGGGGACGTGCTGCGGGTGGTGAAGGTGTTGCCGCAGCCACAGGTCACGGTGGTGACGTTGTAGGCCGGGTGGATGTCGGGCTTCATATCGCCTCTTCTGCGAAGTCTCTGGTGTTCGTGTGGTGGAACGCCGGCGGCCGACCGATATTCCGGCCGCGATGCGGGGCTCGGTCGACCAGTCTCCCAGACCGGGAGACCGTCCTGCCGCACCGGGTTATTCGTTGCCCGGCCCCAGGGTCGTCTTCTGGATCTGCATCAGGAACTCGACGTTGTTGCGCGTCTTCTTCAGCTTGTCGAGCAGCAGTTCCAGCGCCTGCTGCGGCTCGAGCGCGGCGAGCACCCGGCGCAGCTTGATGACGATCGCCAGCTCGTCGGGGTTCATGAGGATCTCTTCCTTGCGGGTTCCCGACGCGTTGACGTCGACCGCCGGGAAGACGCGCTTGTCCGCCAGGCGGCGGTCGAGCTTGATCTCCGCGTTACCCGTGCCCTTGAACTCCTCGAAGATGACCGTGTCCATCGTGGATCCGGTCTCGACCAGCGCCGAGGCGATGATCGTCAGGGAGCCGCCGTTCTCGATGTTGCGTGCGGCGCCGAGGAAGCGCTTGGGCGGGTACAGCGCCGTGGAGTCGACACCACCGGAGAGGATCCGGCCGCTGGCGGGGGCCGCCAGGTTGTAGGCGCGGCCCAGGCGGGTGATCGAGTCCAGCAGGACGACGACGTCGTGGCCCATCTCGACCAGGCGCTTGGCCCGTTCGATGGACAGCTCCGCGACCGTCGTGTGATCCGACGGCGGCCTGTCGAAGGTCGAGGCGATGACCTCGCCCTTCACCGAGCGCTGCATGTCGGTGACCTCTTCGGGCCGCTCGTCGACGAGGACGACCATCAGGTGGCACTCGGGGTTGTTGGTCGTGATCGCGTTCGCCAGCGCCTGCAGCACCATGGTCTTCCCGGCCTTCGGCGGGCTGACGATCAGCGCGCGCTGGCCCTTGCCGATCGGCATGACCAGGTCGAGCACGCGCGTGGTGAGCACGTGCGGCTCGGTCTCCAGGCGCAGCCGCTCCTGCGGGTACAGCGGGGTGAGCTTGGTGAACTCCGGCCGCTGCTTGGCCTGCTCGGGGTCGAGGCCGTTGACCGTGTCCAGCCGGACCAGCGCGTTGTACTTGTCCTTGCGCTCGCCTTCGCGGGGCTGGCGGACGGCGCCGGTGATGGCGTCACCGCGACGCAGGCCGTAGCGGCGCACCTGCGACAGCGAGACGTAGACGTCGTTCGGGCCGGTGAGGTAGCCCGAGGTTCGGACGAAGGCGTAGTTGTCGAGCACGTCCAGGATGCCGGCGACGGGCAGCAGGACGTCGTCCTCGCTGACGGTCGGCTCGCCCTGGTCGAAGCGCTCACGACCGCCGCCGGTGCTGCCACCGCGCTTGTTGCGGTCGCGGTACCGGCGACCGCGGCGACCGCGGCCGCCCTCGAAGTCGTCGTCGTCCTCGTCGTTGGGGTTGGCGCCCCGCGGACCGTCGTTGCGGTTGTCGTTCCGGTTGTCCGGGCGGCCGCCGCGGTTGTCGGCGCGCTCCCCGCGGTCGGGGCCCCGGTTGCCGTCGCGGTTGCTGCCACCGTCGTTGCGGTTGCCGCCGTCGCGGTTGGCGTTGCGGTCGGTGCCGCGGTCGGGGGCGTTGCGGTCGGCGCCGCGGTCGGGGGCGGTGCGGTCGCCGCCCTCGCGGTTGGCGTCGCGGTCGTTGCGGTTGCGGTTGCCGCGCTCACCGCGGTTGCGCTGCGGCCGGTCGCCGTCG
>NZ_SPQM01000082.1 GCF_004570345.1 Blastococcus sp. CT_GayMR20 | reverse complement strand
GTCGATCAGCATCACGGCGGCGTCGACCGCGGTGAGGACGCGGTAGGTGTCCTCCGAGAAGTCGGCGTGGCCCGGGGTGTCGAGCAGGTTGATGACCGCGTCCTGGTACTCGAACTGGAGCGCCGCCGAGGTGATGGAGATGCCGCGGTCGCGCTCCATGTCCATCCAGTCCGACACCGTCCCGCGGCGGCCGGCCTTGCCGTGCACCGCACCGGCCTGGCCGATCACCCGGGCGTGCAGCGCGAGCGCCTCGGTGAGCGTCGACTTGCCGGCGTCCGGGTGGCTGATGACGGCGAACGTCCGCCGCCGCGAGGCCTGCCGGAGGACGTCGGTGGTGGCGCTGCCGCCGATGGCCTGCTCGACGGGGGCTGCGCTCACCGGGTCCAGGGTACGGGCTCAGACCTCGGTGACCTCGAACGTGCGCGTGGGAGTGACGAACTCCTCCTGCGCGGCGACGAGCAGGATCTCCCGCGAGCCCGCGTCCTCCGTGCGCTGGAGCAGGCAGAACACCGACGCGGCGGCGCGGCCGAGGGCCTCCCCGGCCGACCGGGTGTCCAGCCAGTGCGCAAGGAACAGCGCGGCGATCGCGTCCCCGGCGCCGTTCACCGAGACGCCGAGGCGGGGCGTGCGGACCATGAAGTGTCGGCCGCCCTCCGACGCGAGCAGGTCGACCGCGTCGTCCGGGGTGTCGTCCGTGACCAGGGACGTCGTGAGCACGACGGACGGCCCGAGTGCCTGGACCGCGGCCACCGCGTCCTTCACCGCCGGCAACGACTCCGTCGTCCGTCCGGAGAGCAGGTCGAGCTCGAAGTGGTTGGGCGTCACGAGATCGGCGGCCGGGACGGCGACCTCGCGCATGAAGTCCTCGATCCCGGGACGGACGAAGATGCCGCGGCCGACGTCGCCGATCACCGGGTCGCAGCAGTAGACGGCGTCGCGGTTGGCGTCCCGCACCCGTCCGACCGTCTGGACGACGGCGTGCCCGATGTCGGCCGACCCGAGGTAGCCCGAGAGCACCGCGTCGCAGCGATCGAGGACGCCGCGGTCCGCGATGCCCTGCACAACCTCCTCGACGGCCTGGCCGTCGAAGACGCGTCCGGTCCACTCGCCGTAGCCGGTGTGGTTGGAGAACTGCACGGTGTGCACCGGCCACACCTCGATCCCGAGGCGCTGGAGCGGGAAGACCGCGGAGGAGTTGCCGACGTGCCCGTACGCGACGTGCGACTGGATCGAGAGGACGTTCACCACGGGGCAAGACCGTAGACAGCCCCGCGACCGGTGCGGTCAGCGGGCGGTCAGCTCCCGGTCGAGCGCGTCGAGCTGGCCGGAGTCGGTCCCCCGGATGGCCGTCCGGATCATCGGTGCGGCCAGCGACCACGCGCCCCGCGTGCGGACGTCGGCGGTGAGGCCGACGCGGCTGCCGTTCCCAGCCGGTTCGACGGTGTAGCGGTAGTCGGCCGTGACGCCGCCCTGCCGGGAGCGCAGCGTGATCGACCGGCCCGGGGAGAGCTCGGCGATCTCGCTGGTCCGCTCCTTGCCCCGGGTGACGAAGCGCAGCGTCGTCCCCACCTGGGTGGGCCCGTCGGCCCGGATGCTGTCCACGCCCAGCCAGCCGGCCGCCCGGTTCCAGTCGGTCAGCTGCCGCCAGACCTCCTCGACGGGCCGATCGACGGAACGGGTCACGGAGAACGCACGGCTCATGGGCCCACCGTGGTCGTCCCGCCCGGCGAGGTCTTGGACGGACTTCACACGCCGGGCACGAAGCCCGGGGTGAGGTCGTCGGGCGCGAGGAACCGCCGCTGCGCCGCGACGTACGCCGAAGGGGGGACGCCGGTGTGCCGGGTGACGTCCCGGATGAGGTGCGCCTGGTCGTACCAGCCGAGGTCGGCGGCCAGCCGGGTCCAGGCCACCCGGTCGGAGACGTCGATCTGCTCCAGCAGCCGGCGCACGCGCAGCACCCGGGCGAGCGTGCGCGGGCTGAGGCCGACGACCCGGGTGAACTAGCGGTCGAGGTGCCCGTGCGAGACGCCGAGCTCGGCGGCCACGTCGCCGATCGGCCGGGCGGGGGAGTCCTCCAGCATCGCCACGGCGGCGGCGCAGCGGTCCACGCCGTGGTCGGACTCGTCGAGCCCCGCTGACAGCGTCTCCGCGGTGGCCGCCAGCATGCGTGCCGGCCCGTCGGTCCCGAGCAGGTCCTGCCGCAGCGCCGCCGCGCCCGGCCAGGCGGCCGGCAGGTCCACCACCCGCCCGCGCAGCCCGGCGGGATCGACGCCGAACACCGCCCGGCAGCCGATCGGCGTGGTGACGATGCCCACGCAGTGGGTCTCCGCCGTCGGCTCGTTCACGATCGGGCGGTCGTGCGGGCCGATCAGGAAGCCGGTCACCGCAAGGAACGGGGCACCGCCGTCCGGGATCTGCCGGATCGGGGCACCCAGCACGATCCCGGCCACGGTGGACCCGGTGGGAGCGATCCGCTCGCGCGCGTACGGGATCTGCCCGCGGGCGTGCCAGATCGACTCGACGTACCGGGCGAGAGGCCCCTGCGGCGTGCGCTGGGTGAACGCGAAGGCCACCGGGGAAGGTTAGTGCCGTGGACCCCACGTCTGTAGGCGTCATGGGCGAGCTGCAGTCGGCTCTCGACGCGTTCGCCGCCGACTGCGTTCAGGCCTCCGAGCACACCACGACTCGCAAGCCCGCCGCGGGCCCCTGGGGATGGCCATACCCGCCCAGCAGCTGGGCGACGCGTTCGTGCAGCTGGCCGACACCGCGCTGGCCACCGGCGGACTGCCGGTGCTGCGCACCGTCAGCCTGCACGTCGTCGTCCGCATCGACCGCGACGACCTGGCCGACCCCGCCACCGGCCCGGCCACCGCCACCACCGGCTTCGGCGCGCTGCTCTCCGCCGCCCGCGCCCGGATGCTCGCCCGCGACGGCAGCATCAGCCGGATCGCCCTCGGCCCCGACAGCATCCCGCTCGACCTGGGCCGCACCCACCGCGCCGTCCCACCGCACCTGCGCCGGGCCGTCGAAGCCCGGGACCGCACCTGCGTGGTCACCGGCTGCGGAGCCCGAGCCAACTCCGCGCTGCTCTGCGAACGACACCACACCAAGGTCCACCACGGCTTCCGGGTCGAACGACCACCCGACGGCCGAGGGCGCACCTACCGCCCCGACGGCACCGAGATCATCGTCGGGCCGCCGATAGGGACCTGAGTCCGGACCAGCGGTTGCCGTGTGACGCTCCGGTGACGCCGGCGTCGGTAGACCTCGCGGCAGAGACCGACCGGTCTCGGGGGAACGCTGCGCGCAGCAGCCGCACGGACGAGGCGAACGCGATGACGCTGGCCACCTATGTCGAGATGCCCGCCCCTCGGCGGGCGATGGAGTCCCGGAGCGAGGACCTGCTCCCCGCCGATCTCACGGTGCAGTTCGGCGCCGGCGACGAGGCGGTGGCGGGCTCGGTCCCGCTGCACGAGTTCATCAAGAACGCCGGAACCCTGACCCACGCCGAACGGCTGGTCATCGTCGGGCAGGCGCTGCTCATGCTCGAGGGCAACTACGTGCACCTGCCGCTGAAGTCGGCGATGCACGCCGTGAACCCGGTCCAGCGCCTGCGGCTGCTGCGCGCGCGGCTGCAGCGGCAGACCGACGCCACGATGGACCCGGAGCGCATCTTCCACATGGAGATGTCGGCGATCTTCCACTCGGTGCGCGACCTGCACACCAACTACCTGCTGCCCGCCCCGTTCGCCGGTCAGATCGCCTACCTGCCGTTCCAGGTGGAGAAGTGCGCGGACGGCGGCCGCACGACGTACATCGTCAGCCGCATCGCCGACGGCCTGTCCGCGCCCGGCTTCCAGGTGGGCGTGGAGATCACGCACTGGAACGGCATGCCGATCGAGCGGGCGGTGGCGGTGGCTGCAGACCGCTTCGCCGGCAGCAACATGCCCGCGCGCCTGGCCCGCGGCGTCGACTCCCTGACCATCCGCTCCCTGCGGCTGCACCTCCCGCCGGACGAGGAGTGGGTGACGGTCAGCTACCTCGACGCCGGCGGCGTGCGGCGCGAGCTGCGCGAGCCGTGGCTGGTCGCCCCCAACGCCCCGGCCATGGCCGCCGACGACGCGGAGGTGACGACCGCCGCCGCCTCCATGGGGCTGGACCTGCACGCCGACGAGACCGGGCGGGCGCGCGCGCTGCTCTATGCCCCGCGCGCTGTCGAGCAGTCCCTCGGCAACATCGCCATCGAGCTGTCCACCGAGCCGGCCGCCGCCGGGGCCGACGTGCCGTCGACGATGCCGCTGGTGTTCCGTGCGCGCAGCGTGCAGACGGCGGCGGGCACCTTCGGCCACCTGCGCATCTTCACGTTCAACGTCCCCGATCCGGCCGCGTTCGTGGCCGAGTTCGTCCGGCTGGTGGAGCTGCTGCCCCAGGACGGGCTGATCCTCGACGTCCGCGGCAACGGCGGCGGCCACATCTTCGCCAGCGAGTTCACGCTGCAGACGCTGACGCCGCGGCGGATCACGCCGGAGCCGGTGCAGTTCATCTGCACCCCGCTGAACCTGGAGATCTGCCGGCGGCACGCCAAGAACCCGACGAACCAGATCGACCTCGGACCGTGGTTCCCCTCCATGGAGCAGTCCGTGGAGACCGGCTCCATCTACTCGTCGGCCTTCCCGATCACGCCCGAGGACGGCGCCAACGCGATCGGTCAGCGCTACTTCGGGCCGGTCGTCCTGATCACCGATGCGCGGTGCTACTCGGCGACCGACATCTTCTCCGCGGGCTTCCAGGACCACGAGATCGGCCCGGTGCTCGGCGTCGACGACAACACCGGTGCCGGTGGCGCGAACGTCTGGACCCACGGCCTGCTGAAGGCGCTGCGCGACGTCCCGCCGGACGCCGCCACTCCGTACGTGCCCCTGCCCAAGCAGGCCGACATGCGGGTGTCGATCCGGCGCACACTGCGCGTGGGCGCGCTCGCCGGGACGCCCGTCGAGGACCTCGGGGTGCGCCCCGACGTCCGGCACGAGATGACCCGCCGCGACGTGCTGGAGGGCAACGTCGACCTGATGGAGAAGGCGGGCACGCTGCTCGCCGGCCGGCCGAGGCGGCGACTGGACCTGACCACGGCGAGCCGCGCCAACCACCTGATCCTGAAGCTGACGCTCGCCGGCCTCGACCGGATCGACGTCTACCTCGACGGCCGGCCGCGCGGGAGCAGCGACGTCACCGACGGCGCCAAGGAACTGAGCTTCGACGACTGCGGAGGGGCGCGCGTGGTGCAGGTGCAGGGCTTCAGCGAGGGGGAACTCGTCGCGGCGCGCACGGTGCAGAACTGACGACGCCGGAGGCGCGGCGGTGTCCGGCCCGACCATCCGGGAGGTCGCGAGACCGGCGGAGACGCCGCCCTCGGGGCTGACCGCTGCCCAGGTCGCCGAGCGGGTGGCCGACGGCCGCACCAACGCGACGACGGTGCGGACCAGCCGGACGGTCGGCCACATCGTGCGGTCGAACGTCTTCACCGTGTTCAACGGCCTGCTCACCGCCCTGTTCGTAGTGGTGATCCTCACCGGCCGCTGGCAGAACGCCCTGTTCGGCGGCGTGGTCGTCGCCAACGCCGTCATCGGGATCGTCCAGGAGCTGCGGGCCAAGCGGACCCTGGACCGCCTCGCCGTCCTCAACGCTCCGCGCGCCCGGGCGGTCCGCGACGGGGCCGAGCGGGAGCTGCCGGTCGCCGACGTCGTGCTCGACGACCTCCTGGAGCTGCAGGCGGGGGACCAGGTGCCCGCCGACGGCGTCGTCCGGTCGTCGGCCGGGTTGACGGTCGACGAGTCGCTGCTGACCGGCGAGTCCGAGCCGGTCCCGAAGGCCCCCGGTGACGCGGTGATGTCGGGCTCGATCGTCGTCGCCGGCAGCGGTCGCGCCCAGACCACCGCCGTCGGCGACGACTCCTACGCCGCCCGCCTGGCCACCGAGGCGCGGCGGTTCACCACCACGTACTCCGAGCTGGTCGCCGGCACCAACCGCCTGCTGCGCGGCATCGCCCTCATGCTCGTCCTGGTCGGCCCGGCCGTGCTGTGGAGCCAGTTCCAGACGGACGAGAACGAGGATTGGCGGGACGCCGTCACCGGTACCGTCGCTGCGCTGGTCGGGATGGTCCCCGAGGGGCTGGTGCTCCTGACCACGCTGGCGTTCCTCGTCGCGACGGTGGGTCTGGCCCGCCGGTCGACGCTGGTCCAGGAGCTGCCCGCGGTCGAGGGCCTGGCGCGCGTGGACGTCGTCTGCCTCGACAAGACCGGGACCCTCACCCACGGCGACGTCCGGTTCGACCGGCTGGTCGGGCTCGACGGCGCGACGTCCGACGGCGAGGTGCCACGCGTCCTCGGCATGCTGGCCGCGGCGGACGGCGCGAACGCCACGGCCGCCGCGCTCGCCCACGCCTTCCCGGCCGACGGGCGCCCGCTCGCCTCCGTCCCGTTCTCCTCCGCGCGCAAGTGGTCGGCGGTCCGGACCGGCGACGGCGTCACGTGGGTGCTCGGCGCGCCCGAGATGGTGCTCCCCGCTCCTGCCGGCAGGGAGGAGGCCGCGGCCCGCGCACGGGCCGACGCCCTGGCGGCGGAGGGTCGTCGCGTGCTGCTGCTCGCGCGCAGCAGGCACGAGCCGGTCCTCGTGGACGGCGACGCCGGGCTGCCCGACGGCCTCGTCCCGGTGACCCTCGTGCTGCTCGCCGAGCGGATCCGGGACGACGCCGCGGAGGTGCTGCGGTACTTCACCGACCAGGGTGTCGCGCTCAAGGTGATCTCCGGCGACAACCCGCGCACCGTCGGAGTGGTGGCGGCGACCGTCGGCGTCCCCGGGGTCCGCGGTGCCGGCGACGCCGTCGACGCGAGGACCCTCCCGGAGGACGACGGAGGGCTCGCCGACGCGATGGAGGCGCACAGCGCCTTCGGCCGGGTCACCCCGCACCAGAAGCGCGCGATGGTGCGGGCGCTGCAGTCCCGGGGACACGTCGTCGCGATGACGGGGGACGGCGTCAACGACGCGCTCGCGCTCAAGGACGCCGACATCGGGGTCGCGATGGGCAACGGATCGCCGGCCACGCGTGCGGTGGCGCAGCTGGTGCTCCTCGACGGCCGCTTCGCCCACCTCCCGGACGCGGTCGCCGAGGGGCGCCGCGTGATCGCGAACATCGAGCGGGCCGCGAACCTCTTCCTCGTCAAGAACATCTACGCGCTGGTGATGGCGCTGATCACGGTCGCCACCCTGAGCGCCTATCCGCTGGCGCCGATCCAGCTCACGCTGATCTCCACGGTCACGATCGGCGTCCCGGGGTTCTTCCTCGCGCTCGGGCCCAACCGCCGCCGCTACGTGCCCGGCTTCCTGCACCGCGTGCTGCGGTTCTCGGTCCCGGTCGGCCTCATCACCGGCGCTGCCGCCTACGGCGGGTACGCGATGGCGCGGTGGCTCGAGCCGGAGTCCGGGATCGAGGGCGCGCGCACCGTGGCCACCGTCGTCGTCCTGGTCGTCGCGCTCTGGACGCTGGTGATCCTCGCCCGGCCGCTCACGGCCTGGAAGGCAGCGCTGATCGGTGCCATGGCCGCGATCGCCGTCGGAGTCGTCGCGATACCGTCGATCGGCGAGGACGTCGTGCTGCTGGTGGTCACCCCCGACGCGCTCCTCCTCGCTGGGGCGCTGGGTGCGACGGGTGCGCTGCTCGTCGAACTCGCGACGCGGATGTTCAGCGCTTCACCGTCGTCAGCGGATACCGCAGCTGCTGCACCACCAGGCCGGTGACCAGCGCGCCGGTCGCGTTGAGCAGGGCGTCCAGCGGCGAGACCACCCGGCCCAGCGGCAGCAGCCACTGGAGCAGCTCGATCTGGGCGCCGGCGCCCAGTGCGGCCGCCGCGAGCCGGTAGGGCGAGGCGAGCGCCGGCCACCGGAACACGGCCAGGGCGGCCAGCGGTGCGAGCAGGACCAGGTTGCCGGTGAGCTGCAGCATCGCGGTCGGCGAGTCCCAGCCGGAGACGTACCAGCGGATCTCGCTGAGCGGTGCGCCCCAGGCCCAGCCGCGCCCGGCGGGGAGCAGGGTGAGGAGTGCGACGGCGGCGGCGGCGACGACGAGCCCGGTGTCGAGGGTGCGGCGCGAGGGCGTCACGACGTCGTCCCGGGGACGGTCCACGACGCCTCGTCCGCGTAGGCGCTGATCGCCGCGGCCCCCAGCTCGTCGATCTCGACGGCCAGCCGGGCGAGCGGCAACGGATCGGCCGACCTCAGCAGCGCGGCCAGGCGGCCGGTCACCTGCGCCACCCGCTCGGTGCCGGCGAGCGCCTGCTCGGGGATCGGTACAGCCGGGCGCCAGGGTCGGCCCAGCTCGTCCCCGAACGCCGGCAGCCGGCGGAGGAGGTCGGCGCAGGCCGCAGCGAGGCGCCACCAGCGTCCCGACTCGAGGCCGTGGACCCCGCCGGTGCTCGCCGTCGCCCAGCGGAGGAGCCCGACCACCTCCTGCCACACGACGTCGGAGACCACGCACGTGACCGCCGTCGCCCGGGCCGGCCGGTGGGCCAGCACCAGGCGGTGCGCGGTCGGCGGATCGAACAACCAGTCGCGGAAGTCGTCGTCCATGCCTCCGCACCGTGCCCGCGCCGGCCGGGACCGGGCTGGACGCGAGCTGTGGACTGCCTGGCAGGCAGGATGCGGCACATGACCGACCGGGACGGGACGACGGTGCGGGATGCGGGGCCGGCCGACGCCGCGCGGTGCGCGGCGATCTACGAGCCCTACGTGCGCCACACCGCGATCTCCTTCGAGACCGAGCCGCCCACGGCGGAGGAGATGGCCGGCCGGATCGCCGAGGCCCAGCGCCGGCACGCCTGGCTGGTCCTCGACGACGACGGCACGGTCACCGGGTATGCCTACGGCGGCCCCTTCATGGCCCGCGCCGCCTACTCGTGGTCGGCGTCGGTCAGCGTCTACCTGGAGCCGGGCCGCCGGCGGACGGGAGCCGGCCGCACGCTGTACGCCGCACTGTTCGACCGTCTCGCCGCCCGCGGGATCCGCACCGTGCTGGCCGGGATCGCGCTGCCCAACGACGCGAGCACCGGCCTGCACCGGGCGCTGGGCTTCGACGAGGTCGGCACCTACCGGCGGGTGGGTTGGAAGCACGGCCGCTGGCACGATGTCGTGTGGTACCAGCGAGATCTGCGCCGGGACGCGGGACCGCCGGAGCAGTTCCCGTGACCTCAGGCAGAGGCTGTGCCGTCCGCCGCCCGCCGGGCGGCCTCCACGTGCGGGCGGGACTGCCAGAGCGCCCATTCGGCGCTGATGTCGCCGGCCGTGCGCAGCAACCGCGGCAGGTGCTCGCCGAGCAGCCGGTCGGTGGAGGTCTCGGCCGCGTGCACGGTCACGTTCGCCGCCGCCCGGACGGCGCCGGTGCCGTCCCGGACGGGGACGGCGACCGAGCGCACGCCGGGCGCGAGCTCCTCGTCGGCCAGCGCCCAGCCCCGGGCGCGCACCTCGGTCAGCTCGCGCTCCAGCTGCCCGTCGGTCCGTCCGATGCAGGGCGGCAGCCCCGAGCGGCTCGGCACGGCGAGGGTGGCCGGGAGCTCGTCGGGCGACAGCGCGGCGAGCAGAACCTTGCCCTGCGAGGTCTGGACGGCGGGGAACCGGGTGCCGATCTCCACCCGCAGCGTGATGATCCTGGGCACCGCGACGCGGGCGACGTAGACGATGTCCGAGCCGTCGAGCTGCGACATGGACGACGACTCGCCCGTGGCGGCGACGAGCTGCTCGAGGTGCGGACGGGCGATGTCCCACAGTCCGAGCGAGCCGACGTAGGCCATGCCCAGGGCGAGCACCCTCGGGGTGAGGGCGAAGGCACCGCCCGCGGAACGCACGTAGCCCAGCTCCTCCAGCGTCAGCAGCAGCCGCCGGGCGGTCGGGCGCGCCAGGCCCGCGGCGGTCGCGACCTCGGCGAGGGACATCGAGCGGCGGTCGGCGTCGAAGCAGGTGAGGACGTCGAGCCCGCGCGCCAGCGCCTCGACGAAGTCCGGCCCCGTCCCGCGTCCCGCCATGTGCACCTCCTTCAGCGGCCGAGGACGCGCTCCTCGCCGCCGGCGCGCTTTCCCTCGTCCACGTAGTCGGTGTACTGGTACGGATTGTCGAGGATCGCCGCCTCGGCGTCCGGCATCTCGGGGAACATGCCCTGCTGCCAGGTCTCCTCCCCGCACGCGCCCTTCAGGTACTCGATCGTCGACTCGATCTCCCGCCGCACCGGTGCCAGGTCGATGCCGACCAGTTCGTGCGCGAACTTCACGGCCCGGCCGTCCACCAGCACCGTGTGCACGTCGCCGCGCTGCGCCTGGAAGGCCACGTGGCCGAACGGGTTGAGCAGCGGGAAGGACACCGGGGAGCTGTCGTTCTTGATCAGGACGACGTCGGCCTTCTTGCCCTTCTCGAGGCTGCCGAGGTCGTCGCGGCCGAGGGCGTGCGCCCCGCCACGGGTCGTCCACTCGACCACCTGCTGCGCGCGCAACCGCAGGTGCGTGATCGTGTCGCCCTTGAGGTGGGCGTCCATGTGCTGGGCCATCCGGTCGGCGTTGAGCGTCGCCCGCATGGCGGAGAACATGTCCCCGCTCCACCAGACGCTCGTGTCCATCGACAGCGACACCGGGATCCCGTACTGCAGGACCTGCTCGGTGGGCGCATGGCCCTGCCCGGCGCTGCACTCGGACTCGGTCGCCACGGAGATGGAGCCGCCGGTCGCGGCGATCCGCTGGTAGCTGTCGCGGGTGAGGGTCGACGCGTGCACGTAGATGGTCTCCGGCGTCATGAACCCGTTCTCGTGCATGAGCCGGATGCCGTCGTCGTTGGTGGCGCCCCACACGCCGGCGTGCGTCGTCACGGGGATGCCGAGCTCGCGCGCGACCTCGAACGCCGCCTTCTCCGGGAACGCGGGGTCACCCGTGACGTCGAAGGCTATCTGCACGCCCATCCGGTCGTCGGCATCGTCGCGCAGCCGCTCCAGCAGTGCGCGGACGGCGGGGTCGGCCGTCCACTCCCAGGGGCCGGCCTGGATGTTGCCGTAGGCCAGGAAGAAGCGGCCGGGCACCGAGCGGAGTGCGTCGAGAGCGGCCTCGCCGTGGTCGATGGTGTGCAGGTTGTGCGACCAGTCGACCGTCGTGGTCACACCGGCGTCCAGGGACTCGATGGCGGCCAGCCGGTTGCCGGCGGCGATGTCCTCCGGGCGGAACTTCTTCCCGTGCTCGAGGTAGTACCAGACGAAGTACTGGGTCAGCGTCCAGTCGGCGCCGTAGCCGCGCATGGCGGTCTGCCACATGTGCCGGTGGGTGTCGATCATGCCGGGCATCACGATGCCGCCGCGGGCGTCGATCTCCTGGGTGCCCTCGGGCACCTCGAGCCGCGGACCCACCTCCGCGATGCGGTCACCGACCACGAGCACGTCGGCGTCGGTCAGTACGGTCGACGATGCGTCCATCGTCAGCACGGTGCCGCCGCGGAAGACGATCGGGCGGTCGGGGGAGGGAGCGGGCTCGGCCTGCGTCATCGTCTCTCCTGGACATCGTCGTCTCGGATCGGACGAGTGTCCGCACACCGGTCACCCGTGCCGTGCGGGACACACTCGACCCTCCGCCGGAGGCCTGTCAAGAGCCCCCAGCGGCACGCTTGCTCCCTGTTGACACGGCTCGGAAGGGATCGCGAGACTGCCTCCACGCCGCGGCCGGACGGATGTCCGCGGACCCACCGCCTGGGAGGGGGCCGGAGCGCCGATGACCTCAGGAGCGCCGCCGGAGACCGCCCGCGGTGGACCGCTGGCGGGCCTGCTCGTCGCCGACTTCTCCCGCATCCTGGCCGGCCCGTACAGCACCATGCTGCTGGCCGACCTCGGGGCAGAGGTGGTCAAGGTCGAGGGGCCCGGCGGCGACGACACCCGGACCTGGCAGCCGCCCGTGCGGGACGGGGTGGCGACCTACTACCTCGGCGTGAACCGGAACAAGCGGTCGGTCGCCCTCGACCTGAAGGACGCCGGCGATCGGGAGCTCGCCCGGGAGCTGGCCCGCCGGGCCGACGTCCTCGTCGAGAACTTCAAGCCCGGGGGCCTGGGCCGGTTCGGCCTGGACTACGAGAGCGTGGCCGCGGTCAACCCGGGCGTCGTCTACGCCTCGATCAGCGGGTTCGGCAGCGGGCCCGGCGGCGCGTCGCTGCCCGGGTACGACCTGATCGTCCAGGCGATCTCGGGCTTCATGAGCCTCACCGGCGAGACCGAGGGCGAGCCCTACCGGGCGGGGGTGGCCCTCTTCGACGTCATGGCCGGCCTGCACGCCACCATCGGCGTCCTCGCGGCGCTCGACCACCGGCACCGGACGGGCCGCGGGCAGCACGTCGAGGTGAACCTGCTGTCCTCGGCGCTGTCGGGCCTGGTGAACCAGACCAGCGCGTTCGTCGCCGGGGGAGTGGTGCCCTTCCGGATGGGCAACAGCCACCCCAGCCTCTTCCCGTACGAGCCGCTGCCCTGTGCCGACGGGGAACTGATCATCACCGCCGGCAACGACGGGCAGTTCCGGCGGCTGTGCGAGGTGCTCGGTCTGCCGGAGCTGGTCGAGGACCCTCGCTTCTCCCGCAACGAGGACCGCACGGCCAACCGCGACGAGCTCCGGCCCCTGCTGGTCGAGCGGCTGCGGACCCGCTCGAAGATGGACTGGTTCCGCGAGATCATCGGGGCCGGGGTGCCGTGCGGGCCGATCAACACGATCGACCAGGGCGTGGCGTTCGCCGAGGAGATCGGCCTCGACCCAGTGGTGACGGTGGGCGACGGGCCCGCCGCCGTCCCGTCGGTGCGCAACCCGATCACCTTCTCGGCGACGGAGGCGACCTACCGCCTCCCCCCACCCACGCTCGACCAGCACGGCGACGAGATCCGGAGCTGGCTGGCCGCCGGGCGGGAGGAGGACTCCGCATGAGCACCGACGGCACGCCCCTGTCGTTCCCGACCTCGCTCGGGACGTCGACGGCCGACGAGATCCGCCTGCTCGGGCAGGACCTCACCGCCGACCTCATGGGCACGGTCGGGTTCGGCGAACTGGCCTTCTGGCTGGTCAGCATGCGCCGTCCGACGCCGTCGGAGACCCGGGTCTTCGAAGCGGTGCTGGTCGCACTCGCCGACCACGGGTTCACGCCGACCGCGATCGCGGCGCGGCTCACCTACCTGTCGGCGCCGGATTCCCTGCAGGGGGCGCTGGCTGCCGGCCTGCTGGGTGGCGGCTCGCGGTTCCTCGGCGTGACGGAGGACTGCGGGGCCTACCTGCACGCCGTCCTCGACGACGTCGACGTCCACCCGGAGGACGACGCGGGGTGGGACGCCCTCGCGCTCACGGCCGTGCAGGCGACCCGGGCCGCCGGCCGCTTCGTGCCCGGGCTCGGCCACCCCGTGCACAAGGCCGGCGATCCGCGCACCCCCGTGCTCATCGCCATCGCGGAGGAGGAAGGGCTGCGCGGGCCGCACCTGCGGCTGTTCGAGGCGATCGGGCGGGTGCACGAGCAGGTGCTGGGACGCCGGCTGCCGCTCAACGGCGCCGGGGTCTGCGGTGCCGCGCTGGCCGACCTCGGACTCCCGGTGGAGATGCTGCGCGGCTTCGCGCTGCTGGCCCGGGCCGCGGGCCTGCTCGGGCAGCTCGCCGAGGAGCGCCGCCGTCCGATCGGGATGGCCGCCTACCTCGCCGTCGACCGCAACGCCGTCTACGTCGACCCCGCGGACTGAGGGGAACCGATGCGCGCCGCCGTCCTCACCCAGCCCGGCCAGGCACCTGCATGGGCGGAGCACCCGGACCCCTCGCCGGTCGCCGGGCACACCCTGGTCGCCGTGACGGCGGCGCCGATCGTGCCCCTCGACCAGCTGTGCGCCTCCGGGACGTCGTACTTCGGCCGGCCGGCGACGCCGTACGTCCCGGGCGTCCAGGGGGTCGGCGTCGTCGAGCGGTCGGACTCACTCCCACTGGGAGCGCGGGTCTTCTTCTCGACGAACGCCGGCATGGTGCCGGGGGACGGCAGCCTCGCCGAGCGGTGTCTCGTCCGTGACGACGACGTCATGGTCATCGAGCTCGACGTCGCCGACGCCCCGCTGGCGGCGGTCGGGATGTCCGGTGTTGCCGCGTGGATGTGCCTCACCGCGCGTGCGCAGCTGCTGCCGGGTGAGCGGGTCCTGGTGCTCGGCGGCGGAGGAGCGGTCGGCCAGGCGGCCATCGGTGCGGCCAGGGTGCTGGGTGCCGGCCGGGTCGTCGCCGTCGCCCGGTCGAAGGAGGCCCAGGAGCGGGCCCGCCTCGCCGGAGCCGACGAGGTCGTCCCGCTGACCGGCGACGTCGACGACCTCACGGCCCGCTTCCAGGACGCCGTGGGCGGGAGCGTGGACGTCGTCATCGACCCGGTCTTCGGCATCGCGGCGACCGCCGCGTCCCGGGTGCTCGCCCCGCGGGGCCGGCTGGTCAACCTCGGCGGCTCGTCGGGGGACGTCGCCGAGTTCTCCTCGGCCGTCCTGCGCAGCCGGACCGCCGACGTCCTCGGTTACACGAACGCCGCCCTCACGCCGGCCGATCGGCGGGCGGCTCTGGCCGCGGTGGTGGAGCATGCGGCGGCGGGCCGCCTGGCGGTGGCGCACGAGGTGCTGCCGCTGTCCGACGTCGAGGGCGCCTGGCGGCGTCAGGCAGAAGGAAGTGCGGGCGTGCGCCTGGTGCTCACGCCCTGAACCGTGATCTCCCACGGCCGGCGCCCGCCGGCCGGGCCGACCTCAGGAGGATCCCGTGCAGCTGGTCACCGAGGACAACATCACCGACCTCGCCGTCGAGCGCTGGGCGACCGCGGAGGACCCGCGCCTGGCCGAGCTGATGACCGCGCTGGTCCGGCACGTGCACGACTTCGCGCGCGAGGTCCGGCTGACCGAGGCCGAGTGGATGGCCGCGATGCGGTGGCTGACCACGGCGGGGCAGATCAGCAACGAGAAGCGCGAGGAGTTCATCCTCGCCTCGGACGTGCTCGGGCTGTCGATGCTCGTCGTGCAGATGAACCACCGGTTCGACCCGGCCGCGACGCCGGCCACGGTCCTGGGCCCGTTCCACATCGAGGGTTCCCCGCAGCTCGGCTACGGCGAGGACATGTCGGAGGGGCTCACCGGCACCCCGCTCTACCTGCACGGCACGGTGCGGGACCTGGCCGGGCAGCCCGTCCCCGGCGGGGTGCTGGACGTGTGGCAGGCCGACGCCGAGGGGCTGTACGAGTCGCAGCACTCCGACATCGACGAGGCACGGCTGCGCGCGAAGTACACGACGCGGGAGGACGGCGGCTACTGCGTCCGCACGATCGCCCCGTTCGGCTACACGATCCCGATGGACGGCCCGGTCGGCGACCTCATCGGGCGCACCGCGATCAGCCACTTCCGGCCGGCGCACATCCACTTCCTGATCAACGTGCCCGGCTACGAGCCACTGATCACGCACCTGTTCCAGGAGGGCGCCGAGTACCTCGACAGCGACGTCGTCTTCGGCACCAAGCAGGAGCTCGTGGTGCGGTTCGACGAGCGGGAGCCGGGTCCGACGCCGGACGGCGGCACCGCCGACGTCCCGTGGCTGGAGGCCCGCTACGACTTCGTCCTCCAGCCGCGATGAGTTCTGCCGGGGACGGCGGTCTTCCCCGGCAGGATGCACCGACGGGACAGGGAGGCCGGGTCATGGCGTCGAAGGCAGGTCCGCTGGACACCGAGTTCACCGCGGCGCTCGTGCAGAGCCCCGCGAAGGGCGGCTGGACCTACGTCCAGATGCCCGGGTCGGCCGAGTACTTCGGTACCCGCGGCCTCGTGAAGGTGCGAGGGAGCGTGGACGGGCACCCGTTCGAGAGCTCGTTCATGGCGCTGGGCGACGGCACGCACAAGCTGCCGGTGAAGGCCGACGTCCAACAGGCCATCGGCAAGAAACCCGGCGACAGCGTCACCGTCCATCTCGACGAACGGCTCTGACCCAGCGGCTCAGGACGGGCTGCGGGCGGGCAGCAGTCCCTCCTCGTGGTCGAGCTCGCGCTCGAGGATGCGCAGGCTCTCGTCGGGGAGCCGGCCGAGGTCCCGCCAGCGCAGCAGCTCGTCGCGCTGGGCGCCGATGACCGCCCGCCGCAGGCGGAGATTCGCCTCGTACTGCGGCGACATGGGGATCTCCCCGGCCTCGGCGTTCTCCAGCAGCTCCAGCCGGGCGCGGTAGCGGGCGAGCCGGGCGTTCATCTGCGCCCGGAGCGCGATGATCGCCTGGTCCTCGACGTCGTCGTGCTTCTCGTGTGCTGCCTCGTCGAGCAGTTCCAGTGCGGACTCGACGGCGGCCATCCGCGCCTGGTTGCGCAGGCGCGCCTCGTCGGCCTGGTCGGCACGCAGGCCCAGGGCGCGCACCAGCGGCGCGAACGTGAGCCCCTGGCCCACGAGGGTGACCAGGACGGCGAGGAACGCGCAGACGAGCAGGAGCTCCCGGTCGGGGAACGGCGCCCCGGTGTCGGTGGTGAGCGGCAGGGCGAAGATCGCCGCGAGGCTGATCACGCCGCGGGTCCCGGCCCAGCTCAGGACGACGATCTCGCGGCCCGACAGCCTCCCGGGCTGGCGACGTGCGGCGTCGGGCTCGCCGTCCCCGTCGAGGTCCTGGTCCGTGAGGCGCATGTGCAGCGACTGGGGCAGGTGCTCGGTCAGCCACAGCCACAGCGGCCGGAGCAGCAGGACGACGCCGACGGTGATCCCGGCCGCCGTCACGATGGTGGAGGTCGCGTACCGGCCCAGCCCGTCGATGACGGCGGGCAGCTGCTGGCCGATGAGCAGGAAGACGAAGCCCTCGAGCAGGAAGTCGACGAGCCGCCAGACGGCATTGGTCTGCAGCCGGCTGGCCCCGGACGCCCAGCTCGGGTTGTGGTGCCCGATGACGAGGCCGGCGACCACGACGGCCAGCACCCCGGAGACGTGCACCGCCTCGCCCAGCAGGTAGGCGACGAACGGCGTGGCGAGGGAGATCGCGTTCGACGAGAGCGGGTCGCTGCGCAGCCGCCGGAGCGGGCGGACCGCCACGGCGACGACCATCCCCGCCGCGATCCCGCCGGCCGCGGCCAGGACGAACTCGCCGAGGGCCCCGGGGGCGGAGAAGTCCCCGCCGGTGGCCGCCGTGATCGCGACCCCCAGGATCGTGAGCGCGGTGGCGTCGTTGAGCAGCCCCTCGCCCTGGATGAGGGTGACCAGCCGGGGCGGCAGGCCCGCCTTCCGGCCGACGGCCAGCGCGGCGACCGGGTCCGGAGGAGCGACGGCCGCGCCGAGCGCGATGCCGGCGGCCAGGGTCGCGCCGGCGACGAACAGGGCGAAGCCGAGGCCGATGAGCAGGGCGGTGGCCAGGACCAGCAGCACCGAGAGGCTCACCACCGTGCGCAGGTTGCGACGGATGGCCCCCAGTGACGCGTCCAGGGCGGCGCTGTACAGCAGCGGTGGCAGGACGAGGGTGAGGACCAGGTCGGGGCTGAGCGTGATGTTGGGGCCCGGCAGGACCGCGTAGAGGATCCCGATGAGGGTCAGCAGGGCGGCGGCCGGCAGCCCCGTCCGGTCGGCGACCCAGCGCACCGCGACGATGACCGCCACCGCACCCAGGACGAGCAGCAGCACCGTCTCGACATGCACCGGCGCATCCTCCCCGACGCGCGGTCCGCGCCCGGGCAGGCGCGGTCAGCCGGCCCGGTGGGCGGCCGCCAGCGCCGCGACGGCGGCGGTGACGTCGGCCTCGGCCCGGTCGCGGTCGACGCCCAGGCCGGCCAGCACGCCGGTGCCATCCTCGGCGTCCAGCAGGGCCAGCAGGATGTGCTCCGTGCCGATGTAGTCGTGGCCCAGCCGGAGAGCGACGCGGAACGTGAGCTCGAGCGCCTTCTGCGCCTGCGCGTCGAACGGGATGAGCTCGGGGATCTCGCCGACGGCGGCCGGCAACGTCGCGACGGCGGTGCTCCGCACCCGCTCGGGGTCGACGCCCTGGCCGGTCACCGCCTTCGCACCGAGGCCCTCGGGCTCGCTGAGCAGGCCCAGCACCAGGTGCGCGGGGGTGATGGTGACGTTGCCCGCGGCGCGCGCCTCGTCCTGGCCGGTCATCACGACGTTGCGCGCCCGCGCCGTGAAGCGGCTGAAGCCCTCGGCGGGGTCGAGGCGGGGCGCCTCGCCCTTCGCGACGAACCGCTTTGCGCCGCCTGCTTGCTGACGCCCATGCTCCGGCCGATCTCCGACCACGACGCGCCGGACCGCCGCGCGCGGTCGACGAAGTGGCCGATCAGGTGGTCGGCGACCTCGCCGAGGTGGTCGGCGGCGAGGACGGCGTCCGTCAGCTGGTCGAGGGCGTCGGAGTGCACCCTCGTGACGACGTGCGACGCGCGTCGCTAGCGCTGCTGACGGCGCGCGATGAGGACCAGGACGCCGATGACGATGACCAGCGGTGCCCAGGACGGCACGCCGAACGGCCCCAGGAGGAGCCCGGCGACGAATACCAGGAGCTGGAACGCGACGAGGAGAGCGACCAGCGTGACGACCCAGAACAGGACGGGCCGTTCCAGCTGCATGCGGCGCAGGTAGTCCATCGCCCCTCCTCGATCTCCTCGTGTACCCACTGTCCCCCGCGGGAACGTCGTCCGGACGGCCGGCGGGTCAGGCGTCGATGACGATCGGGATGATCATCGGGCTGCGCCGTCCGGACCGGTGGGCCCACTGACCGACGGCACGGGAGATCAGCTGCTCGAGCTGCGTCGCGCCACCGACTCCCTCCTCGGCTGCCTTCGCCAGCGCCTTCTCGATCAGCGGGACGACGGCCTCGAAGGTCTTCTCGTCATGGGCGAAGCCGCGGGCGAGGAAGTCCGGCGGCTCGGCCAGCATGCCGGTGTCGGCGTCCACGATGGCGACGACGGTGATGACGCCCTCCTCGGCGAGGTTCCGCCGGTCCTTGAGGTGCGCCTCGGTCGCCCCGCCGACCGTCTCGCCGTCCACGTAGACGTTGCCGGCCGGGACCTTGCCCGCGATCCGGACCCGTCCGGCGACGAGGTCGACGGCGAAGCCGTCCTCGGCGATGACGACGCCCTTCGGGTGGACACCCGTGCGGATCGCCAGGTCACCGTTCGCGCGCAGGTGCCGCCACTCGCCGTGCACCGGCATGACGTTGCGGGGCTTGACGATGTTGTAGCAGTAGACGAGCTCGCCGGCGCTGGCGTGACCGGAGACGTGCACCTTGGCGTTGCCCTTGTGGACGACGGTCGCGCCCCAGCGGGTGAGCTCGTTGATGACCCGGTAGATCGCGTTCTCGTTGCCCGGGATGAGCGAGCTGGCCAGCAGCACGGTGTCGCCCTCGGTGATGCGGATGACGTGGTCGCGGTTGGCCATCCGGGAGAGCGCCGCCATGGGTTCGCCCTGCGACCCGGTGCAGACGAGGCAGACCTGGTCGGCCGGCAGCTTCTCCAGCACCTTCATGTCCACCACCAGACCGTCGGGCACGTCGAGGTAGCCGAGGTCGCGGGCGATGCCCATGTTGCGGACCATCGACCGGCCGACGAAGGCGACTTTCCGGCCGTGCGCGTGCGCCTGGTCGAGCACCTGCTGGATGCGGTGCACGTGGCTGGCGAAGCTGGAGACGATGACCCGTCGGGGGGCGGTCCGGAAGACCTTCTCGATCGCGGGGACCAGTTCGCCCTCCGACATCGTGAAGCCGGGGACCTCGGCGTTCGTCGAGTCGGTCAGGAAGAGGTCCACGCCCTCCTCGCCGAGCCGGGCGAAGCCGCGCAGGTCGGTGATCCGCCGGTCCAGGGGGAACTGGTCCATCTTGAAGTCGCCGGTGTGCAGCACCAGGCCCGCGGCGGTGCGGATCGCCACGGCGAGGGCGTCCGGGATGGAGTGGTTGACGGCGAGGAACTCCAGGTCGAACGGCCCGAACTCGACGAGGTCGCCCTCGGCCACCTCGACCTTCACGGGGGTGATCCGGTGCTCCTTGAGCTTGGCCTCGATGAAGGCCAGCGTGAGCCGCGAGCCGACCAGCGGGATGTCGGCGCGCTCCCGCAGCAGGTAGGGCACCCCGCCGATGTGGTCCTCGTGGCCGTGGGTCAGCACGATGGCGACGACGTCGTCCAGCCGGTCCCGGATCGAGGTGAAGTCCGGGAGGATGACGTCGATCCCGGGCTGGTGCTCCTCGGGGAACAGCACGCCGATGTCGACGATCAGCAGCTTGCCGGCGTGCTCGAAGACGGTCATGTTGCGACCGATCTCGCCGAGACCCCCCAGGGCGATCACGCGCAGGCCGCCGTCGGGCAGGGCCGGCGGGGTGCGGAGTTCGGGGTGCGTGCGGCTCATGCCCTGAACGTTACGGCGCCCCCATGGCGCCGCCGCCGACCGATGTCCCCTGGTGCCGAAATGGCGGTTTCGGCACCGGGGTGACATGCAGAACGGGGGCCACGGCGCTCGGCGCCGTGACCCCCGTCCGGGAGTGCGGGTGGATCAGATAGCGCGGACGTTCTCCGCCTGGGGGCCCTTCTGGCCCTGCGTGACGTCGAACTCGACCTGCTGGCCCTCGTCCAGGGACTTGTAGCCCTCGGAGACGATGGCGGAGTAGTGGCAGAAGACGTCGGCGCCGCCGCCGTCCTGGGCGATGAACCCGAAGCCCTTCTCCGCGTTGAACCACTTCACAGTGCCCTGAGCCATGCTGTTTCTCATTCCGTGCAGATGGTGTCCGGATCCGCCGATGCGGATCTTCGGGCCGCCGCACCGACCGGCAGGACCGAGAGGAACGTCAGGCAGAGACGACTGCGGACGTCCAAGAACGAGGCAGAGGCACAACAGCGACCAGGGAGGACCCTACGCTGCCGGGAGGCGCTGTGGGGTGATCACCCCTGATCTCCGGCCCGCCGTCTCCCTCGTCGGGGTCGCACGTGACTGCCCCGTCGTGCGATCGTGCACGCCGGGGGCCGGGTACGGGACCCGCTCCGACGGTCCCGGAAGGCGTGCATGAACCAGCAACTGGCAGATCGGCTCCGATTCCTCCGCGCATTCGCGGCGAACCCCCGGCAGGTGGGGGCGATCCTGCCCACCTCGCGGCTGGCCGTACGGGACATGCTCGACATGGGCGACGTGCCGGGCGCCCGCCTGGTGGTGGAGCTGGGTGCGGGCACCGGGTCGCAGACCGGCGAGATCCTGGCGCGGATGGGGCCGGACGCCCGGCTGCTCGCGCTGGAGATCGACCCCCGGCTCGCCCGCCTGCTCGAGGAGCGCTTCGACGACCCGCGGCTGCAGGTGGTGGCCGACTCCGCGGAGAACCTGCACGACCACCTGGACGGCGAGAAGGCCGACGTCCTCGTGTGCGCCCTGCCCTTCACCTCGCTGGAGCCCGGGCTGCGCCGCCGGATCCTGGACTCGCTGCCCGGCGTCCTCGCCGCCTCCGGCGTGGCGCTCGTCATCCAGTACTCCCCGCTGATCCAGAACGAGCTGCGCCGGCTGTTCCCGTCG
>NZ_SPQM01000081.1 GCF_004570345.1 Blastococcus sp. CT_GayMR20 | reverse complement strand
TCCGCGCGCCCGCCGGCGTCGCTGGCCGCCGCGGCGGCCGTGTCGGCGGCCGGCTCCTGCGTCGGCGGCCGCCAGAAGGCGCGGGTCCAGACGCGGGCGACGGCCAGCAGGGTGAGCAGGCTGGTCACGACGCCGCCCGCCACCAGGGTGAGGGCGAGCGGGCTGCCGTCGGCCACCCCGGCCTCGAGCAGGCCGAGCTTGCCGATGAACCCGGACAGTGGCGGGATCCCCGCCAGGTTCATCGCCGGGACGAAGAAGAGGAACGCCAGTAGCGGCGACCGCTTCGCCAGCCCGCCGAGGCGGTCCACCGAGGTCGACCCGCCCTGCCGCTCGACGAGCCCCGCGACGAGGAAGAGCGTCGTCTGGATCGCGATGTGGTGGGCGACGTAGAAGATCGCGCCGGCCAGCCCGGCCGCCGTCCCCAGGGCGATGCCGAAGACCATGTAGCCGATGTGGCTGACCAGGGTGAAGGACAGCATCCGGCGGATGTCGGTCTGCGCGACCGCGCCGAGGATGCCCATGACCATGGTGGCCAGGCCCGCCCACATCAGCAGGTCGTCGAGCGCGCCGCCCGGGAACAGCAGCGTCTGGGTGCGGATGATCGCGTAGACGCCGACCTTGGTGAGCAGGCCGGCGAACACGGCGGTGACAGGTGCGGGGGCCGTCGGGTAGCTGTCCGGCAGCCAGGCCGACAGCGGGAAGACCGCCGCCTTGATGGAGAACGCGATCAGCAGCATCGACTGCAGCAGCACCTGGGTGCCCTCGGGCAGGTCGCCGAGGCGGTTTGCCAGCTGGGCCATGGTGACGGTGCCGGTCGCGGCGTAGACCAGCGCGATGGCGGCCAGGAAGATCAGCGAGCTGGTGAGGCTGACGACCACGTACGTGATGCCGGCCCGCACCCGGGGCGCGGATCCGCCGAGGGTAAGCAGCACGTAGCTGGCCATCAGCAGGATCTCGAAGCCGACGTAGAGGTTGAACAGGTCGCCGGCCAGGAAGGCGTTGCTCACGCCCGCGATCAGCACGAGGAACGTCGGGTGGAAGATCGAGACCGGCCCCTCCTCGTCGCCGTCGGCCGAGCCCTGCCCGACCGCGAACACGAGGACGCCGAGCGCGACTGTGGAGGCGACGACCAGCATCAGCGCCGACAGCCGGTCGACGACGAGCACGATCCCCAGCGGCACGGGCCAGCCGCCGACGGCCACGGACGTGGCCCCGTCGGCGTCGGCCTGCAGGAGCAGCGCCACCGAGACGGCGAGGACTGCGGTCAGCACCGCCAGGCTGACCAACCGCTGGACGCCGGGATGGCGGCCGACCAGCAGCGTGCAGGCGGCGCCGAGCAGCGGCAGGAGCACCGGCAGCGGGGCGAGCACGGAGATCACTGGGCGCCCCCCAGCGGGAGGTCGACGTCGTCGGCGAGCACCTCGGGGTCGACGGTGGGGCGGCGGCGCGGGGACAAGCTGTCGGCGTGCCCGGCGGGCCGGTCGTCGGGTGCGAGGTCGTCGGGGTCGAGCTCGTCGGCGTCCGTGCCGAGCCGGCCGGCGACGCGGCGGTCCTCCTCGTCGGTGCCGACCGCCTCGTTGCGGGCCAGCGCCCACGAGCGGTGGATCATCGCCAGGACGAACGCGGAGACGCCGAAGGTGATCACGATCGCGGTCAGGATCAGCGCCTGGGGCAGCGGATCGCTCATCTCCCCGGGCTCGGCGTAGCCGAGGATCGGCGCCAGGCCCGCCACGCCGCCGGTGGAGAGCAGCAGCAGGTTCGTCGCGTTGCCGAGCAGCAGGAACCCCAGCAGGACGCGGGTGAGGCTGCGGTCGAGCAGCAGGTACACCCCGGCGGCGTAGAGCCCACCGATGATCACCGGCAGGACGACGGTGGGGGTCATCGGACGATCACCTCTCCGGGCTGGGCCTCGATCGGGTCGCCCTCGTCCTCCTGCCGGTCGAGCTCCGCGCCGAGGCTGCGCAGCACGTCCAGGACCAGGCCGACGACGATCAGGTAGACCCCCATGTCGAAGAAGAGCGACGTCACGAGCTTCACGTCGCCGAGCACCGGGAGGGTGGTCTCGAGGATGGCCGTCTGCAGGACCTCCGCGCCGAGCAGCAGCCCGGCCACCCCGGTGCCGCCGGCGAAGAGCAGGCCGGCGCCGAGCAGCAGACCGGGGTCGACCGGCGCCGCCTCCCCCAGCTCGTAGCGGCCGCCGGCGAGGTAGCGGAGCACGAGCGCGAGGCCGGCGACCAGCCCGCCGGCGAACCCGCCGCCGGGCTCGTTGTGGCCGGAGAACAGCAGGTACAGCGAGAACACCAGGATCGTGTGGAACAGCACCCGGGTGATCACCTCGAGCACCACCGAGCGGCGCTCCGGCGGCAGGGTCGCGCTCGCGGCCAGCCAGCGTCGGCGGGGACCCCGCCTCGCGGGCGTCTCCCCGGTCGGGACGGCGGTCCCGAGCCGGTCGACCACGCCGGTCCGGCGCCGGAGGAAGACCAGGCTGGCGACGCCGGTGGCCGCGACCACGAGCAGCGAGATCTCGCCGAGGGTGTCCCAGGCCCGGATGTCGACGAGGGTCACGTTGACGATGTTCTTGCCGCCGCCGAAGTCGTAGGCCGCCTCCGGGTAGTCGGCCGACACGGGCGTCGCCGTCCGGACGTCGAGGGCGACCGCGCCGACGCAGGCCATGAGCACGCCCATGGCGACGGCGATGGCGCCGCGGACGACGCGTTCGCGGGGGAGGTGCCGCTCGATGATGTCCTTGGGCAGCTTGCGGAGCACCAGCACGAACGTGACCAGCGTGAGCGTCTCGACGAGGAACTGGGTGAGGGCGAGGTCGGGCGCCCCCTGCAGCGCGAAGAGGACCGCCATCCCGTACCCGGTGACGCCGACGACGAGCACGACCGACAGCCGCTGGCGGATCCGCAGCGCCATCCCGGCCGCGGCGAGGACGACGACGCCGACCAGCGCCTGCACGGGGGTGTCCCAGGCGCGCCAGTCGTCGGGCCAGGGGGCGCGGGTGATCAGCAGCGTGCCGGGCAGTGCGAGGACGACGACCAGGATCGTGCCGAGGTAGGCGGGCAGCGAGCCGCGCTGGGTGGTGCCGGTGACGAGCACCGACAGCCGGTCCAGGCCCTGGATGACGTTCCAGTACCCCTCGTCCGCCGAGGCGCCGACGGCGTACCGGCGCTGCAGGCGGAGGACCTGCGTGCGGGCGACGAACAGCGCGGCGCCGCCGATCAGGGTGATCGCCGAGAGCAGCAGGGCGGGCTGCCAGCCGTGCCACAGGGCCAGCTCCTCCGCCTCGGGCGCCAGCAGCGGCAGCGTCTCCGCGTAGCCGGCGACCAGCGGTTCCAGCAGCGGGCTGGCGGGGCCGAGCACCAGCCCGGCCAGCACAAGGACCGCCGGGGCGGTGAGGAAGAGGGCACCCGGGGGGTGCACCAGTTCGGCCGGTGCGGGGTCGGGCAGGTCCGGCTTGCGGGCGAACGCGCCCCACCAGAACCGGAGGGAGTAGGCGGCGGTCAGCACCGAACCCCCGACCAGGACGGCCAGTTCGACCGTCGCGGCGGTCCGGTCGGGCAGTCCGCCCTCCAGGAGCGCGGTGAAGGCCGCCTCCTTGCCCACGAAGCCGAGCAGCGGCGGGACGCCCGCCATCGACAGTGCGGCGAGGCCGCCGATCCAGGCGAGGACCGGCAGGCGCCGGCCGAGGCCGGAGAGCTGCCGGAGGTCGCGGGTGCCGGTCGCGTGGTCGACGACCCCGACGGTGAGGAAGAGCGTCGACTTGAAGAGGGCGTGCGCCAGCGTCATCGCCAGGCCGGCGGCGGCCAGCTCCGCGCTCCCGCCGCCCACCAGGACCATGAGGAATCCCAGCTGGCTGACGGTGCCGAAGGCGAGCAACAGCTTGAGGTCGGTCTGCCGCAGCGCGCGGTACCCGCCGACGAGCATCGTGGCCGCACCGAGGCCCAGCACGACCGGTCGCCACCCGGGCAGGTCGGCCAGCCCGGGCGCGAGCCGGGCGACGAGGTAGATGCCGGCCTTCACCATCGCCGCGGCGTGCAGGTACGCGCTGACGGGGGTGGGGGCCTCCATCGCGGCCGGCAGCCAGAAGTGGAACGGCACCATCGCCGACTTGGTGATCGCGCCGACCAGCACGAGCAGGGCGCCGGCCACCATCCCGGTGCCGCTGCCGGGATCGGCGACCACCTCCGACAGCAGGTAGCTGCCGCTGGCCTCCCCGATCAGCAGGACGCCGACCAGCATCGCGAGCCCGCCCGCGGTGGTGAGGATCAGCGCCTGGCTGGCCGCGCGCCGGGCCGCCAGCCGGCTGCCGCCGCCACCGATCAGCAGGAACGAGAAGACGGTCGTGAGCTCCCAGAACACGTAGAGCAGCAGCAGGTCGTCGGCCACGACGAGGCCGAGCATCGAACCGGCGAAGGCGGTGAGGTTCGCGGCGAACCGGCCGGTGCCGTCGTCCCCGGGTCCGAAGTACCGGGCGCAGTAGACGAGCACCAGCGCACCGACCCCGGTGACCAGGAGTGCGAAGGCGAGTGCGAGCGGGTCCAGTCGCAGCGCGATGTCGACGTCGAGCGCCGGGATCCACGGCGTCGTCTCGCGGACCTCGCTCCCGGCGGTGACCGTTCCGAGCTGCCCCAGCAGCCAGCCGAACGCCGCGGCGGGCACGAGCGCGAGGACCAGGAACGCCTGCCGCCCCCACCACCGGACGAGCAGCGGGGCCAGCACGGCCGCCGCGAGGTGGAGGAGCAGGAAAAGGATCACGGGTCTCCGGGAGTCGACGCGGGCTCGGGGACGACCACAGACGTCGCGGGGACACCGGCGGCGGTACTCCCAGGCTACCGGCCAGGCGTGACGAGCCCGCTCTCGAAGGCGAAGGCGACCGCCTGCACCCGGTCCCGCAGGCCGAGCTCCAGCAGGATCCGGCTGACGTGCGTCTCGACGGTGGCCTCGCCCAGGCCCGCCCGGAGCGCGGCGGTCACGTACTCGTCCTCGTCGAAGGTGGTGAGGCGACGACCCGCGTCGGCAGGTCGGCGGCGAGGATCCGCCGGGCGGCCTCCAGCCCGTCCATCCCGGGCATGCGCACGTCGAGCAGCACGACGTCCGGCTTCTGCTCGGTGACCACGCGCACGCCCGCCGCTCCGTCGGCGGACCACCCGGATCGTCATGCCATCACCGCCGCCTTGTCCGCGGGCAGCGGGAACGACGCCCGCACCCGGTAGCCGCCACCACGGACCGGTCGACCAGCGTGGCAGCTCCGCCGCCTGATGATGATCAGGTGACCTGATCATCAGGGGTCCTGGCTCACCGTCGATGGTGAGCCAGGACCCCTTGCGGTGAGCCAGGACGGCGCACGGCGAGTCAGCCCTCGGCGATCTCCGTGGCGGCGAGCCAGTCGTTCTCGACCTGCTCCTTCTCCGCGTGCACCGCCTTGAGCTCGGCGTCCAGGGCGGCGGCCTTCGCGTAGTCGGTGGCCGCGGCGGCGAGCTGCTCGTGCAGCTTCTTCTCGTCGGCGTCCAGCTTGAGCATCCGGCGCTCCAGCCTGCCGGCCTCCTTCTTGGCGGCGCGCGCATCGGCCGCCGAGACGGTCACCGGCGCCGGCGTCCCGACCGGCAGCACCTCGGCACCGGCGGCGGTGGTCAGCGGCGCCCCGCCCGCCGCGCGCCGGCGCAGGTACTCCTCCACCCCGCCCGGAAGCTCGGCCAGCGAACCGTCGCCGAGCAGGGCCACGACCTTGTCGCACACCCGGTCGACGAAGTACCGGTCGTGGCTGACCACGAGCACGGTGCCGGGGAAGCTGTCGAGCAGGTCCTCCAGCGCGGTGAGGGTGTCGATGTCCAGGTCGTTGGTCGGCTCGTCGAGGACCAGCACGTTGGGCTCGGCCATCAGCAGGCGCAGCAGCTGCAGGCGCCGCCGCTCGCCGCCGGAGAGGTCGCCGACCGGCGTCCACTGCCGGTTGGCCGCGAAGCCGAACCGCTCGGCCAATGTGGACGCGGAGATCTCCTGGTTGCCGATGCGGGCGATGCGGGCGACGTCCTGGACCGCCTCCAGCACGCGGGCGCGCGGCGGCAGCTCGGTGACGTGCTGCGAGAGGTAGGCCGGCGCCACCGTCTGGCCGACGACGACCTTCCCGGCGTCCGGCTGCGTCTCGCCGACCAGGAGCCTGAGCAGCGAGGTCTTGCCGGCGCCGTTCACCCCCACGATGCCGATCCGGTCCCCCGGGCCCACGTGCCAGGTGAGGTCCTCGAACAGGGTGCGCGGGCCGTCGTCGGTCGGGACGGCGTAGTCGACGTCCTCCACGTCGTAGACGGTCTTGCCGAGGCGCCGGGCGGCGAAGCCCTTCAGGGCCATCGAGTCGCGGGCCGGCGGCTCGTCGGCGATCAGAGCCTGGGCCGCCTCGATCCGGAACTTCGGCTTGCTCGTCCGGGCCGGCGGTCCGCGGCGCAGCCACGCCAGCTCCTTGCGGACCAGGTTGAGCCGGCGCTCCTCGGTGACGGAGGAGATCCGCGCCCGCTCCGCCCGGGCCAGCGTGTAGGCCGAGTACCCGCCGTCGTAGGCGTGCACGTCGCCGTCGGCGACCTCCCACGTGGTGGTGCAGACCTCGTCGAGGAACCACCGGTCGTGGGTGACGACGACCAGGCCGCCGGCGCGCCCCCGCACGTACTCCGCCAGCCAGGCGACGCCCTCGACGTCCAGGTGGTTGGTGGGCTCGTCGAGGACGAGCAGGTCCAGGGGACGGATCAGCTGGGCGGCGAGCGCGACGCGGCGACGCTCGCCACCGGACATCGGGGCGACCGGGGCGTCCAGTCCCAGCCGGTCGAGCTCCAGGCCGGTCAGCACCGAGCGGACGGCGGGGTCGCCGGCCCACTCGTGCTCGGCGGCGAACATCGACGGCGGGAGGACGACGTCGCGCACCGTCGTCCCCGGCGGGAGCGTGCCGGACTGGTCCAGCACGCCCATCGCGAGGTCGCCGCGGCGGGTGACCCGGCCGGAATCGGGCTCGTCGGCGCCGGTGAGCAGCGACAGCAGCGTGCTCTTGCCGCCGCCGTTGCGGCCCACGACGCCGATCCGCTCACCGGCGGCGACGCCGAGGGAGACGTCGTCGAGGACGACCGTCGTGCCGAAGGCCTTGTGCACCCGTTCGAAGTTGACCAGGTTCAGGGGGGTGCTCATCGGGTCCAGTATCCGTCACGCGAGACGGGTGACCTCCACCGTCACGGTGTGACCCTCGCTCTTCGGCCCGGAGAACAGCCCCTTGAACGGCGGGACGTCGCCGTAGTCGCGGCCGCGCCCGAGCGTGACGTGCCGCGTGCCGATCGGGACCGAGTTCGTCGGGTCGAAGCCGTTCCAGCCGCCGTCCCACCACTCCACCCAGGCGTGGCTCTCACCGGTGACCGGCTCCCCGATCCCCGCCTTGGGCCTCGGGTGCAGGTATCCGGAGACGTAGCGGGCCGGCAGGCCGAGGGCGCGGAGCAGGCCGACGGTGACGTGCGAGATGTCCTGGCAGACGCCCTTGCCCTTGGTCCAGGCCTGCATCGCGTTGGTCTTCACGTTCGTCGAGCCCGACAGGTACTCCATGTGGTCGGCGACGAACCGGCAGACGGCGGGCCCGGCCTCGTGCGGGTGCGCGTCACCCACGGCCGCACGGACCTCGGCCACCACCGCGTCGTCCATGGCCGTGAGCGGGGTGGGGGTGAGCAGCTCGCCGAACTGCTCGCGCACCTCCCGGGCGCCCAGCGCGCTCCAGCCGACGCGGTCGTGCCCCGCGAGGTCCGGGCCTGCCTCGACGATCGACGTCCCTGTGACCACCAGCTCCGCGTGCGGGCTGTGCAGGTCGAACGCGGTGACCGTCGAGCCCCAGTAGTCGCGGTAGGCGTAGGCGGTGGCGGCCGGCTCGATCTCCACCTTCGAGCGCAGCGTCGTCTGGCGGTTGCTGTTCTCCGGGGTGAGGCGCGCCTCGTTGTAGGAGGAGCGCACCGGGCCGGTGTAGTGGAACCGGGTGCGGTGCACGATCTGCAGCCGCCAGCGGTGCGCCGCCGGCCGGACCGCGGAGGTCGTCTCCTGCGTCTGCCGCTGCGTCCGGGTGGGGCTCATCCGGCCTCCTCCGGCACCCACACCTGCGGGGCCTGTTCCGTGAAGAACCGGTGGGTCACCGCCGCGCTGGCCGCCGAGCAGGTGCGCTGCAGCTCCTCCAGCCGGGCCGGCAGCTGGGCCAGCAGGTCCGGGGTGCTCATGAACTCCAGCATGGTGCGGGCCCGCCCGACGATCCGGTGCGCCTCGCCGGTGACACCGATGCGCGCGGCGTCGCGGATCGTCGACCGCTCGAGCTCGGCCAGGCACGCCTCGGCCTGCTCCAGCGCGGCGAACACCGACCGCGGGAACAGCCGGTCCAGCAGCAGGAACTCCGCCGCGCGGCTGGAGTTGACCATGCCCCGGTAGGTGCGCAGATACGGCTCGTAGGCGCCGGTCGAGCGCAGCACCAGCGTCCAGGACGGCGCCGCGTCACCGGCCAGCACGCGGGTGGAGATGATCCGCGAGGTCATGTCCACCCGTTCCAGCGAGCGGCCGAGGATGAGGAACAGCCAGCTCTCGTCACGGCTCATCGTGGCGTCGGCGAGCCCGAAGACCATCGCCGACCGCTCGCGGACGAACCGGAACAGCGAGTGCGGGCCGTACCGGCGGGCCATCGTGCGCTGCTGGGGCAGCGCATTGTGGGTGACGTTCAGCGACTCCCAGATCTCCGCCGACAGCACCTCGCGGGCGCCGCGGGCGTTCTCCCGCGCCGCTGACAGCGCGCCGACGATCGAGCTGGGGCTGGTGCGGTCGAACGCGAGCGTGGCCAGGACCCGCTCGGTGTCCGCCTCCTCCTCGGGCGTGTGCGACCCCATGAGCGCGAGCAGGTTGGCGCAGGCCCGTCGCTCGTGGATCCACGGGTCCTCGACCAGGCGCTGGGTGTGCACGTCGAGGATGCGGGCGGTGTCGTCGGCCCGCTCGACGTAGCGGCCGATCCAGAACAGCGACTCCGCGATCCGGCTCAGCACGGCGTCCCCCCAGGTGCCGAAATGGCCATTTCGGCACCTGTCTGCTGCTGCTGCTGGGACTGGCCGACGACGGTGTCGCCCAGCGGACCGGGGTCCTGCGCCGGCGGGTCCTCGGGCAGGTCGGCGGAGGTGAACTCGATGCGGGTCAGGTCCGGCTCCGTGCCGTCCTCCCCACCGACCCCGCCTGCCTGACGCGGCGGGCTGAGCACCCAGGTGTCCTTGGAGCCGCCGCCCTGGCTGGAGTTCACGACCAGCTCGCCCTCCGGCAGCGCGACGCGGGTCAGCCCACCGGGCAGCACCCACACCTTCTCGCCGTCGTTGATCGCGAACGGCCGGAGGTCGACGTGCCTCGGCGCGATCCGGCCGCCGATGAGCGTCGGGCAGGTCGACAGCCCGATCGGCTTCTGCGCGATCCAGTCCCGCGGCGTGGCCCGCACCTTGACCGCCAGCTCGTTCAGCGTCTTCTCGTCGGCCTTCGGCCCGATGACGATGCCCTTGCCGCCCGACCCGTCGACCGGCTTGAGCACCAGCTGGTCGAGGGACTCCAGCACCCACTCGACGGTGTCGCGCTGGTCGAGCCGGTAGGTGTCGGCGTTGGCCAGCACCGGCTCCTCGCCCAGGTAGTAGCGGATCAGGTCGGGCACCCACGTGTAGAGCAGCTTGTCGTCGGCGACGCCGTTGCCGACGGCGTTGGCGATCGTCACCCGGCCCGCGCGCGCGGCGTTCAGCACGCCGGCGCAGCCGATCACCGAGTCGGGCCGGAAGTGCACCGGGTCGAGGAACTCGTCGTCGATGCGGCGGTAGATGACGTCGACGCGCTGCTGGCCGTCCGTCGTCCGCATGCTCACCTGGTTGCCGGCGCAGACCAGGTCGCGGCCCTCGACCAGCTCGACACCCATCTGGCGGGCGAGCAGCGCGTGCTCGAAGTACGCGGAGTTGTAGACGCCCGGGGTGAGGACGACGACCGTCGGCTCGGCGACGTTCGGCGGCGCCGACGCCTTCAGCGCGGCCAGCAGCCTGCTCGGGTAGTCGGCGACCGGCTGGATGCGGTGGTCGGCGAACAGCTCGGGGAGCACCTGGCTCATCGCGGCGCGGTTGGTGATGACGTAGCTGACGCCCGACGGCGAGCGGAGGTTGTCCTCGAGCACCCGGAAGTCGCCGGCCTCGTCCCGGACGAGGTCGATGCCCGAGACGTGCACACGGACGCCGTTCGGCGGCACCAGTCCGTGCGCCTGCCGGTGGAAGTGCGAGCTCGTGGTGATCACGCTGCGCGGCACGACCCGGTCGGTGAAGACCTGCCCCGGGCCGTAGACGTCGGCGAGGAACGCCTCGAGGGCGTGCACCCGCTGGGCGACGCCGCGCTCGATGACCGCCCATTCCTCCGCGCCGATGACGCGCGGCACGATGTCGAGCGGGAACGGCTGCTCCTCGCCGGCGTGGGCGAACGTGACCCCGGCGTCGCGGTAGGTCTGGCTCAGCACGTCGGCGCGGGCCGCGAGCTCCTCGCCCGCCATGGGCTGCAGCGAGGCGTAGAGCCCGGCATAGGCGGCCCGCGGTTCGGACGCCCCGCCGAACATCTCGTCCCACTGCTCCCCGAGGGAGTAGCCGTCGAAGAGGTCCGCCATGGAGGCGAACCTAGTTCCGGCGTGTGTCCCGCGCGTTTCGAGGCGTCAGACCACGCCGGCGGGCGCGCCCTCGACGTCCTCCGGCACCTCCGCCGGGGCGTTCCGCGGCAGTCGCAGGCAGGCGAGCGCACCGAGGAGGACGACGCCGGCGACGGTGAGGAACGCCGCGTCCTCGCCGAACGCGGTGGTGAGCCAGGAGACGCCGACGTTGCCGACAATCCCGCCGAGCATCATCGCCAGCGACATCGCCGAGACGGCCGTGGCCCGGTGGGCGGCGGTCACGCGCGAGTGCAGGACGGCGCTCAGCAGCGGCCAGGTCGCGCCGTGCGCGACGTAGTAGGCGGCGAAGCCGACGGCGGCGGCGACGAGGACGTCCGGCCCGGCCAGGACGGCGATCGCGCCCGCTCCCAGCAGGGTCAGCGCCGCGCAGGTGACCCGCGTGGACCCGCGCAGCAGCCGGCGCAGCGCCGTGGCCCCCATCGCGCCGACGGCGGCGGCGGCGAAGGAGAGCGCCAGGACGGTGCCGAACACCGCGGCCCCGTCGTCCCGGCTGCCGGCGAGGTCGGCGAACCGCCCCGGGCCGAGCAGCTCGCAGGCGACGAGCCCGACCCCGCCCACGGCCGTGACCAGCAGGACCAGCCGCATCGGGCCGTCGGTGAGCGAGAGCCGCACCGCGCCGGTCACGGTCGCGGGCACGGCCCGGGCGCCCTCGGCGAGGGCGCTGCGCACCGTCCCCTCCCGCGGTGGCCGGTCCTCGGTCAGCAGCCGGAGGACGGCGACCACGAACAGCAGGTCGAGCGCCGCGGCCGCCAGGTACGGGACCGCCAGCGCCTCGCCGCCGACGCCGCCGAGAAGCCCCGGCAGCAGGCCACCGATCACCGCCCCCAGCGCCAGGCCGGCGCCGTCGGCCGCGGAGTGGCGGGCCAGGCCGGGGGCCACGTCGGCACCGGGGTCGATGCGGTGGACGGTGTCGACGTACCAGGCCTCGACCGGCCCCGAGTCCAGCGCCCTGCCGAGCCCCAGCAGCAGGACGCCGACCAGGAAGCCGGCGAAGGACGTCGCCGTCGCGTAGACGACGCAGGACACGAGGTGCAGCAGCGCGCCGACGACCACGACGGGCCGGCGGCCGAGGACGTCGGCCAACCCGCCGGTCGGCAGCTCCAGGACCATGACGACGACGCCGTGCACGGTGAACAGCAGCCCGATCTCGGCGAGGGAGAGGCCGCGGGCCTGCGCGAGGAGCACGGTGATCGGTGTCGTGAGCCCGACGGGCAGCCAGCGCAGGGCGGTCAGGCCGACGAGCCGGCGGGTGGCCGAGCGGACCGTGGTCGGCGCGCTCACGTCGGCCACTCCGTCAGCGGCACCACGTCGGCGAGGACGGCGACCAGCTCGGTGCCCTCGGCGGAGACGTCCGCCGGGTGCTCGTGCATCCACCGCGAGACGACGGCGTCGAGCTCCTCGGCCAGCGCCCGGGCCTGGTCGGGGCGCAACCGCAGCGCGTAGTCGTTGACCGAGGCCGCGGCGGTCCAGGCGGGGTCGAGCTGCTCCTTCTGCTCGTGCCACGCATCGAGGACGCGCGCGTGACCGTCGAGCTGCAGGCGGGTCATCTCGTCCTGCACCTCGGCGCCGCCGTCCTGCGCGACGACGTCGGCGGCCTGCCAGCTGGTCATGCGGTGCCGCGCCCGCCACCAGCGCTCGCGGGCGTTGCCGTGCCCCTCGGCCTCCTCGACGAAGCCGTAGGCGGCGAGCTGGCGCAGGTGGTAGCTGGTCGAGCCGCTGCTCTCCCCGACCGTCCGCCCGAGCTGGCTGGCGGTGGCCGGCCCGTTCAGGCGGAGCAGCCCCAGCAGGCGGTTGCGCAGCGGGTGGGACAGCGCTCGGAGGGCGCGCACGTCGGTCACCTGGACGGCGTGCTCCAGCGGTTTCTCGTCGGCCACGCTGGAGACCGTAGGAGCGCAAAGACTCCTTTGCAAGTGTTTCTTTGCGGTCAGTGGGCGACGGCAACACCGAGCCAGGCGCGCAGTGCGCCGTGCGACAGGAGCCGGCCGACCCGGCCGGAGTTCTCCTCGGCCTGCTGGAACGCCGGGTCCGCCCCGTGCCGCCGGGCCACCTCGGCCTGGACCGCGTCCGCCCGGCGGGTCCACTCCTCCGGGCTGTCCCCGAGGTCGGCGTCGGCGAACTCCTCGAGCCGGAAGCCGGCGCCGGCCAGGAGGCGGCGCAGCTCGTCCTCCGACGGGAAGTCGTTGCCCTCCGGCAGGGGCGGCGGCAGCGGCGCGTCGGCGACGAAGACCAGGAGGCCGAGCCGGCCGCCCTCGGTCATGGTCCGGCGCAGGTCGGCGAGTGCGCCCGCCTTGTCCGAGGTCGTGCACAGGACGCCGAGGCACCAGGCGGCCTCGAAGGAGCCGTCGGCGAACGGCAGCCGCTGGGACACCGCCACGACCGACGGCAGACCGAAGAGCCTGCGGCTCGCCCGGACGGCGGCGACCATCGGCTCGGCGCAGACCGGCCGGAGTTCCCGCTCCTGCGCCAGCCATCCGGCCGGTCCGCCGACCCCCGCGCCGGCGTCCAGGAACCGGGTGCCGGGCTCGAGGGCCAGCCGGTCGGCGAGCCAGCGCATCGCACCCTCGCTGCCGGTACCCCGGCACCCGGCCGGGATCGCATGCTCGGGTCCGAGCGCGCGCACCGCCTCCTCGGTCCAGCCGGCGACGGTGTCGAACTCCGCCTCCATGGCGTCGGCCGGGGCAGCGTCGTCCTCGGGTCCCGTCACGCCGTTCCTCTCAGTCGTCCGGCCACCTCGGCCTTGATCGCAGCACCGTCGTCCTCGCCCCGGCCCGAGCCAGTCCCCGACAGGTTGACGCCGGCCACCCCGGGCACCGCGAGCAGCGCGCGTCCCTCCTCGACGGCGGCCGCGATGCCGGCCTCCCGCGGGTCGGGGGCCGCGAGGACCCGCTCCACGACGTCGCCGTCCAGGTGCAGGCCGGGGAAGCGCTGCAGGACCCGTGCCGACGGTTCGTCGGTGTAGACGGCGACTCCCGCGACGAACGGGAGGGTCGCGCCGGCGTCGCGCGCGGCTGCCACGAACTGCCCGACCCGCGCCGGGCTGCTCACGTGGTTGAGCACGCACAGCTGTGCCCCGGCCCGCTCCTTCTGGGCGACCCGGGCCGGCCGCAGGGCGACCGGGGGCGCCTCCGGTGACTCGGGGACGGCGACCGGCAGCCCGGTCCCGGCGGCCAGCGCGGCCAGCCGGACACCGTCGAGGTCGAACACCTGGCTCGCGCCCCGACGGACGCCGGGCCCGCGCCCGTCACCGGTGACGCAGAGGACGCCGTCGACGCCGAGCGCGGCGAGCCCGACCAGCTCCTGCTCCAGCACCAGCCGGTTGCGGTCGCGGCAGGTCAGGGTCGTCCAGACCCGACCGCCGGCGTCCAGGACCTCCGCCGCGACCATCGTCGGCGGGAAGTCCGGGCGGTTGGCGTGCTCGCCCACGAGCAGCGCGTCCGAGACGCCGCGCAGGATGCCGACCACGCGGCGCACGGAGCCGGTGTCGAAGGGACGGACGGACAGATCGACCAGCACGACGGGACCCGCGGCGGCCCGCGCCAGCAGACCTCCGGGCTGCGCCGCAGGGCGCGGCGCCGGCGCCCCGGGCCACGTCACGAGCGGAGCGCCGACGAAGACGCAGCGGTGCTCCCCCAGCTCGCAGCGCTCGTCGTCGCGGACGCCACCGCAGGGCCCGAAGACCATCCGCTTGGGACAGCCGAGCCGGCCGGCGACGGCGGACTCGGGCTCCATCGCAGGGGCCTGACCGTTCTCGGCGGGAGCGAAACCACCAGGGACGCCGATGGGGGAAGACATCGTCGGTGAACAGGGTTACCGTCTGCACTAGTTGAGACCTCAACCAAGGAGGCCGGCATGCCTGCCGTGACCGTCGAGGACACCACCACCCTCCCCCGCGTCCCCGTTCCCCCGCCCGGCACGGTCCGCCGCCGGGTCCGCACGGTCACGACCGCGCCGTCCGGCTTCGAGGGCGAGGGCTTCCCGGTCCGCCGCGCCTTCGCCGGTGTCGACCTCCGCGAGCTGGACCCGTTCATCCACATGGACCAGATGGGCGAGGTCGAGTACGCGCCGGGCGAGCCCAAGGGCACGTCGTGGCACCCGCACCGCGGCTTCGAGACCGTCACCTACATCATCGACGGCACCTTCGAGCACGCCGACTCCCACGGCGGCGGCGGCACCATCACCAACGGCGACACCCAGTGGATGACCGCCGGCGGCGGGGTCCTGCACATCGAGCGTCCGCCGGAGCACCTCGTCCTCAGCGGCGGCCTCTTCCACGGCCTGCAGCTGTGGGTGAACCTGCCCATGGCGCAGAAGTGGGTGGAGCCGCGCTACCAGGACCTGCGTGCCGACGAGTCGGTGCTGCTCGCGAGCCCCGACGCCGGAGCATTCCTGCGGGTGATCGCGGGCGACGTCGCCGGCCAACTCGGCCCCGGCTCGACGTACACGCCGATGGCGATGGTCCACGCGACCATCTCCCCCGGCGCGACCCTCGACCTGCCGTGGCGGCCGGACTTCAACGCCCTGGTCTACGTGCTCTCCGGCGCCGGTTCGGTCGGCATCGACGGCGCGCCGATCCGCACCGGCCAGCTCGCCGTCCTCGGCCCCGGTGACACGGTGACCGTCAACGGCGCGGTGCATCAGGAGTCGCGGACCCCCGCCCTCGACGTCGTGATCCTCGGCGGCGCACCGATCCGTGAGCCGATCGCCATGTACGGGCCGTTCGTCATGAACACCCGCCAGGAGGTCATGGACGCGTTCACCGACTTCCAGGCCGGCCGGCTCGGCTCCGTTCCTGCCCAGTACTCGCGCCGGGACGTTCCGCACGGGGCCGTCCGGGGCGAGACTGGGCAGACCCCCGAGGCCTGACGGCCACCCGAGCAGAGGGACCGCGATGAGCAACCTGGACCGCCGCCCCGCCGCCCGGGAACTGGGAGGGCTCGACGGCACCACCGCTCGCCCGGTGCTGGACCTCCTGCCGGGCAAGGACGTGATCCTCGGCGAGAGCACCCACGTGCGCCGGTTGCTGCCCACCCTCGGACGGCGGATGGTCGGCGCCTGGGCCTTCGTCGACCACTACGGCCCCGACGACATCGCCGACGGGTCGGGGATGCAGGTGGCGCCGCACCCGCACACCGGGCTGCAGACGGTGTCGTGGCTGCTCGAGGGGGAGGTGCACCACCGGGACTCCCTCGGCAGCGACGTGCGGTTCGGCCCCGGCCAGCTCGCCCTCATGACCGCCGGCCACGGCATCGCGCACTCCGAGCAGTCGCCTCACGCGCACCCGCGCTTCCTGCACGGGGCCCAGCTCTGGGTGGCCCTGCCCGACGCCCACCGCGACACCACCCCCGACTTCGAGCACCACGCGACACTGCCGGGCTGGACGTCGGACGGCCTGACGACCACCGTGCTGATGGGGTCCTTCGGCGGGGCCACGTCGCCCGGGGCCGCCTACACCCCGCTGGTCGGCGTCGACCTGGACCTCTCGGCCGGCGCCGACGTCGAGGTGCCCCTGGAGCCGGACTTCGAGTACGGCCTGCTGGCCTCGTCGGGTGCGGTCACGGTGGAAGGCGCACCGCTCGGCCGGGGGGCGATGCTCTATCTCGGCACCGGCCGGACCTCGCTGCGGCTGAGCGCGGCCGAGGGGAGCAAGCTGCTCCTGCTCGGCGGCGAGCCGTTCGAGGAGCGGCTGGTGATGTGGTGGAACTTCGTCGGCCGCACCGGCGAGGAGATCGCCGACTACGCCGAGCAGTGGAACGCCCAGTCCGACCGGTTCGGCGCCGTTGTCGGCTTCGACGGTGCCCGGCTCGAGGCGCCACCGCTGCCGCCGGTGCCGCTCAAGCCGCGCGGGCGGGAGCGGTGAGCGTCGACGACCGGTTGCTCGGCTTCGTGGCCGAGCACCACTGGGGTGTGCTGGCGGCCGTCCAGCCCGACGGCCGCCCGCACCTGTCCAACGTGGGCTACGCCTACGACCGGGACGCCGACGTCGTCCGCATCTCGGTGACCGACGGCCGGGCAAAGACGCGGTACCTCCGGGACGACCCCCGGGTGACCCTCCACGTGGCGTCGAGGGACTTCTGGACCTGGGTCGCCGTCGAGGGCACCGCGGAGCTCACCCCGGTCGCGGCGGATCCGCACGACCCCACGGTCGAGGAGCTCATCGCCTACTACCGCGGGACGGCAGGCGAGCACCCCGACTGGGACGAATACCGCGCTGCCATGGTGGCCGACCGCCGACTCGTCGTGCGGTTCCGGCCGGAGCGCACCTACGGCCAGTTCCGCGGTTAGGCGGCGGCCGGCTGGACCTCCAGGACCTCGAACGGCGCTCCCCACGGGTCCTCGACGATGGCGAAGCGCCCGAAAGGCGTGTCCTCCGGAGGCATGACGACCTTGCCCCCCCTCGCCTCCACCACGGCCACCGCCTCGTCGGCCGACGCCACCGAGAAGCAGGCCAGCCAGCCCTTCGGCATGCTCGGGTCCGAGGCACCCAGGCCGCCCAGCGGGTCCGCACCGGCGCTGAACATGGAGTAGTCCGCGCCCTCGCCGGCCAGCTCAGCGCTCATCTGCTCGAAGGTGAACCCGAACACGGCGGAGTAGAACTCCTTCGCGGCCGCGGTGTCGTCGACCATCGCCTCGTTCCACGCCAGCGCGCCCGGCTCGTCGTGGATCTGCACGCCGGTGTTCATGCCGGACTGCCACAGCCCGAACGGATTGCCCTGGGGATCGATCGCGATGACCATCGTGCCCATCGGCCCGACCTCCATCGGCTCGACGACCACCCGTCCGCCGGCGTCCTCGATACGGGCAGCGGTCGCCGCGGCATCGTCGGCGGCGAAGTACGTCGTCCAGCGCGCGGGGTCGTCCGGGTCCATCTGCGGGCCCATGCCGCCGGCCATCCGCCCGTTGCGCAGGATGGTGAGGTAGCCGCCGAACTCCGGCTCGCCGCCGCTGTACTCCCAGCCGAAGACGGCCGAGTAGAAGGCCTTCGTGGCGTCGAGGTCGTCAGCGCCGAGGTCGACCCAGCAGGGGGTTCCGTTCGGCCACGGCGTGTCGCGTGTGGGCATGTCGTCCTCCTCGTGGAAGTGGGGAGGAGACCGTCCCACCAGGCACCGACAGTTCCCAGTGGCGCAGACGCGCACGGTCTAGAAGCGACCACCGCCGCTGCGGCCCCCGCCACCCCCGAAGCTCCCTCCACCGGACCGGCGACCTCCGCCGCCGGAGCCGCGGCCACCGCCGAACCCACCTCCGCCGCCGAAGCCGCCACCGAACCCGCCGCGGCTGCCGCCGGCGAGGATGCCGCCGAGCACGAGGCTGCCGAGGTCGACGCCGCCGCGGCGGTAGCCCCCGCCGTAGCCGCCGCCGAACCCGCCGGGGCCGCCGAACCCGCCGCCGTAGCCCCCGCCGGACCACTGCGAGACGTCGTCCTGCGCCAGGTCGAGCGCCGACTGCGCCATGGTGGCGGCCTGGTGCGCCTCGCGCAGAGCCAGGACGGGGTCGTCGCGCCCCATGTCGACGGCGACCTCGAGGTGCCGCTGCGCCTCGGCCAGGCGGGTGCGGGCGTCCGGTCCGACGGCGCCGCGACGGGTGTCGATGAAGTCGGCCGCCGCCGCGATCGTCGAGCGGGCGGTGAGCAGCGCCTGGTCGAGGGCGGCCGCCGCCCGGCGGATCTGGGTCTGGGCGTCGCGGGCCACCGACAGCGTCTGCTCCAGCGCGATGTCGGCCTCCTCGAGCTGCCGCAACGCCGCCAGCGGGTCGGCCGGCGAGCCGTCGGCCGGGCGCAGCAGCGCGTCGGCACTCGTCAGCGCGGCCTCGGCGCGGGCGATCTGGGGCCGCAGCCCGCTGCCGTCACCCGAGCCGGCCAGCGCGCGGGCCTCGGCGAGGTCCTTCTCCGTCTCCGCGCGCACGTCGGCGACGCGCTCCGCGGCCGCATCGAGGTCGGCGGCCAGCCGACCGACGGCGTCGAGCAGGGTGGTGGTCTGCGCGACGGCGTCCTCGGCGGCCCGGATGTCGCCGACGGCGTCCCCCGGCCGGCCGGCGCCGAGGGCGTCGAGCGCCTCGTTGACCTCCTGCTCGGCGGCGGCGAGGCGAGCCTGCGCCTCCGAGACGTTGTCCGCGACCGGCGCCAGGGCCGACGGGGCGAACCGCTCCCGCAGCCCGGCCAGCCGCTGCTCCTCCTGCGGGATCCGGCCGCGCAGCTCGGCGATCCGCGGGGCGAGGGCCTCCAGCACCTGGGGAGCGGTGTTCTCCAGGTCCCGCAGCCGGGCGAACGCCCCGGCCTGCTCGTCCAGCCGCGCGTCGGCCGCCGCGGTGAGCCGCAGCATCTCCCCCAGCATCTGCCGGGTGGTCGGCTCGTCCATGCCGGTCTCCCGCCCGCCCATGCCATCGTCGAGCTGCTGGCGGAGGGTGAACGCGCGGGACAGTTCGTCCCGGGACGTCGCCACCGCCTTGTCGAAGCCGCCGACGGCGTCGGCGCCGTACTGGGCGCGGGCGTAGTCGAGGTCGAGCTGCGAGGTCTTCATCGCCTCGTCGAGCTCCAGCAGCGCCTGGCTCGCGCGGAACTGCAGCTGCTCGGTGCTCTCCCCGGCGTAGGGATCGGCCTTCTCCAGCCGCTTCACCGGCGGGGGCAGGGCCTCGCGGGCGCGCCGCCGCGACCGGCTCACCAGGTAGACGCCGCCACCGACGACGGCGACACCGCCGATGACGAGCAGCGCACCCCCGCCGCCCGAGCCGCCGTCGGACTCCTCCGCCGTGCCGCCCGCGTCGCCGTCGGCGCCCAGCAGATCGGCGAAGGCGACGACACCGCCCGCGAAGTCACCCTCCCGGAACGCCGGCCGGACCTCCTGCCCGACGAGTTCGTCGGTCACGGACGAGTTCGCCGGGACGTAGGTGCCGTACGCGCCGTCGACGACGGCGACGGCCAGGAGGGCGTCGTTCGACCCCAGTTGCGACAGCTCTGCGGTCGCTTCCACCCAGTCGTTGCCGGTGGCGCCGTCGAAGCTGTTGACGAACACGACGAACAGCAGCGTGCCGTCCTCGGCCTCGAGCTGCTCGATGGCCTCCTCGACCTGGGCCTCGTTGCCGCTCAGCGCACCGACCTGGTCGACCACCTGCTCCTCGAGCCGGAAGGGGGCGTCGGCCATCGCGGGCCCGCCCGACAGCACGAGCAGGGCGGACACGCCCAGGACGACCAACAGCCGGCGCACGGCCACCTCCTGAGCGGGAACGGTTCTGGTGATCGACAGTACCGACGCGGCAGGCGTCCGGCCGCGCCGCACGGGGTAGGGCGGGAGCCGCCGTCCCGGAACCGAGGAGTGCCAGTGTCCGAACCCGACCGCCTGCCCGCCGCCGACCTGCCGCCCGGGGTGGTCCGCCGCGCCGGCGACTGGGCGGTGGGCAACCGCGGATCGGCGGGCGCGGACAGCTACTTCGCGGTGTCCCGCCGCTGCCGCCACCAGCTGGCCGACCTGTCCGAGGGCAGCATCGACGCCGACGGATGCCTGGTCTGCCCGTGGCACCACAGCCGCTACGACGTCCGGACCGGCGAGATGGTCGAGGGGCCCAGGGGCTTCCTCGGCTACCACGGCCCGACGCCGGGCTACACGCAGCTCGTGGAACTGCTCGGCCGGATCGCGCGGCTCCGGGTTCGCCGAGCGGTCCGGCGGGGGGACGACCTCGTGCTGGACTAAGAGATCAGGTCCGTTCGATCGGCGCGTCCACGCCCTGCACCAGCGCGTCGGTCTCGATCGCTTCCGCCCCGGTCGCGCGGACGTTGACGCCCATGATGGCCGCGACCTCCTCTGCCGACTTCGGCTGCAGCAGACCGTCGCGGATCTCCTCGGCCCAGTGGCAGCTGACCAGCCGCCCCGGCGCGAGTTCGCGCAGCACCGGCACCTCGTCGTCGCACCGGGTCTCCTGCCGCCACGGGCAGCGGGTGTGGAACCGGCAGCCGCTCGGCGGGTTCGCCGGCGACGGCAGGTCACCGGCGAGCAGGATCCGCTCGCGGTGCTCCTCGACGACGGGATCGGGCACGGGGACGGCGCTCATCAACGCGCGCGTGTAGGGGTGCAGCGGCTGCTCGTACAGGTCGTCCGCGGGCGCCTGCTCGACCAGCGAACCGAGGTACATGACCCCGACGACGTCGCTGATGTGCCGCACCACCGCCAGGTCGTGGGCGATGACGAGGAAGGTGAGCCCGAGCCGCTGCTGCAGCTCCTCGAGCAGGTTGAGCACCTGCGCCTGCACGCTCACGTCGAGGGCGGAGACCGGCTCGTCGGCGATCAGCAGGTCCGGCTCCAGCGCGATGGCGCGGGCGATCCCGATGCGCTGCCGCTGGCCGCCGGAGAACTCGTGCGGGTACCGGCGCAGCGCGGCCGACGGCAGGCCGACGGCGTCCAGGAGGCCGCGGATCTTCTCCGCGATCCCCGTCGTCCCGCCGCCCAGGCCGTGCGCCCGGAGCGGCTCCGACAGCAGCGACTCGACGTTCTGCCGTGGGTCGAGGCTGCCCAGCGGGTCCTGGAAGACCATCTGCATGCGCCGGCGCATGTGCCGCAGCGGCTCGCCCTTCAGCGAGGCCACGTCGGTGCCGTCGAAGAGCACCTCGCCGGCGGTCGGCTCGACCAGGCGCAGGATGGCGCGGCCCAGCGTCGACTTGCCGCAGCCGGACTCCCCGACCAGCCCGTACGTCGACCCGCGGTCGATGGCGAGGTCCACGCCGTCCACCGCGCGGACGTACCCGACCGTCTTGTCGAAGAAGATCCCCCGCCTGATCGGGAAGTGCACCTTCAGGCCCTGGACGCGCAGCAGCGGCTCGGTCATCGGGCGGCTCCGTAGGCGGTCGCACCGGAGGCCACAGGAGGCGGGTACTCCAACGGGTGGCGGCAGCGCAGCTGACGGCCGGGGCCGTCGTACTCCAGCGGGACGACGCTGCCCGACACCTCGGTGAGGCAGTCGTCCTGCGCGTTGTCGCAGCGGGGGGCGAACGCGCAGCCCTCCGCCCACGGGATGGCGTCGCGGGCAGAGCCACGGATCGGGGTGAGCGGCGTGCCACGG
>NZ_SPQM01000080.1 GCF_004570345.1 Blastococcus sp. CT_GayMR20 | reverse complement strand
AGCCGGCAGATCACAGAGCCGCTCATAGCTCCAGCAGGCCCTCGGGCGGGTCCACCACCACGAAACCGCCGGCGAGGTCCACGGTGGGCACGATCGCCGAGACGAAGGGGATCAGCGCGTCCGGGGCGCCCGGCCGGCGGACGACCAGCAGGTCCTGCGCCTCGTGCCGGACGGCCGTCACCTCGCCGAGCGCAGACCCGTCGGGCAGGCGGGCGGCGAGACCGACCAGCTGGTGGTCGTAGAACGAGTCGGGGTCCTCGATCTCGGGGAGATCGGCCACGTCGACCAGGAGTTCGGTGTTGCGGACGGCCTCGGCCGCCTCGCGGCTGTCGATCGGCTGACCGTCCCCGCCCTCGAGACCCAGCAGCAGGGTCGTGCCGTGCCAGTGCACGCGGGTGATCGTGATGGGACCGCGGTCGGCGGGGTCGGTGCGCAGGACCGCCCCGGGCACGAAGCGCAGGTCCGGGTCGTCGGTGCGCACCTCGACGGTCACGTCACCGCGGACACCGTGGGGCCGGCCGATGCGGCCGACCACCACGGTGTCGATGGGGTCGTGCGGGGCGCTCAAGAGGTTGTGCTCAGCGCCCGTCGGTGTCGACGACGTCGACCCGGAGGCCGCGACCGCCGACACCGGTCATGACCTGACGCAGCGCCTTGGCGGTGCGGCCGCCCCGGCCGATGACCTTGCCGAGGTCGTCGGGGTGCACCCGGATCTCGAGGGTCTTGCCGCGACGGTTGGTGAGCAGGTCGACGGTCACCTCTTCGGGATGGTCGACGATGCCCTTGACCAGGTGCTCGAGCGCCTCTTCGAGCACCTCTTACTCGGCAGGCGTCTCGGCGGGAGCCGGGGTCTCCTCGGCGGGAGCCTCGGCAGCCGGGGCCTCCGCGGCGGGAGTCTCGGCAGCAGCCTCGGGAGCCTCGGCGGGCGCCTCGGCGGCGGCGGCCTTCTTCGGCGCCGCCTTCTTCTTGGCGGTGGTCGCCTCGGTGGTCGGCTCGTCCATGCCGGCGCGGACGGCGGCCTCGTAGAGGGCCTTCTTGTCCGGCTTGGGCTCGGCCACCCGCATGGGCGGCGGCGCGGCCTCGCCCTTGAACTTCTGCCAGTCACCGGTGACCCGGAAGATGGCGGCGACGGCCTCGGTCGGCTGCGCGCCGACACCCAGCCAGTACTGCGCACGGTCGGAGTCCACCTCGATGTACGAGGGGTCCTCCTTGGGGTGGTACTTGCCGATCGTCTCGATCGAGCGGCCGTCACGCTTGGTGCGGGCGTCTGCGACGACGATGCGGTAGTACGGCGCGCGCATCTTGCCCAGGCGCATGAGCTTGATCTTGGTGGCCACGGTGGGTGGTGTACTCCTCGAACGCTGGATCGGTTGCTCGCCGGAGCGACGTGTGGGGGTACGCCGGGGCGGAGCCATGGACACGGGCCGCGACGGTGAGAGGGCCGCCGACAGTCGTGTTCGACCCGCCATTGTGCCAGACGCCGGAGAGCCGCCGTCCGGCCGTCCGATCGGCGGCCGCCTAATCGATCAGGACCGGGCCGTGCACCTGCGCGCCGCGCTGCGGCGTCCAGTCGATGAAGCCGTGCTCGAAGTTGCTCCGCCGCTTCCCGGTGCCGAACTCGTCACTCGTCGGGTACCCGAGGGGTCCCCGTTCGAAGCCGGTCCGCTCCCAGGCCGCCCGGATGGCGCCGTGGACCTCGTTGGCGCCGGTCTGCGGCGTCCAGTAGATCGAGGCCACCGGGCCACCTGCCAGCTGCATCGCCCGGAAGTGGTTGAACCGACCCCGGCCGTCGGGCGTGCCCAGCTCGTCGGTCACGGGGTAGCCGAACTGCTCCCGCCCGAGCGACTGCCACTTCTGCCCGATGGCGCCGAACACCACGAAGGCGCCGAGGTGGGGGTGCCAGCTGATGACCACGCCGTGGGCGAAGGTCTGGGCCCGCCCGACCCCGTCGAACGTCGGTCGTTCGACGTCCACGGCGGGGCCGGTGAACCGGTCGCCGCCGAGGGCCAGCCACTTGTCGCGGATCGCGCCGACGACGTCTGCCATGACACACCTCGCACCTGAAGGATGCGGGGAGATCCCGCGCCGTCACGCTAGGGATGCGCCGTCACCGTGGCGTCACACGGCTCCGGTCATCCCCGGACGGCGGCCAGCACGACGCTCGCGGCGTCGGCCACCGGCACCTCCTGGCGCTCCCCGGTGGCCCGGTCCCGAACCTCGATGGTCCCGTCGGCCACGCCGCGGCCGACGGTGACGATCGTCGGCATCCCGAGCAGCTCGGCGTCCTTGAACTTCACCCCGGGCGAGACCTTGGGCCGGTCGTCGAACAGGACCGTGAGCCCGGAAGCCACCAGCTCGGCCGACAGCGTCTCCGCGGCTTCGAAGATCGCCGGGTCCTTGCCGGTGGCGACGACGTGCACGTCGGCCGGGGCGACCTCGCGGGGCCAGCAGAGGCCGAGCTCGTCGTGGGTGGACTCGGCGATGGCCGCGACCGCGCGCGAGACGCCGATGCCGTAGGAGCCCATGGTCACCGTGACCAGCTTGCCGTTCTCGTCGAGCACCTTGAGGTCGAGCGCCTCGGCGTACTTGCGGCCCAGCTGGAAGATGTGCCCCATCTCCACGCCCCGGGCCAGCTCCAGCGGGCCGGATCCGTCGGGGGCCGGGTCGCCGGGCAGCACCTCGGCGGCCTCGATCACGCCGTCCCAGCCGAAGTCGCGGCCGGCCGTGAGGTCGAAGACGTGCTTGCCGGGCTCGTTTGCCCCGGTGATCCACCGGCTGCCGGGGACGATGCGGGGGTCGACGAGGTACCGGATCTTCGACTCGCTGTCGCTGCCCAGCGCCTGCGGGCCGATGTAGCCCTTCACGAGCACGGGGTGCTGGTCGAACTCGGTGAACGGCTCGACCTCCGCGGGCGCGACCTGCGCCTCCAACCGCTTGGCGTCGACCTCTCGGTCGCCGGGGATGCCGATGACCAGCGGCTCACGGGTGCCGTCGGGGTGCACGAGCGTGACGACGACGTTCTTCAGCGTCGAGGCCGCGGTGTAGCCGACGTCCGGGAACAACTCCTGGGCGACGGCGACGAGGGTCTCGATGGTCGGGGTGTCGGGAGTGTCCTCGACGTGCGCCTCGGGCAGGCCGTCCAGCGGGACCGCGTCCGGGACGACGGTCGTGACGGCCTCGACGTTCGCGGCGTAACCGCCGGGCGAGCGCACGAAGGTGTCCTCCCCGATCGACGTCGGGTGCAGGAACTCCTCGCTCTTCGAGCCGCCCATGGCGCCCGACATGGCCGAGACGATCACGTACTCCAGGCCCAGCCGGTCGAAGACCTTGATGTAGGCGTCGCGGTGCGCGGCGTAGGACCTGTCGAGGCCGGCGTCGTCGACGTCGAAGGAGTAGCTGTCCTTCATCGTGAACTCGCGGCCGCGGAACAGCCCGGCCCGCGGCCGTGCCTCGTCGCGGAACTTGGTCTGGATCTGGTACAGCGACAGCGGCAGGTCCTTGTACGACGAGTACAGGTCCTTCACCAGCAGGGTGAACATCTCCTCGTGGGTGGGGCCCAGGAGGAAGTCGTTGCCCCGGCGGTCCTGCAGCCGGAAGAGGTTGGGTCCGTACTCGGTCCACCGGTTGGTCGCCTCGTAGGGCTCGCGCGGCAGGAGTGCGGGGAAGTGCACCTCCTGCGCACCCATCGCGTCCATCTCCTCGCGGACGACGCGCTCGACGTTGCGGAAGACGCGGAAGCCCAGCGGCAGCCAGGTGAACCCGCCGGGCGCGGCCCGGCGGATATAGCCGCCGCGCACCAGCAGGCGGTGGCTGGGGACCTCGGCGTCGGCCGGGTCGTCACGCAGGGTTCGCAGGAACAGGGAGGACATCCGCAACAGCACGAGAGGAGTCTCCCAGGCCCGGCACGCCGTTTTCCGCGCCGGGCCCGCGAACCACGATCAGTCGTCCGAGCCGTGCCCGCCGCCGCCCCGGCCGGACGAGTCGTCGCCGCCGGAGTCGTCGGAGCCATGACCGGAGTTGTCGTCCCCGCCGGAGTCGTCCGAACCGGAGTTGCCCGATCCGTGGCCGGAGCTGTCGCCGTCGGAGTCGTCCCGGCCGGACGTGGAGCTCGGCGACCCGCTGGGGGTCGACGACGGAGAGCCCGAACCGTTCCCGTGCCCGCTGCCGTCGGCCCGCAGGCCCTCGTCGGAGAACTGCGGCACGCTGCCGACGCAGACGGTGTGCACCTCGACCTTGTGCGTGCCGTTCTTGAACTCCACCTCACCGGGCTCGTTCGAGTCGTCCACCCACCAGCCGGGTGCCGGCGCGCCGGCCAGGCTGGGCACGCCCCCGACGCACGAGGCGAAGACCGTGCCACCGACGGTCACGTACTCACCGGCGGTGGCACCGGGTGCCGGTGCGGTGGGGGTCGCCGAGGCGGTCGATGCGCCCGTCGTCGCCGCCGCCGGGGTGGTGCCCGGGGATGCCGACGCGTCGACCAGCGACACGGCCAGGAAGCCCAGGCCGACAGCGGCCGCCGCGGACGCGCTCCAGGCGGCTCCGAGGGCGATGGTTCTGTTCATGGCGCAGACCCTCCCGCGGCGAGGGTTAAGGCCACCCCAAGGCGGCGTCAAGGCGACGCACAGATGCTCCCCCGATGGGGTCGGATGCCCGCGAACCGGCCTCCGGCGGCGCTAGCGTCGCCGACGTGGCCCAGCTGCTGGTGGTGGAGGACGACGAGCGCATCCGCTCGGCGTTGATCCGTGCCCTGCGCGAGCGGGGCCATGCCGTGAGCTCGGCGGCGACCGCGCTGGACGGGCTGCGCCAGGCGGTGGACGAGCGCCCGGACCTCGTCGTCCTGGACCTGGGGCTGCCCGACCTCGACGGCCGGGAGCTGCTCCGGATGCTGCGGGCGGTCTCGGCGGTGCCGGTCATCGTGGCCACGGCCAGGGACGACGACGAGAGCGTGGTCCAGGCCCTGGACGCCGGCGCCGACGACTACGTGGTCAAGCCGTTCCCGGCCGGCCAGCTCGAGGCCCGGATCCGCGCCGTCCTGCGACGGGCTGCCGGCGTCGCCGACGCCGCGCTGGCGCCCGTGACGGTCGGCGACCTCGTCGTGGACCCGCGCAGCCGGCGGGTCACCCTCGCCGGCCGTGCGGTCGAGCTCTCGCCGAAGGAGTTCGACCTCCTCGCGCACCTCGCGGCGCGGGTGGGCACCGTGGTCTCCAAGCGGGAACTGCTCACCGAGGTGTGGCAGCTCCCCTACGGCGGGTCGGACAAGACCGTCGACGTCCACCTGTCGTGGCTGCGGCGCAAACTGGGTGAGTCCGCCGCCGAGCCCCGCCTGCTGGAGACGGTCCGGGGCGTCGGGGTGCGTCTCGCCGAGCCCGAGCCGTGAGACGGCGGATCACGCTGCTGGTGGCGGCGACGACGTCGATCGTGCTGCTCGCCTTCCTGCTGCCGGCGGCGTCGCTCGTCGCGAGGGTCGCCGAGGCCCGCGCGCTGGACGCCGCGCAGGCGCAGCTGCAGTTCCTGAGCCCCTCGGTGGGCCTGGACGGGCGGGAGCAGGTCGCGGCCCTGCTGATCGGCACGTCCGACGACCTGCGCACCGCCGTCCGGTGGACCGACGGTGCGTGGCTCGGCGATCCGGAGGACCCGGACGTCGAGGTCCCCGCCAGTCCCGAACGGGTGGAGGGCGACGCCGGCACCCTGCTGCTGCAGCCCGTCGAGCGCGTGGACGGGGGCACGGCACTCGTGCAGGTGTTCGTGCCGGCGGAGACCCTGCGCGCCGGGGTGACCCGCACCTGGCTCGTGCTCGCCGGGCTCGGTCTCGTGCTGCTGCTGCTCGCGCTCGTCGTCGCCGACCGGCTCGCGCGGACCATGACCCGCCCGGTGACCGACCTCGCGGCGGTCGCCCACCGGCTGGGCAGCGGGGACCTCGAGGCACGGGCCACCCCCGACGGCCCGCCGGAGGTCCGGGAGGTCGGGACGGCGGTCAACCGCCTGGCGGGCCGGATCGGCGAGCTGCTGGCCGCCGAGCGCGAGGGCGCGGCCGATCTGGCGCATCGGCTGCGGACGCCGCTCACCGCCCTGCGACTGGACGTCGAGGCGCTGCCGGCGGGCGACCGCGACCGGCTGCTGGACGACGTGGACGCGCTCAGCCGCGGCATCGACGAGGTGATCTCCGAGGCGCGGCGCAGCGTCCGGGAAGGGCTGGCGGCCGGCTGCGACGCGGCAGCGGTCGTGCGCGAGCGGGTGCGCTTCTGGTCCGTGCTGGCCGAGGAGGAGGACCGGCGGGTGACCGTCGACGTGCCCGCGGCACCGGCGCCGGTCCGGGTGTCGGCGGCCGACCTGGGTGCCGCGGTGGACGCCCTGCTCGGCAACGTCTTCGCGCACACACCGGAGGGGACGCCGGCGTCGGTCACGGTGCGGCCGGGGACGGCGGGCGGCGTGCAGCTGGTCGTCGCCGACTCCGGCCCGGGGATGGACGAGACGGCCGTCGAGCGGGGACGCAGCGGAGCGGGCTCGACCGGACTCGGCCTGGACATCGCCCGCCGGACGGCGGAGTCCTCGGGCGGGGGCTTCCGCGTCGCGTCGTCGTCCGCAGGCACGACGGTGACGCTGGACCTGGGGCCCCCGTCGTCCTAGCTCACCGCACGTGGTCCTGGCTCACCGTCGATGCTGAGCCAGGACCCCTGATGATCAGGTGACCTGATCATCAGGGGGGCCTAGGCGACGACCGCGCCCCTCAGCAGCATCCGCTGCGGTCGCTGCAACGTGTCCAGATCGCTGCGCGGGTCGGCGTCGTAGACGACGAGGTCCCCGGGCGCACCCTCCTCGATGCACGGCAGGCCGAGCCAGCTCCGCGCAGCCCACGAGGCCGCAGCCAGCGCCACCTCCGCGGGGAGGCCCGCCGCGTGCAGGGCCCTGACCTCGTCGGCGATCACACCGTGCTCGATGCCGCCCCCGGCATCGGTGCCGGCGAACACCGGCACGCCCGCCTCGAAGGCGGCCCGGACGACGGCCCCCGAGCCTGCGTACAGCCGGCGCATCGTGCTCGCGTAGGCGGGGAACCTCTTCTCCCCCGCCGCGGCGAAACCCGGGAAGTGCTCGACGTTGAGCAGCGTGGGGACGACGGCGGTGCCGCGGGCGGCCATCTCGCCGATGAGCTCCTCGGTGAGCCCCGTGCCGTGCTCGATGCAGTCGATGCCGGCGCCGATCAGGTCGGGGAGCGCGGCGGTGCCGAACGTGTGGGCGGTGACCCGGGCGCCCTCGGCGTGCGCCGCGGCGATCGCTGCCTCGAGAGCCTCCCGCGGCCACTCGGGCGCCAGGTCACCGACCCCGCGGTCGATCCAGTCACCGACGAGCTTGACCCAGCCGTCGCCGCGCCGGGCCTGCACGCGCACCTCGGCCGCCAGGTCGCCCGGATCGACCTCCACCGCGAGCTCGGGGATGTAACGGCGGTGGGCGGCGATGTGGCGGCCGGCGCGGATGATCCGCGGCAGGTCCGCCTCGTCGTCCAGCGGTCGGGTGTCGACCGGGGAACCGCAGTCGCGCAGGGCGAGCACACCGGCGGCGCGCTCGGTGAGCGCCTGCGTGCGGGCCGCGGCGAGGTTCTCGACGGGCCCGCCGCCGGAGGCGATGCCCACGTGGCAGTGGGCGTCCACGAGGCCCGGCAGCAGCCAGCCGCCACGGCTGACCGTCTCCGCGCCCGGCACGGGCTCGAACGTGATCCGCCCGTCGCGGACCCAGAGGTCGCGGTGCTCGCCCTCGGGGAGCACCACACCGGACAGGTGGAGCGCAGTCACCGGCCCGGCCGGTCGTCCTTGAACTGGTCGAAGTTCAGTTTCGTGAGGTCCGGCAGGCCCTGCCCCGGCGGAAGGCTCGGCATCCCGCCCGGCAGCCCGGGCAGACCGGCACCGGGGGGCAGGCCCGGGGCGCCCATCGGCCGACGCGCTGGGGCGGGACTCTTCTTGGCTCCAGCCTTCCCCTTGCCCTTCTTGCCCTTCTTGGGCTGGGCCTGCATCTGGCGGCCGCGCTGCTTCTTCGACATCGGGCCCATGCCGGGCAGCCCCATGCTGCCGGCCATCTGGCTCATCATCTTCTGGGCCTGGACGAAGCGCTCCAGCAGCTGGTTGACGTCGGTCACGCTGACACCGGAGCCGTTCGCGATCCGGACCCGCCGGGACGCGTTGATGATCTTGGAGTTGGCGCGCTCGGCCGGCGTCATCGACTGGATGATCGCTGCGGTGCGGTCGAGGTCGCGGTCGTCGACCTGCTTGAGCTGATCCTTCATCGCGCCCGCGCCAGGGAGCATGCCGAGCAGGTTGGCGATGGGGCCCATCTTGCGGATCGCCATCATCTGTTCGAGGAAGTCCTCGAGCGTGAAGCCCTCGCGGGAGGCGAGCTTGCCGGCCATGCGCTCGGCCTGGTCGGCGTCGAAGGTCTTCTCGGCCTGCTCGATGAGCGTGAGGACGTCACCCATCCCGAGGATGCGCGAGGCCATCCGCTCCGGGTGGAAGACGTCGAAGTCGTCGAGCTTCTCGCCGGTGGACGCGAACATGATCGGCTGACCGGTCACGTGGCGCACCGAGAGCGCGGCACCACCCCGGGCGTCGCCGTCGAGCTTGGTGAGGACGACGCCGGAGAACCCGACGCCCTCCTGGAAGGCCGTCGCCGTGGTGACGGCGTCCTGGCCGATCATCGCGTCGACGACGAACAGGGTCTCGTCCGGCTGGACGGCGTCGCGGATGCCGGCGGCCTGCGCCATCAGCTCGGCGTCGATGCCCAGGCGGCCGGCCGTGTCGACGACGACGACGTCGTGCATGGTGCGGCGGGCGTGCTCGATCGAGTCCGCGGCCACCCGGATCGGGTCGCCGACGCCGTTGCCGGGCTCGGGGGCGTAGACGTCGACGCCGGCCTGGCCCGCCACGACCGACAGCTGCTGGACGGCGTTGGGGCGCTGGAGGTCGGCCGCGACGAGCAGCGGGGTGTGGCCCTGGCTCTTCAGCCAGCGGCCGAGCTTGCCGGCCAGGGTCGTCTTACCGGAGCCCTGCAGACCCGCGAGCATGATGACCGTCGGCGCCTGCTTGGCGTAGCGCAGCCGCCGGGTCTCACCGCCGAGGATCTGGATGAGCTCCTCGTTGACGATCTTGATGACCTGCTGCGCGGGGTTCAGCGCACCGGACACCTCGGCGCCGGTCGCGCGCTCCTTGACCGAGGCGATGAAGGCCCGGACGACGGGCAGGGCGACGTCGGCCTCGAGCAGTGCGATGCGGATCTCGCGCGCGGTGGCGTCGACGTCGGCATCGGTGAGCCGGCCCTTGCCCCGCAGGCCGGTGAAGACCTTGTCCAGGCGGTCGGAGAGGGTCTCGAACACAGCACGTCCTCAGAAAGTCACGGGCGCGAGAACAGTCGCGCCGTCCGACTCCGAGGGTATCGAGGAGCTAGGCGGCCTGTCGCAGGCGCAGTACCTCGGTGACGACCCCGACGTCCCCGACGAAGAACGCCGAGCCGCAGTCGGCGCAGACCCACTCGGGGCACTCGCCGCCGTCGACGGTGTGGCCGTCGGTGCACGGCGGCTGCACGAACACCGCGATCTCACCGCAGGGCGGGCAGGGCCACAGTCGGCTGTCCATGTGGGCTCCTCTCGGCAGGGGGAACGTTCCGTCCCGGTCCGTTCGACCGTCGCACGCCCTACTGACAGAACCGCGGACCTCACCCGGTGTGTCGGCCTACCGGTGGAGTTCCGGGGCCGCCTGACCGCGGGTGACCGCCAGGAGTGCGGCCTCCACCCGCTCGCGCTGCTCGGCGTCGACCGCCTCGCCGGACGGGTTGCAGACGTAGAAGCTGTCCACCGCGTCGCCACCCAGGGTCTCGATCCGGGCGGAGGTGACGTCGAGCCCCTCCCCCGTGATCGCCGCCGTCAGCCGGTACAGCAGTCCCGCCCGGTCGCCGGCGCGGACCTCGACGATGCCCGTCGCCGCTCCGCTGACCTCCCCGTTGTGCCACGAGACCCGCGGCGGGGACGACCGGACGCCGTCCTGGCGGTAGTCGGCCTCCCGTTGCCGGAGCCGCTCGGCGAGCGGCAGCGTGCCCTCCAGGGCCGCCCGCACGGCGTCGGCGAGGATCTCCGGCACCGGCGCGCGGCCGAACCGCGGGCGGACGGCGAACACGCCCGTCCCGTAGCCGTCCTCCACCGTCATCTTCGCGGCGCGGACGTCGAGCTGGTTGAGCGCCAGGACCCCGGCGCAGGTGCTGAGCAGGCCGGACCGGTCGGGGGCGCCGATCGTGACCTGCTGGCCGTCGGCGACGTCCTCGATGCCGACCGTGACGGCGCCGCCCGCCACGTCGAGGGGCGGCGCGCTGACCTGCGGCGTCGTCGGGTGCAGCACCGGCTCCGGCTCGGGCATCGGCCCGCCGCCGAGCTTGGCCTGAACGCGGGCCACCAGGGCGGCCACGAGGTGCGCCTTCCACGGCGACCACGCCGAGGTGCTGGTCGCGGCGCCGTCGGCCTGGGCCAGGGCGTGCAGCAGCTGGAGGACGGCGGTGTCGGAGCCGATCGTCGCCGCGACGCGGTCGATGGTGGCCGGGTCGTCGATGTCGCGCCGGGTGGCCGTGTCGGGCAGCAGCAGGTGGTGGCGCACCAGGACCGCGAGCGTCGCGACGTCGGCCTCCGAGAAGCCCATCCGCGTGCCGATCTCCGCCGCGATCGGCTCCCCCACCTCGCTGTGGTCGCCCGGCCAGCCCTTGCCGATGTCGTGCACGAGCGCGGCGACCAGCAGCAGGTCCGGCCGGTCGACGTCACGGGTGAGCTCCGCGGCCGCGGCCGCCGCCTCGACCAGGTGCCGGTCGACGGTGTAGCGGTGCCAGGGGTGACGCTGCGGCATGGAGCGCACGCGGTCCCACTCCGGGATCAACCGGGAGAGCAGCCCCTCCTGATCCAGCTGCTCGAGGACGGCGACCGCCGGACGGCCGCTGGCCAGCAGCCGGAGGAAGGACCAGCGGACCTCCGGCGGCCACGGCTCGGGCATCGGCGGGCTGTGCACCGCGAGGACCTTGAGCGTGTAGGGGGAGAGCAGCAGGTCCGCCCGAGCCGCAGCGGCGGCGGCACGCAGCAGCAGTCCGGGGTCCCCGGCGGGACGCGCGTCCCGCGCGAGCACCACCTCGTCGCCCTGGCGGACGACGCCCTCGGCGAGCGGCTCCCGGCGCACCCGGCGGTAGCGGCCCCGCGGACGACGGACGAGCGACGCCTCCACCCGCCGCCAGGTCTCGTCGGCGACGAAGGCGAGCCGCCGGCCGGCGAGGCTGACCTCGCGCGGGACGCGCGTCCCGCCGGGGACCCCGGACTGCTGCTGCGTGCCGCCGCCGCTGCGGCTCGGGCGGACCTGCTGCTCTCCCCCTACACGCTCAAGGTCCTCGCGGTGCACAGCCCGCCGATGCCCGAGCCGTGGCCGCCGGAGGTCCGCTGGTCCTTCCTCCGGCTGCTGGCCAGCGGCCGTCCGGCGGTCGCCGTCCTCGAGCAGCTGGATCAGGAGGGGCTGCTCTCCCGGTTGATCCCGGAGTGGGACCGCGTGCGCTCCATGCCGCAGCGTCACCCCTGGCACCGCTACACCGTCGACCGGCACCTGGTCGAGGCGGCGGCCGCGGCCGCGGAGCTCACCCGTGACGTCGACCGGCCGGACCTGCTGCTGGTCGCCGCGCTCGTGCACGACATCGGCAAGGGCTGGCCGGGCGACCACAGCGAGGTGGGGGAGCCGATCGCGGCGGAGATCGGCACGCGGATGGGCTTCTCGGAGGCCGACGTCGCGACGCTCGCGGTCCTGGTGCGCCACCACCTGCTGCTGCCCGACACGGCCACCCGGCGCGACATCGACGACCCGGCCACCATCGACCGCGTCGCGGCGACGATCGGCTCCGACACCGCCGTCCTCCAGCTGCTGCACGCCCTGGCCCAGGCCGACGGCGCCGCGACCAGCACCTCGGCGTGGTCGCCGTGGAAGGCGCACCTCGTGGCCGCCCTGGTGGCCCGCGTTCAGGCCAAGCTCGGCGGCGGGCCGATGCCCGAGCCGGAGCCGGTGCTGCACCCGACGACGCCGCAGGTCAGCGCGCCGCCCCTCGACGTGGCGGGCGGCGCCGTCACGGTCGGCATCGAGGACGTCGCCGACGGCCAGCAGGTCACGATCGGCGCCCCCGACCGGTCCGGCCTGCTCAGCACCTGCGCCGGGGTCCTGGCGCTCAACCAGCTCGACGTCCGCGCCGCGAAGATGACGGTGGAGGACGGCTACGGGACGGGCGTGTTCGCCGTCCGCCCGCGGTTCGGCCGCGCGCCGGTGCCGGAGATCCTCGCCGACGCCGTGCGGGCGGCCCTGGAGGGCACGCTGCCGCTCGCCGAGCGGCTCCGGCAACGGGAGGCCGACTACCGCCAGGACGGCGTCCGGTCGTCCCCGCCGCGGGTCTCGTGGCACAACGGGGAGGTCAGCGGAGCGGCGACGGGCATCGTCGAGGTCCGCGCCGGCGACCGGGCGGGACTGCTGTACCGGCTGACGGCGGCGATCACGGGGGAGGGGCTCGACGTCACCTCCGCCCGGATCGAGACCCTGGGTGGCGACGCGGTGGACAGCTTCTACGTCTGCAACCCGTCCGGCGAGGCGGTCGACGCCGAGCAGCGCGAGCGGGTGGAGGCCGCACTCCTGGCGGTCACCCGCGGTCAGGCGGCCCCGGAACTCCACCGGTAGGCCGACACACCGGGTGAGGTCCGCGGTTCTGTCAGTAGGGCGTGCGACGGTCGAACGGACCGGGACGGAACGTTCCCCCTGCCGAGAGGAGCCCACATGGACAGCCGACTGTGGCCCTGCCCGCCCTGCGGTGAGATCGCGGTGTTCGTGCAGCCGCCGTGCACCGACGGCCACACCGTCGACGGCGGCGAGTGCCCCGAGTGGGTCTGCGCCGACTGCGGCTCGGCGTTCTTCGTCGGGGACGTCGGGGTCGTCACCGAGGTACTGCGCCTGCGACAGGCCGCCTAGCTCCTCGATACCCTCGGAGTCGGACGGCGCGACTGTTCTCGCGCCCGTGACTTTCTGAGGACGTGCTGTGTTCGAGACCCTCTCCGACCGCCTGGACAAGGTCTTCACCGGCCTGCGGGGCAAGGGCCGGCTCACCGATGCCGACGTCGACGCCACCGCGCGCGAGATCCGCATCGCACTGCTCGAGGCCGACGTCGCCCTGCCCGTCGTCCGGGCCTTCATCGCCTCGGTCAAGGAGCGCGCGACCGGCGCCGAGGTGTCCGGTGCGCTGAACCCCGCGCAGCAGGTCATCAAGATCGTCAACGAGGAGCTCATCCAGATCCTCGGCGGTGAGACCCGGCGGCTGCGCTACGCCAAGCAGGCGCCGACGGTCATCATGCTCGCGGGTCTGCAGGGCTCCGGTAAGACGACCCTGGCCGGCAAGCTCGGCCGCTGGCTGAAGAGCCAGGGCCACACCCCGCTGCTCGTCGCGGCCGACCTCCAGCGCCCCAACGCCGTCCAGCAGCTGTCGGTCGTGGCGGGCCAGGCCGGCGTCGACGTCTACGCCCCCGAGCCCGGCAACGGCGTCGGCGACCCGATCCGGGTGGCCGCGGACTCGATCGAGCACGCCCGCCGCACCATGCACGACGTCGTCGTCGTCGACACGGCCGGCCGCCTGGGCATCGACGCCGAGCTGATGGCGCAGGCCGCCGGCATCCGCGACGCCGTCCAGCCGGACGAGACCCTGTTCGTCGTCGACGCGATGATCGGCCAGGACGCCGTCACCACGGCGACGGCCTTCCAGGAGGGCGTCGGGTTCTCCGGCGTCGTCCTCACCAAGCTCGACGGCGACGCCCGGGGTGGTGCCGCGCTCTCGGTGCGCCACGTGACCGGTCAGCCGATCATGTTCGCGTCCACCGGCGAGAAGCTCGACGACTTCGACGTCTTCCACCCGGAGCGGATGGCCTCGCGCATCCTCGGGATGGGTGACGTCCTCACGCTCATCGAGCAGGCCGAGAAGACCTTCGACGCCGACCAGGCCGAGCGCATGGCCGGCAAGCTCGCCTCCCGCGAGGGCTTCACGCTCGAGGACTTCCTCGAACAGATGATGGCGATCCGCAAGATGGGCCCCATCGCCAACCTGCTCGGCATGCTCCCTGGCGCGGGCGCGATGAAGGATCAGCTCAAGCAGGTCGACGACCGCGACCTCGACCGCACCGCAGCGATCATCCAGTCGATGACGCCGGCCGAGCGCGCCAACTCCAAGATCATCAACGCGTCCCGGCGGGTCCGGATCGCGAACGGCTCCGGTGTCAGCGTGACCGACGTCAACCAGCTGCTGGAGCGCTTCGTCCAGGCCCAGAAGATGATGAGCCAGATGGCCGGCAGCATGGGGCTGCCCGGCATGGGCCCGATGTCGAAGAAGCAGCGCGGCCGCCAGATGCAGGCCCAGCCCAAGAAGGGCAAGAAGGGCAAGGGGAAGGCTGGAGCCAAGAAGAGTCCCGCCCCAGCGCGTCGGCCGATGGGCGCCCCGGGCCTGCCCCCCGGTGCCGGTCTGCCCGGGCTGCCGGGCGGGATGCCGAGCCTTCCGCCGGGGCAGGGCCTGCCGGACCTCACGAAACTGAACTTCGACCAGTTCAAGGACGACCGGCCGGGCCGGTGACTGCGCTCCACCTGTCCGGTGTGGTGCTCCCCGAGGGCGAGCACCGCGACCTCTGGGTCCGCGACGGGCGGATCACGTTCGAGCCCGTGCCGGGCGCGGAGACGGTCAGCCGTGGCGGCTGGCTGCTGCCGGGCCTCGTGGACGCCCACTGCCACGTGGGCATCGCCTCCGGCGGCGGGCCCGTCGAGAACCTCGCCGCGGCCCGCACGCAGGCGCTCACCGAGCGCGCCGCCGGTGTGCTCGCCCTGCGCGACTGCGGTTCCCCGGTCGACACCCGACCGCTGGACGACGAGGCGGACCTGCCGCGGATCATCCGCGCCGGCCGCCACATCGCCGCCCACCGCCGTTACATCCCCGAGCTCGCGGTGGAGGTCGATCCGGGCGACCTGGCGGCCGAGGTGCGCGTGCAGGCCCGGCGCGGCGACGGCTGGGTCAAGCTCGTCGGTGACTGGATCGACCGCGGGGTCGGTGACCTGGCGCCCGAGTGGCCGCGGGAGGCTCTCGAGGCAGCGATCGCCGCGGCGCACGCCGAGGGCGCCCGGGTCACCGCCCACACGTTCGGCACCGCCGCGCTCCCCGACCTGATCGGCGCCGGCATCGACTGCATCGAGCACGGCACGGGGCTCACCGAGGAGCTCATCGGCGAGATGGCCGCCCGCGGCACCGCCGTCGTCCCCACGCTGCTCAACGTCGAGCACTTCCCGGGTTTCGCCGCGGCGGGGGAGAAGAGGTTCCCCGCCTACGCGAGCACGATGCGCCGGCTGTACGCAGGCTCGGGGGCCGTCGTCCGGGCCGCCTTCGAGGCGGGCGTGCCGGTGTTCGCCGGCACCGATGCCGGGGGCGGCATCGAGCACGGTGTGATCGCCGACGAGGTCAGGGCCCTGCACGCGGCGGGCCTCCCCGCGGAGGTGGCGCTGGCTGCGGCCTCGTGGGCTGCGCGGAGCTGGCTCGGCCTGCCGTGCATCGAGGAGGGTGCGCCCGGGGACCTCGTCGTCTACGACGCCGACCCGCGCAGCGATCTGGACACGTTGCAGCGACCGCAGCGGATGCTGCTGAGGGGCGCGGTCGTCGCCTAGGCCCCCCTGATGATCAGGTCACCTGATCATCAGGGGTCCTGGCTCAGCATCGACGGTGAGCCAGGACCACGTGCGGTGAGCTAGGACGACGGGGGCCCCAGGTCCAGCGTCACCGTCGTGCCTGCGGACGACGACGCGACGCGGAAGCCCCCGCCCGAGGACTCCGCCGTCCGGCGGGCGATGTCCAGGCCGAGTCCGGTCGAGCCCGCTCCGCTGCGTCCCCGCTCGACGGCCGTCTCGTCCATCCCCGGGCCGGAGTCGGCGACGACCAGCTGCACGCCGCCCGCCGTCCCCGGCCGCACCGTGACCGACGCCGGCGTCCCCTCCGGTGTGTGCGCGAAGACGTTGCCGAGCAGGGCGTCCACCGCGGCACCCAGGTCGGCCGCCGACACCCGGACCGGCGCCGGTGCCGCGGGCACGTCGACGGTCACCCGCCGGTCCTCCTCCTCGGCCAGCACGGACCAGAAGCGCACCCGCTCGCGCACGACCGCTGCCGCGTCGCAGCCGGCCGCCAGCCCTTCCCGGACGCTGCGCCGCGCCTCGGAGATCACCTCGTCGATGCCGCGGCTGAGCGCGTCCACGTCGTCCAGCAGCCGGTCGCGGTCGCCCGCCGGCAGCGCCTCGACGTCCAGTCGCAGGGCGGTGAGCGGCGTCCGCAGCCGATGCGCCAGATCGGCCGCGCCCTCGCGCTCGGCGGCCAGCAGCTCGCCGATCCGGCCCGCCAGGCGGTTGACCGCCGTCCCGACCTCCCGGACCTCCGGCGGGCCGTCGGGGGTGGCCCGTGCCTCGAGGTCCCCGCTGCCCAGCCGGTGGGCGACCGCCGCGAGGTCGGTCACCGGGCGGGTCATGGTCCGCGCGAGCCGGTCGGCGACGACGAGCGCGAGCAGCAGCAGCACGAGACCGAGCCCGGCGAGCACGAGCCAGGTGCGGGTCACCCCGGCGCGCAGGGTCTCCGCCGGCACGAACACCTGCACGAGTGCCGTGCCCCCGTCCACGCGCTCGACGGGCTGCAGCAGCAGGGTGCCGGCGTCGCCCTCCACCCGTTCGGGACTGGCGGGGACCTCGACGTCCGGGTCCTCCGGATCGCCGAGCCACGCACCGTCGGTCCACCGGACGGCGGTGCGCAGGTCGTCGGACGTGCCGATCAGCAGGGCCGCGACCTGCTCCCGCCCGTCCAGGCCCACCGAGGGGCTCAGGAACTGCAGCTGCGCCTGCGCGGCGTCCAGCGCGCGGGCCTCGGCGACCCTCGCGACGAGCGACGCCGCCGGCAGCAGGAAGGCGAGCAGCACGATCGACGTCGTCGCCGCCACCAGCAGCGTGATCCGCCGTCTCACGGCTCGGGCTCGGCGAGACGCACCCCGACGCCCCGGACCGTCTCCAGCAGGCGGGGCTCGGCGGCGGACTCACCCAGTTTGCGCCGCAGCCACGACAGGTGGACGTCGACGGTCTTGTCCGACCCGCCGTAGGGGAGCTGCCACACCTCGGTGAGCAGTTCCCGCTTGGAGACCACGGTGCCCACCCGCGCCGCGAGGTGCGCGAGGAGGTCGAACTCCTTCGGCGAGAGCTCGACCGCACGGCCGGCGAGGGTGACCCGCCGGCTGCGCGGGTCCACGACGAGGTCGCCGACCGTCACGGGCGCCAGCGCGGCGTCGGCGACGCCGGCAGCCCGTCGCAGGACGGCGCGGATCCGGGCCTCGAGCTGGCCGGCCGGGAACGGCTTGACCACGTAGTCGTCGGCGCCGGCGTCCAGGGCCTGGACCACGCTCTCGTCGTCGTCCCTGGCCGTGGCCACGATGACCGGCACCGCCGAGACCGCCCGCAGCATCCGGAGCAGCTCCCGGCCGTCGAGGTCGGGCAGCCCCAGGTCCAGGACGACGAGGTCCGGGCGCTCGTCCACCGCCTGGCGCAGCCCGTCCAGCGCGGTCGCCGCCGAGCTCACGGCATGGCCCCGCTCGCGCAGGGCACGGATCAACGCCGAGCGGATGCGCTCGTCGTCCTCCACCACCAGCAGCTGGGCCACGTCGGCGACGCTAGCGCCGCCGGAGGCCGGTTCGCGGGCATCCGACCCCATCGGGGGAGCATCTGTGCGTCGCCTTGACGCCGCCTTGGGGTGGCCTTAACCCTCGCCGCGGGAGGGTCTGCGCCATGAACAGAACCATCGCCCTCGGAGCCGCCTGGAGCGCGTCCGCGGCGGCCGCTGTCGGCCTGGGCTTCCTGGCCGTGTCGCTGGTCGACGCGTCGGCATCCCCGGGCACCACCCCGGCGGCGGCGACGACGGGCGCATCGACCGCCTCGGCGACCCCCACCGCACCGGCACCCGGTGCCACCGCCGGTGAGTACGTGACCGTCGGTGGCACGGTCTTCGCCTCGTGCGTCGGGGGCGTGCCCAGCCTGGCCGGCGCGCCGGCACCCGGCTGGTGGGTGGACGACTCGAACGAGCCCGGTGAGGTGGAGTTCAAGAACGGCACGCACAAGGTCGAGGTGCACACCGTCTGCGTCGGCAGCGTGCCGCAGTTCTCCGACGAGGGCCTGCGGGCCGACGGCAGCGGGCACGGGAACGGTTCGGGCTCTCCGTCGTCGACCCCCAGCGGGTCGCCGAGCTCCACGTCCGGCCGGGACGACTCCGACGGCGACAGCTCCGGCCACGGATCGGGCAACTCCGGTTCGGACGACTCCGGCGGGGACGACAACTCCGGTCATGGCTCCGACGACTCCGGCGGCGACGACTCGTCCGGCCGGGGCGGCGGCGGGCACGGCTCGGACGACTGATCGTGGTTCGCGGGCCCGGCGCGGAAAACGGCGTGCCGGGCCTGGGAGACTCCTCTCGTGCTGTTGCGGATGTCCTCCCTGTTCCTGCGAACCCTGCGTGACGACCCGGCCGACGCCGAGGTCCCCAGCCACCGCCTGCTGGTGCGCGGCGGCTATATCCGCCGGGCCGCGCCCGGCGGGTTCACCTGGCTGCCGCTGGGCTTCCGCGTCTTCCGCAACGTCGAGCGCGTCGTCCGCGAGGAGATGGACGCGATGGGTGCGCAGGAGGTGCACTTCCCCGCACTCCTGCCGCGCGAGCCCTACGAGGCGACCAACCGGTGGACCGAGTACGGACCCAACCTCTTCCGGCTGCAGGACCGCCGGGGCAACGACTTCCTCCTGGGCCCCACCCACGAGGAGATGTTCACCCTGCTGGTGAAGGACCTGTACTCGTCGTACAAGGACCTGCCGCTGTCGCTGTACCAGATCCAGACCAAGTTCCGCGACGAGGCACGGCCGCGGGCCGGGCTGTTCCGCGGCCGCGAGTTCACGATGAAGGACAGCTACTCCTTCGACGTCGACGACGCCGGCCTCGACAGGTCCTACGCCGCGCACCGCGACGCCTACATCAAGGTCTTCGACCGGCTGGGCCTGGAGTACGTGATCGTCTCGGCCATGTCGGGCGCCATGGGCGGCTCGAAGAGCGAGGAGTTCCTGCACCCGACGTCGATCGGGGAGGACACCTTCGTGCGCTCGCCCGGCGGTTACGCCGCGAACGTCGAGGCCGTCACGACCGTCGTCCCGGACGCGGTCCCGCTGGACGGCCTGCCCGAGGCGCACGTCGAGGACACTCCCGACACCCCGACCATCGAGACCCTCGTCGCCGTCGCCCAGGAGTTGTTCCCGGACGTCGGCTACACCGCGGCCTCGACGCTGAAGAACGTCGTCGTCACGCTCGTGCACCCCGACGGCACCCGTGAGCCGCTGGTCATCGGCATCCCCGGCGACCGAGAGGTCGACGCCAAGCGGTTGGAGGCGCAGGTCGCGCCCGCGGAGGTCGAGCCGTTCACCGAGTTCGACCAGCACCCCGTGCTCGTGAAGGGCTACATCGGCCCGCAGGCGCTGGGCAGCGACAGCGAGTCGAAGATCCGGTACCTCGTCGACCCCCGCATCGTCCCCGGCAGCCGGTGGATCACCGGGGCAAACGAGCCCGGCAAGCACGTCTTCGACCTCACGGCCGGCCGCGACTTCGGCTGGGACGGCGTGATCGAGGCCGCCGAGGTGCTGCCCGGCGACCCGGCCCCCGACGGATCCGGCCCGCTGGAGCTGGCCCGGGGCGTGGAGATGGGGCACATCTTCCAGCTGGGCCGCAAGTACGCCGAGGCGCTCGACCTCAAGGTGCTCGACGAGAACGGCAAGCTGGTCACGGTGACCATGGGCTCCTACGGCATCGGCGTCTCGCGCGCGGTCGCGGCCATCGCCGAGTCCACCCACGACGAGCTCGGCCTCTGCTGGCCCCGCGAGGTCGCCCCGGCCGACGTGCACGTCGTCGCCACCGGCAAGGACCCGGCGATCTTCGAAGCCGCGGAGACGCTGTCGGCCGAGCTGGTGGCTTCCGGGCTCACGGTCCTGTTCGACGACCGGCCCAAGGTCTCGCCCGGGGTGAAGTTCAAGGACGCCGAGCTGCTCGGGATGCCGACGATCGTCACCGTCGGCCGCGGCGTGGCCGACGGGACCATCGAGGTTCGGGACCGGGCCACCGGGGAGCGCCAGGAGGTGCCGGTGGCCGACGCCGCGAGCGTCGTGCTGGCCGCCGTCCGGGGATGACCGGAGCCGTGTGACGCCACGGTGACGGCGCATCCCTAGCGTGACGGCGCGGGATCTCCCCGCATCCTTCAGGTGCGAGGTGTGTCATGGCAGACGTCGTCGGCGCGATCCGCGACAAGTGGCTGGCCCTCGGCGGCGACCGGTTCACCGGCCCCGCCGTGGACGTCGAACGACCGACGTTCGACGGGGTCGGGCGGGCCCAGACCTTCGCCCACGGCGTGGTCATCAGCTGGCACCCCCACCTCGGCGCCTTCGTGGTGTTCGGCGCCATCGGGCAGAAGTGGCAGTCGCTCGGGCGGGAGCAGTTCGGCTACCCCGTGACCGACGAGCTGGGCACGCCCGACGGCCGGGGTCGGTTCAACCACTTCCGGGCGATGCAGCTGGCAGGTGGCCCGGTGGCCTCGATCTACTGGACGCCGCAGACCGGCGCCAACGAGGTCCACGGCGCCATCCGGGCGGCCTGGGAGCGGACCGGCTTCGAACGGGGACCCCTCGGGTACCCGACGAGTGACGAGTTCGGCACCGGGAAGCGGCGGAGCAACTTCGAGCACGGCTTCATCGACTGGACGCCGCAGCGCGGCGCGCAGGTGCACGGCCCGGTCCTGATCGATTAGGCGGCCGCCGATCGGACGGCCGGACGGCGGCTCTCCGGCGTCTGGCACAATGGCGGGTCGAACACGACTGTCGGCGGCCCTCTCACCGTCGCGGCCCGTGTCCATGGCTCCGCCCCGGCGTACCCCCACACGTCGCTCCGGCGAGCAACCGATCCAGCGTTCGAGGAGTACACCACCCACCGTGGCCACCAAGATCAAGCTCATGCGCCTGGGCAAGATGCGCGCGCCGTACTACCGCATCGTCGTCGCAGACGCCCGCACCAAGCGTGACGGCCGCTCGATCGAGACGATCGGCAAGTACCACCCCAAGGAGGACCCCTCGTACATCGAGGTGGACTCCGACCGTGCGCAGTACTGGCTGGGTGTCGGCGCGCAGCCGACCGAGGCCGTCGCCGCCATCTTCCGGGTCACCGGTGACTGGCAGAAGTTCAAGGGCGAGGCCGCGCCGCCGCCCATGCGGGTGGCCGAGCCCAAGCCGGACAAGAAGGCCCTCTACGAGGCCGCCGTCCGCGCCGGCATGGACGAGCCGACCACCGAGGCGACCACCGCCAAGAAGAAGGCGGCGCCGAAGAAGGCCGCCGCCGCCGAGGCGCCCGCCGAGGCTCCCGAGGCTGCTGCCGAGACTCCCGCCGCGGAGGCCCCGGCTGCCGAGGCTCCCGCCGAGGAGACCCCGGCTCCCGCCGAGACGCCTGCCGAGTAAGAGGTGCTCGAAGAGGCGCTCGAGCACCTGGTCAAGGGCATCGTCGACCATCCCGAAGAGGTGACCGTCGACCTGCTCACCAACCGTCGCGGCAAGACCCTCGAGATCCGGGTGCACCCCGACGACCTCGGCAAGGTCATCGGCCGGGGCGGCCGCACCGCCAAGGCGCTGCGTCAGGTCATGACCGGTGTCGGCGGTCGCGGCCTCCGGGTCGACGTCGTCGACACCGACGGGCGCTGAGCACAACCTCTTGAGCGCCCCGCACGACCCCATCGACACCGTGGTGGTCGGCCGCATCGGCCGGCCCCACGGTGTCCGCGGTGACGTGACCGTCGAGGTGCGCACCGACGACCCGGACCTGCGCTTCGTGCCCGGGGCGGTCCTGCGCACCGACCCCGCCGACCGCGGTCCCATCACGATCACCCGCGTGCACTGGCACGGCACGACCCTGCTGCTGGGTCTCGAGGGCGGGGACGGTCAGCCGATCGACAGCCGCGAGGCGGCCGAGGCCGTCCGCAACACCGAACTCCTGGTCGACGTGGCCGATCTCCCCGAGATCGAGGACCCCGACTCGTTCTACGACCACCAGCTGGTCGGTCTCGCCGCCCGCCTGCCCGACGGGTCTGCGCTCGGCGAGGTGACGGCCGTCCGGCACGAGGCGCAGGACCTGCTGGTCGTCCGCCGGCCGGGCGCCCCGGACGCGCTGATCCCCTTCGTCTCGGCGATCGTGCCCACCGTGGACCTCGCCGGCGGTTTCGTGGTGGTGGACCCGCCCGAGGGCCTGCTGGAGCTATGAGCGGCTCTGTGATCTGCCGGCT